>CALUVJ010000001.1 GCA_944324195.1 Candidatus Gastranaerophilales bacterium
TCCATCAGCAAAAGAAAAAATTGAAGCAGCAGGCGGAAAGGTTGAATTAGTATAATGACAGGCGGAATGAGAATGCCGACTACGGCAGATTTGATGTCAATGTGGAATGCATCAGGATTAAAAGAAAAATTAATTTTTACTTTTATTATGCTTGTACTGTTCCGTTTTGGTATTCATTTGCCGGTGTATGGTATAAATAATGAAATTTTTTCAAATTTAGCTTCCGGAAATAACATTCTCGGGTTTTTAGACCTGTTCTCCGGCGGTGCATTGGGAAAAGTTTCCATATTTGCTTTAGGTATCGGACCTTATATTACATCATCAATTATAATGCAATTGATGGCTGTAATTATTCCGGCACTTGAAAAGTTACAGAAAGAGGACGGAGAAGCAGGCAGACGTAAACTTTCTCAATATACAAGATTATTTACGGTCGTACTTGCAGCTTTCCAGGGAATGATTTTTATGGGCTATCTTGCTCATTTACCGGGCTCAATTACTGCCGGACTAAATCATGCAATGTTCTATATTTCTTCTGTAATAACACTTACTGCAGGTTCTGTACTTGTAATGTGGATGTCTGAATTAATTACGGAAAAAGGCATCGGAAACGGCGGCTCTTTGATAATTTTTGTGGGTATCTTATCAGGTATTCCGCTTTATTCATCAAGAACCGCTCAAATGGTTTCTAATGACTCATCTTTAATGTGGGGATTAATTCTTTTACTTGCAATTTTCTTTGTTACAATGGTTTTCATTGTAATAATGCAGGAAGCTGTAAGAAAAGTTATTATTGTTAACCCTAAAAGACAAGTTGGAAACAAGGTTTACGGCGGAGTAAATACTTTTATACCATTTAAACTTAATCCGGGCGGGGTTATGCCGATAATCTTCGCGGTAGCAATTCTTCTGTTCCCATCTACAATATTAAGTCTTGTCGGGCAAGCAAATTTGCCTGCCGGATGGATTCAGGATGTTGTACTCGTTCTGAATAAAATATTTAACCCTAGCGGTATAACTTATTACGCAATATATTTCTTAATGATTGTAGGACTGACTTTCTTCTACGCATCAATTATGCCAAATATGCAGCCAAAAGATATTGCTGATAATTTGAAAAAATACGGTTCATCAATTCCGGGGGTTAAGCCCGGCAGACCTACTGCGGAAGCTCTTGATAAAATACTGACTAAAACAATTTTTATTGGAGCTTTAGGCTTGGGTATAATTGCCCTTGTTCCTGCTTTCGCCAGTTACATTACACGAATAACCACTCTGCAGGGAATCGGTGCTACATCTCTGATAATCATGGTTGGTGTTGCATTAGATTTTATAAACCAGATAAAAACACACTTGCTTGCAAGAAATTACGAATCATTTCTTAAAGAATAAAAGGTGTTAATACAATAAAAAAAACCCTTTAGATAAAACTCTAAAGGGTTTTTATTTGTATCCAATCATAAAGATTTCTTATGTCTCCATAGTCAAATTCTTTTAAAACATTTGGAGTATCAAGACTCTCAATTATAGGATTAATATTGATTTCACCGTTACTGTAAACATCAGAATAATTTTTACCTTCTCTCACACAAAACGGAACTTTGACATTACCTTCTTTGTATAAATAGGCAAGCCCGTGAACCCTGCAAATTATCGGGCGATATTGGTACACAGAACATTTTTTGTCAATCAGAAACGGGCATTTTCCACCTTTAACCATTGATTTAAAGTTTGTCTGAACCTTCTTTTTAGTTTCATTATCAAGCTTGATGTATCCCTGCATAAGATATTCCAATTCAAGTTGAGAGAGGGGATAATCTCCTGCTTCGCAGCAAAAAGAACATCCGGCTTTGCAATGAATATGAGACTTGTGTTGATTGAAATAATTTTTTAACCTTAAATCGAAATCTTGTAAGAAATCTTTGTATTTTTTATCCATAATAATTAACGTTTGCTGCGGAATCTTGCCCAGAAACTTTTTGAAGCATGACTTTCTAACTGCTCAATCCTTTGAGAGAGTTCCTTATTATGTTCCAGAAGCTCTTTAACCTGTTTGGCAAGAATCTCATTATCTCTCTTATATCCGCCGGCTTCAATAAGCCTTGTTGCCATATCAGAATTAGTAATATCATCACTAATTTTCTTTGCAACAGCTTGCGCAAGCATTTGCAGAGTTTGGCTGGAAACATCAAGTGTAAAGCTCTTTCCTTGCGGAATAATATCAGGAGAAGTTTCTTCCTTTAGAGACGGCTCCTGCAGAACTTCCTCAACAGAATCACTTACAATAACGGGTTGCACAGGCTTCAGAGGTTCTTCATTTTTTTCAACCTTAGCTTCCATTCTGGAAAGTTTGGTTATAATCTGCTCATCACTGTAACCTTGTGCTTTTAGAGAAATTCCTTTTTTTATTTTTTCCAAAGCTAAATCGTCATAAAACTCAAGCCCGTCCTCATCTTCATATATGGCTTCTATTTTCCAATCCTGTAAAAACAAATCAAGCGAATGATTATCTATGTAATAATTTTCAGCATTTAAACTTTTTAAAATTGAATCTCTGTTAAACATCCGCCATTCCTCTTTTATAATACACTTATCAGACACTATCGTTTCATTATACGTGCAATATCCCGCTCCTGAGTCTTTTTGGTAATAGTTTCTCTTTTGTCATAAAGTTTTTTACCTTTTGCCAACCCCAGCTCTATTTTAGCAAAACCATGAGTTAAAAACAATTCTAAAGGAACAATTGTTACACCATCTTTTTTCACTTTATCTGAAATTTTCAGAATTTCACGTTTATTCAAAAGTAATTTTCTCACCCTGTCAGGCTTATGATTAAAACGATTGCCCTGTTCGTATGGTGAGATATGCATTCCGTAGAGAAAAACTTCATTATCCTCAATTTTTGCAAAAGAATCTTTAAGATTTATTGTTCCTTTTCTTATGGATTTTATTTCTGTACCTGTAAGAACAATCCCTGCAATAAATTTGTCAAAAATCAAAAAATCGTGAAAAGCTTTTCTGTTTGTTGAAATTACTTTTTTATCCATAGGTGTATTATAAAAGAAAATTGCCGGTTTGTATATAGGCTTTTATTTAACAAATGAGCGTTCCCTCTCCTGCGGGGAGGGTGGGGAGGGGGTAAATTTAATACCCTGATAGGAATTTCTGCGCTCAAATTCTCTGTCTATTTTATTAAGGCAGTCGAGTTTTTTCCCTATCCAGCGCGGGGCAACAAGTTCTGTTCTTAATCCGTTTCCTGCAAGCCTGTGAATAGTGGTTTCGGGCGGCAAATATTCCAAGAAATCACAAACGGTTTTTACATATTCATCCTCCGTCATAAAATCAATTTCTCCCGCCCTGTACATTTCAGCCAGCTTTGTACCTTCCAACGCACACAACATGTGGATTTTTACGCCTTCCGGTTCTAATTGGGCAATCGTTTTTGCAGTATCCATCATTTCATCATAAGTTTCAAAAAGGTTGAGAATAACATGCAGACAAATATTTATACCGTAGGATTTTGTTTTTTCATAAGCTTTTAAAAAGCAAGCATAGTCGTGTCCGCGATTAATTTTTTTTAATGTTTTGTCATGTACTGATTGAAGCCCGTATTCAATCCAGGTGTAATAATCGGGTGTAAATGAAGATATAAGTTTGAGTTTCGTATCATCAATACAGTCAGGGCGTGTACCGATTGAAAGCCCCACAATATCAGGATGTGTAAGAGATGCTTTATATATTTTTTCAAGTTCATCTACGGGCTTATAAGTATTAGAAAAAGCCTGAAAATATGACATAAATTTTTCAGCTTTAAACCTTTTCTTTAAAGTTTCTGCACCTACTCTGACTTGTTCTTCTATGCTTAATTGATTGGAATGCGCTTGTGAAAAGCTTCCGCCGTCGTCACAGAAGATACATCCGCAGTTTGAAATTGTTCCGTCTCTGTTAGGGCAGGAAAAACCCGCATCAATCGTTATTTTGTAAACCTTAGCACCAAATTTTTGTTTTAAGAAACTGCTGTATTGATTGTATCTTTTTTCTTCCACAATAATTCCGTCCTGCCCGCCGGTTACAAACTAATCAAATACCATGTAACAAGTGTCAGGTATATAGCAAGTCCGATAACATCAATAGTTGTTGCAATAACCGGTCCTGAAGCAACTGCGGGATCTATTTTTAATTTTTTTAATATTAACGGCGTACAGGTTCCAATCATGGTAGCAATAGTCATATTAAGCGACATTGCGATACCGACAATAAGTCCCAGTTCTAAATTATGCTGCCAGCCCCATGTTACAAGAGTTACAAGCAGGCCAAAAACGGCGCCGATACTCAATCCGGTAATAGTTTCTCTCATAATCTGATGCCAGCCGGAACTCAAAGTAATTTGTCCCGTTGACATACCTCTGACCATAAGAGTGATACTCTGTGTACCGATGTTTCCGCCAAGCCCGGCAAGAAGCGGCATAAAAGCCGCAATTATCGGGAGTGCCGAAAAAGTTTTGTCATATTTGTTTGTAACTGTTACTGCAATAAATTCTCCGATTAGAGTTATAAAAAGCCACGGAATCCTTGCTTTTATTGAATGTGCAAGACTTCCCGTTAAAATATCGTCATCATCATCGCCCAAATCAGTTACGATACCGGAAGATGTATAAATTTCATCAGTAGTTTCTTCTTCAACAATATCCTGAACGTCATCCCACGTTACAATACCTTTCAGGTGATTATACAAATCGACTACAGGTAATGCATTAAACTGGTATTTCATAAAAATATCCGCTATGTGGCCCTGATAATCATCTATATGCACTTTAACAATATCTTTTGACATTATATCAGATATATTTAAATCTACAGGTGTTGTAAGAAGATTTCTTAAAGAAACTACCCCTACAAGATGATTATGTTTATCCACAACGTAAACATAATAAAGCTCCATGTTTTCTTTTTCAGCTTTAATCCTTATTGTGTCAAGAGCTTCTTTTACTGTCATATTATCGTATACGGTAAGAACCAGCGGGTTCATAATACCACCTGCGGAGTCCTCATTGTAGGTCAAAAGTTCACGAACTTCTGAGGAGAATTTTTGCGGTAATTGCTCTAAGTATGCCCGAGACTCATCCTCCTCCATATCGCCTAAAACGTCAGCCGCTTCATCATGCGGGAGTTTGGAAATCAATCTGGAAGCAAGTTCTGTATCAATATCGCCTAAAATTTCCACCTGCAATTGAGGAGGCAAATATTCAATAACATCTGAAGCTTTTTCCTCATCAATGACAGGAAAGCACTTTAGCCTTTCATCCGGTTTAAGCTGCTGGATAATGTCAGCCAAATCTGCTGAGTGATAGCTGTTTAATTCTTCACTCAGCTGTTTTTCGGAACCGTTATCAAGGATTTCCTGTATTCTGTCTATTGTATTTTCTATGTTTGGCATTGTTTAGTTTAGGAGTTTAGAAGTTTAGGAGTTGAGAAGAAATTTTTGATTAGATTCTTCTAAACTTATCCCCTTCTAAACTTTTTTCTTTATCTGTAATTTGTAAACTGCAATGGTGCGTCATACTTTTCTTCATTTGTGCGGAGCATTTGAATTACCGCTTGTAAATCATCTCTGCTTTTTCCGGAAACTCTAACCTGCTCGCCCTGAATTGAAGCCTGCACTTTTAATTTTGTATCCTTAATATCACTTACAATCTTTTTTGCAAGTTCTTGTGTAAGTCCTTTTTTCAGATTATATACCTGTCTGACGTTTCCGCCCAGAGCATTTTCAATCGGCTGTGCGTCAAGAATTTTTATACTAATCCCCCTTTTAATAAGTTTGGATTGCAAAATATCATAAATATTTTTTAACTTCATATCATCATTTGTTGTGATAGTAATTGACTTATCAGCTTCCAAATCAATAGATGAGTTAGAGTTTTTCAAGTCAAAACGCGAAGTTAAATCTCTCTTAACCTGATCAACCGCGTTAACAAGTTCTTGTTTGTCAAATTCGGATACTACATCAAAACTGCAATCTTTTGCCATTTCTATGACTCCTATCTTTATTACATACTAAATAATAGCATGAATAAATGATAAAAGACATGAATAAATAATTACCCTATCCTCCTAATACGTTATTCAAAAAACGTTTAAACCAGGATGGCTTCAAGCTGTTTTTAGGCTCCGGAAGCACTGGCTTAGGGTACTCCTGCCAGTATGGTTCTTTTCTGAAACAATTCTCGCAGCCATATTTATTACGGAAATAAACATTTGTGTTTCCGCTGTTCATTCCCGCTCCGTACATTCCCATCATTCCAGGATAGCCGAATCCAAAATTCATCATAATTACACCTTTATGCTTACTACACTTATATATATAAAAACAAGTATATACTCAAAAATTGCCTTTTGTGTAACGTAATGTAAAGCAAAAAGATATTTGTAAACTTCTGTTACAAAAAAGCAATTTTTACAAACAGATATACTTTATATAACTAAGGGATTTAAAAATTTAGAGGAGCATAATATGAGAAACTTGAAGAAAAAGATTTCAGCACTGGTTTTATCAACAGTATTCGCATCAATGCAGTTAGGTTCACTTGCTGCAGGTTTAAGCGATGCTTCAATTAATAAAATTGAAGGCGGTTATGTAGGTAAAATCGAGGGCAACAATTCATTAGATTTAAACTTTAACGGCAGTGCACACGTTAACTGGGATAGATTAAACGTAAATAAAGGCGAATCTTTAAACTTTAACGCCGTAAACGGAGCAAACGGACTTACAATTTTGAATACAGTTAACAGTGGTATGACAACTATAGCAGGTCAGATAAGTGCAAATCAGGGTATTGCAAAATTAATCATCTCAAACCCTAACGGTGTATTTTTTGACGGAGCGCAGTTTGCAACTGCCGGTGACACAATGGTCACAACTCAACCGATGACAGCAACATTTGTTGATGGTGTTATGAATGTTTCAACTATACCTACCGCAAATTCTGTTGGTGTAGTAACTATTGAAGATTCAAACTTCAATGTTGGCGGCGAATTTAATATCTTAGCCCCTTCAATTAATGTAACCGGCGGCGAAATCATTGCACAAAACGGTATGAAACTTATCACACAAAACGGTCAAGATTACCTTTCTGCCGGAAACCTTGATTCTACAAAAGGCGTTAGACTGGAAGCAGTAAATATTGACGGTGACGTTTATATTATCGCTGATAAAGGAATCGTTAAAACAGTTGGCGGCGGCGAAATCAAAGGAAATTTAAATATAAAATCAGATGACAGTGTTTCTTTAAACTATGTTGCAAACGGCAAAGCTCTTCACGTAACAGGTGATGTTGATGTTGAAGGTAACGGAGTCTTAATGTATGCAAGAAATACAAAAGTTGACGGCAATTTGAATATGACAAACGGCGGCGGCTTCTTGGAAGTAGGTAATGTTCAGGTTGGCAAAGATATGAACTTAAAAACAGTTGCTAAATCTGAAAATCCTCAAGGTTACAAACACTTTGTTCACGTAGTAGGCAATAATAAAATCGGCGGTAATGCAACTATTGAATCTAAACATAATATTCACATAGGTAACTACAATTTTGAAGACAAACAGTTATTAGACGGCAGTTTGGAAGTCGGTGGCAAGTTAACAGCTCATGCGACAGACGGTCACGTAATGACAACTGTTAACGTAAAAGCAGATAAAATTTCTTTAAAATCAGATAACTTGAACGTCCTAACAGATGGGAAAGCTATACTTGATGCTAATGAATATGAATTTTCTTCAAACGGTTACTTAGGCGGTTTGAAAGCAACAGGCAATACAACAGTTGATGAAAAAGTAATAAGCATAATGGAAAATTATACTCACATTGCTGACGGCGTAGGAACTCCCGGTAATATCAATATTACCGGCGGTACAATCACAAAGATTGAAACTCCGTCAACAGCAACAACTCAAATTGCTTCATCAGGCGATGTAAAATTGACAGGCGCAAATGCAGGTAAAGTAAATATAACAGCACCGGGCAAATACATTGAAATCACAGGTGATGTAACAGCTGATACAATTAATGTAGGCAGAGAAACTGATAAAGTTAAAGTTGACTTCCCCGGAAGAGATTACAAATTAAAATTCACAAATATTAAAGATAACGAAGAAGTAACAATCAACGGTAATGAAGAAATCACATACGAAATAACAGATGGCGAAGGCGGCAACAATGACGGTACACAAATCAAGGGTGAAAATACATACCTTGTAGGTCCTGATAAAGAACCAGAACCAGAACCAGAACCAGAACCAGAACCGGAACCGGAACCAGAACCGGAACCAGAACCGCAGCCGGAACCAACAATTGACCCGGAAGATAACGAAAACGTAAAAGTTTTGAGAAGCTTCGAAAACCAATCAGTAGATATGAGTCAAGTATACACACCGGTAGCATACGCAGCAGATTTGGAAGATGATCAAAACGATACAGGAGTCAGAAAGAATGTTGACGGTTCAGTAACAGTCGTAAGAGCATTCCCGATGGATAAATAATCTAAGATGTAAGATTAACAAAAAAGCGGATTTAAAAATCCGCTTTTTTGTTGTAATTAAATCTCAATTTTTAGTATAATTAAAATAACAAATTTATAATGAAAGGCTTGAATATGATAATAATAGAAAAACCATACGCTTCTGAATTTCTTATTGATACAGTCGTACAAAATGATTGGTACGTTCTGGAAAATGACGCAATAAAAGATGCTGACATTGAAGAAGGTGCTTTTGAGATGGTTCCTTCTGATATTGCTAAAAATTATTATTTAACACAGGAATATCCTCTGATATATTCAAATTCCGAAAATGCAATATCTTGGGTTTTACAAAATCTTCCAAATTCTAATCTTAGTGAATATATAAAATTTTGCAAAGATAAGGTTACATTCAGAGAAGCCCTTAGAGAAATGTACCCTGAATTTTTCTTTCAAGCAGTAACTTTAGATGAACTAAAAAATTTATCTGCTGAAAGTATAAAATTCCCTGTTGTTTTGAAGCCTTCTGTCGGGTTTTTAAGTTTTGGAGTACACACAATCAAAAACGCTGCAGAGTGGAAAACAGTAATTGAAAAAATAGACAAAGAAATGCAGCAAGCTTCTGTTTTGTATCCGGATAATGTCATAAATTCTTCTAAATTCATTATAGAAGAGATGATTACAGGAGAAGAATTTGCAATTGATGCATATTACGACAGAGATGGTGAACCGGTAATTTTAAACATATTCCAGCATCCATTCTTAAATTCAAACGATGTAAGCGATAGAATTTATTTGATGTCAGCCGGCATTATGATTAAATATATGGCAAAATTCGGATTATTGCTTAGAGATATCGGCAAATTAAAAAATATTAAAAACTTCCCTTTGCATATAGAAATTAGAGTTACGCCGGATGATAACATTATTCCTATAGAAATTAATCCTATGCGTTTTGCCGGATGGTGCACAACAGATGTCGCAAAATATGCCTGGGGAATTAATGTTTATGAATGTTTCTTTGAGCAGAGAAAACCTGATTGGAACACAATTCTTGCAAATGCCGGCAAAGATGTATTTTATTTCTCTATGGCGGAAGTTCCTATAAACGAAGATAAAAATAAAATACAGGGCTTTGAGTATGAAAGATTTCTGGCTAATTATTCAAATGTTCTGGAGGTCAGAAGAATTAATTTCAAAGAAAACCCTCTATTTGCGATAATTTTCGGTTCAACTACAAGTAAAGATGAAGTTTTAAAAATACTGTCACTTAAAACAAAAGATTATATATTATAGTGTAATCCTCTTTATTGAAGAACCATTATTACTGTGATAAAATATTTTTATGGAAACTCTTAAGAGAATTTATGAGAGATTTAAAAAAATTGACAAGAAAAAGCGCACCTATCTTCTTGCCGGTTTTGTTGTAATTTTTATTATGGGCTGGGCTTTTATAAGCGCAGCTTTAATTACTGCAAACTATACAAGAGCTCAATTAAAAGGTTCTCCGGACGAACAAAAAGTTGATGCGCAAGGAATTATTATTACAGAAACAAAAGACGGCAATAAATATTTTGAAATTTACGGCGAGACAGGGCATTACAGTAACGACCACAGCATTGCAACTCTTTATAATGTCATAGGAAATTTTTACAAAGAAAATAATGTCTCAATGAGTTTTCAATCCTCAAAGGGAACGTATAACGAAAAAACTAAAGAAATAACTTTGTACGAAAATACATTTATTGTTTTAGAAGATTCGACATCACTCACGACAGACAAACTTATCTGGTCCGGTTCAAATAAAGATACCATAGCAGAAGGCCACGTTGTAATCAAGAAAAACAACGAAATGATTGCAACTGCTGAAAAGGGTATAATTTATGCAGGATATGAAAAATTTAAGATTATAGGAAACACCACAACAAAATTGTATGATAAAGACGGCAAAGAAACTTCCGGTTCGGCTATTCAGTTGAACGGTAAGAAAGGGGCTAAATGAAAAAGGTTTTAGTTTTATTATTGTTAATATTTTCAAGCTTGGCAGTATTTTCGTCCGATTTGATAATTGATTCCAAAACTCAAACATTTTCTGATAAAGAAAAGAAAATTAAACTCGACGGCGGAGTCAAAGTTAAGCTGGATAACCTGACTGTACAAAGCGACAGAGCAGATGTTACAGTGAGACGTAACAACAAATTGGACACTGCAACTTTCTATGATAAACCTTATGCCTATGAAGTAAATGAAAATAAAAAAAGAGAAGTTAAAGCAAATATTTTAAAAGTATCATTGATTAATAAAATCGTAAGAGCAGAAGGCGAAGCCCAGTCTGTTATAACAGAAGGCAATACCCCAATCGTTGTTATTAATGCAGATGCGCAAGAATATGATATCAAAAGCAGTGTAATGGTCTGTACAGGCGGTGTAACAATTAAATATAAAGATATCGACACTTATTCTGACAAAGCCGTAATTATAGCGGATGAAAAAGGCGGTTTAAGAAAAATCGATTTGATAGGTAATGCCAGAGTAAAACAAGAACAAAACGAATCAGAAGGACATCATTTTGTCTACAATCCTATAACCGAAGAAATGAGCGTTTCGGGTAATACAAAAACAATAGCATACTCCGATGACGGTAAAAAACTTACAATACACTCTGACTATCAACAATACAGCAAAGTTCAAAACTCATATATCGGAAGCGGCCACGTTAAAATTTGGTTTGATGATTACTACGCCCAAGGGCCTAAAGTTTCCGTATTCCCGAATGAAGAGACAGGAAAACCTAATGAAGTATATTTTGTAGGCCGGTCAAAAATTGTACAACAAGATAAAGATATAATTGCCGACAAAATTAAAATGACAATGGATCCTAAAGATTTTGTGGCAGAAGGAAACGTAAGAACTATCATTCATAATATAGATACAAAAGAAGAAGAGGATTTATAAATGTCTGAGAAAATAGATAAGGCAATGAACCTTTTTAGAGAAAGAAAATACAAAGAAGCGATTGATGCTTTCAGCTCTGTACTGGAAACAGAGCCTGATAATGCGGATGTTTATAATAATATGGGGGTTGCTTATTCTTGTCTCGGAAATTTTGAGCAGGCTGAAAATTTTTATACTAAAGCTATCGAGTTAGATCCGGAATTGGCCCAAGCTTATATAAACCTTTCTGATTTATATTATAAAGCCGGAGACTTATCTTCTGCCCTGGGCACTTTGCAACGAGGAAGCTACGAACTGCCGGATAATCTTGCAATTGCGCATCTTCTTGCAAGAGTTTATATAGAGGACCAAAGGTGGGAAGATGCTATTGTCGAATTGGAAAGGGTTTTGGACGGCGAACCAGAAAATTACGACGCGTATTATGATTTAGGGCATGTATGCTTTGAATTAGGCGATTATGAGAGTGCTATTTCAAATTTTGAGAATGTAATAGAGTATAAGGAAAATAATGAACTCCTTTATTACGCTCTTGCTCAGGCATATGAAGCCAATAATGAGATAGATAAAGCTATTTCTAATTATCTTAAAGCAATAGCAGTAAATGACAAATTTACCCTTGCATATAAAAAGGTAGGAATTCTGTTTCTTGCAAGAGAAGATTATGAAGATGCTATCGAATATTTTGAGGATTATATTAATTTTGATGTCCCTGATGAAGAAAAAGAAAGCATTTCAAAACTGATAGACAGAATAAAAGCCCGATGCAACTAACCGGCCGCAGAATCAGCAGATAAACCGGTAAATGGATTATTGGCAGGGATAAAATATATTGGGTTGTTCGGTTTGCACCCATCGCCCCTTAGAAAACTTTTCTCTCGCCCCCTGTGGGAGAGGACGCAGTCATGCTTGAACGGAGTGAAAGCTACGAATGCGGGTGAGGGGTAAATGAATGCGTTAGGGGTCTTTTTTATGTCTTGAAATCAGGTAATATTTCACAGTTACTGATATGAGATGGGTTAAGGAGTTTGTTTATAAAATTATCCTGGACAGTTGTGGAAACGAGTTCAGCATGACAACCCCTCACCCTAGCCCTCTCCCACAAGGGGCGAGGGGAAGGCGCGAACCTATGTCACCCGATAAGTCATAGGCAGCCAGCCAGTAGCCAAGTCATTCGAGGGTGACCGGGGAAGTAAACACAGATAAGGAATATTAACCTATGTCACCCGATAAGTCATAGTTAAAAAAAAGAAAAAAGGACAAAGAATGTCCTTAAAAATGGTAAGTATATTAAAATTGTAGACTATATTTATGTAGTCCTTTACTCTTCATCCGTGAGGAGTAAAGGAGATTTTTTATAGGTAATTAAGCAAACTCATACCCATAGAAGCGGAAGAGACCTGTAAACTTGCCTGATAAGCGTATTGTGCCATGTACCAGTCAGTTATTGCAGTTGTCAAATCTACATCTTGTATTTCTGATAGGTATGCTGTCAGGTTTGTGTTGTTCGTATCAAGAGTCGAAGTTGTCATCTCCAAGCGGTTATAAACGCCGCCGAATTTAGTCTGCTCTTCGGTTATCATTCTCATAGAAGAGTCAAACATATCTAATGTTGCGTTCATTTGTTCGTATCCGGCTTCGGAATCTCCATCAAGAATCATTTGTATAGAATTACTCAATAATTTCATTGCCCCCATAACACCGGAATAATTTTCTTCGGCAACCGAAACTTTAAGATCTGCGGTATCGCCGGCATAAGCTGTACCATCATCCTCGTAGGCATAAGTTTTGGAACCGTCGGCTTCGACGGTTTCAATAACTCTTCTGCCGTCAGCGTCAGTAAACACATTTTTCCCGTCTGCCGTTTGTTCCTGAACCGCTTCATAATATCCAAAAACCCTGTCGCCGGTTGTATTAATAACTTCAAAAACTCCGTCAGCAACTTCTGTTTGCCTTATGTAATCCGGATTATCATATGGAGTTCCGTTGTAAATAATATTTCCGTTGTCATCGATTGTATAAGGAGTAATTTTTGTATTAGCACCGCCGAAAATATAGTTATCATTGTACTCTGTATTGGCAAGGTCGACCATAGTCTTAATTGTTTCGTCAATTTCAACCTTAATTGCTTCAAGAGAATCATTTCCGTAAGTCTGGTTGCTTGCCTGTACAGCTCTATCCCAAGCTGACTGCAAATAACCGGTTGCAAGAGACATTAAATCATCAAGCGTACTCAGCTCACTCTTAGCCATCTCAACATTGGTAGAGAACGTATCTATCTGCCCCAGCTGCCTGTTTGTATTAATTATATTAACTGCCGCAATCGGATCATCCGTTATATTAATAACCTTGTGTCCTGATGTAAGTTGGGCGGTTATTCTGTTGTAGTTTATTAAGTTTTGCTGCATATCTGCAACAAGCTGAGCGTATTTTCCTGAAGTTGAGACTCTATCTACCATAAGACTAACCTCCTAATGTCATAAGTGTATCCAGACAAGCATTACATATATTAAATACTTGTGCTGCAGCTGAATACGCAGTTTGATACTTAACTAAATCGACCAATTCTTCGTTTAAATCTACACCGGTTGCATCCTTAATTTTTGTTTCGATACCGTCCACTACTGCGGATTGTGTATCATAAAGTGTCTGAAGGCTGCTTCCTGCAGACGCTATTTTACCTACAAGAGAGGTATAATAATCTTCAATAGACATTCCGTCTAATGCATCCTGCTTAATGTTTCTTGTTCCGAGCATTGCTGCCACGTTTTGAGCATTACCGACAGCATTTTCGTCGAAATTTGCACCATCTTCAAAATATGCGCAGGAAATATTCCAGATGCCGTCCGTTGTGAATAAATCAGGGTTCAGCTGAATATTTCCGGCAGTAATTCCGGTAGTTGTAATATTACCAGCCTCATCTGTTGTTACAAACAAGAAATTATCATCAGGACTGTCCATTAATTTACCCGTATCATCAGGATTAATGCAATATGCGCCCTCTCTGGTGTTCAGTTCATTAAAGATGTCCGCAATTGCTTGTGCTAAAGTATTAAGTCCCTCCATTGCTGTTCCGGCATTAGTCTCACCGTCAACTGCAGTTGCTGAATGCAGCAGTCCGCCGAGAGTTCCCTCCGTAATAATAGAATTGGCATTTGAGACAACAACTTTATTTTCCTCTTCCGGATTAATAATGCTGATAACGGCATTTTCCCCATCCCAATCATCAGGATAAACTATCGGAGGATTTTGTGATTCGCAGTAAGATTTAGCAGTTTGAATATCTAATTCGCCGACAACTTTTGCTCCTCTTACCAAATCGACACCGCCTACAGAAACTCTTACAGCTCCATTATGAATTTCTTCTACGTCGATATCTACAAATTGAGCGATATCATTCAAAATCAAATCGCGTTTATCCAATAAATTATTTGCTTCCAGAGTTCCTGTCTGAGTAACCATAAGAGCTCTGTTTACGTCTGCAAGTTCTGTTAACTTATCATTTAAAGCTGAATATTGAACATATATTTTAGAACTTTCCAAAGCACTTTGAGATTCACCGTCTCCAAGTGCTTTTGTTGTTAATTGTTCTAACTCTACACTCTTAGAATTTAAAACAGAGACAAGTGTTTTAGCTGTTTCTATAAAATTAGTTCTGGCAGTAGAACTTGCGGGATATTCGTTTAAATTATTTAATGCTTCATAAAAATCTGAAAGAGCGGCATCAATGCCTTCACCTTCTAGGTCATCAAAAATACTTGCTAAGTCGCCGATTGTATCAAGCTGCTGGTCCAGCGTATTCAGATGAGAAAGCTGCTCTCTATAATAGTTATTGAGATATTCATCATTATATCTCATAACATTAGCAATCATAACACCGCCGTTTGCGCGAATCTGGTTATTTACATTGTCACCGATAGCACCTGCGATATTTCTTGTTGCAAGGTTAACTCTTTGCTTATGGTACCCTTCGGTATTCATATTTGCAACATTGTGAGATACAACACTAATTGCTTTCTCGTTTACGGAAAGCGTATTTGCAGTCATATTTAATGATGATAACAAACTTGCCATATTTTTACCTCATTCTTTTAAGTTGTATTCGGAAGCCCAAACCGGACATTTTGCTTCAGCAAATCCTGCCGGCTGAATACGTACGTCCGTCAAACTTCTTCATTTATGGTCCACATGTTATATTCATGTGTGTCTGTTTTACCTGCTCCGTTGTAATTACATCCTTGAGGAGCAAATGCATCAATAATTGTTTCCAACATCTTGTTAGTTATTATGATGCCATGTTTTAATAGTTCCACATTTTGTTGATTTAATAACACTAACTCGGGAATAATTTTACAAATCTTTACTTTTCTCTCTTCTAAAGCATTTATGTATTCAGGTGCTTCATTAGCCGCAAGTTCAATAAAACCGGACATATTCGTGTCTTTACCAAGCATCTCTGTTGCAAGATTTTTTCTTTCGTCATTGAGCCTTGTTATCTCATTGTTGAGAGCTAGAATTTTATTATCCAGCACTCCTAAATCATCGGGTTTTGATTTTTTAAGAGTTTCTTTTTTCTCTTCAAAGAGTTCTTTTAAATTCGTATATGCAACTATTATTTTGTCTAATACTTCTATTAAGTTTTTGAATTGTTTTTTGTCCATAGGTTTCCTTTTTTGGTGACTAAGTGATTAAGTGACTAGGTGATTAAGAGATTATTAAATTTTTCTTTTATCAGTGCAGTTAGTAAAGCTGTTTACTAATTTACTTAGTCACTCAGTCACCCTGTCACTTAGTCACTTCATTAGAACAGATACTTAACAAATCTGTTGAAAATACCTTCGTTCTGGTTTCTTGAAATAGCGCCGCGGCCGGAGAGAGCAAACTGCAGATTTGAAACATTATATGAATAAATTTCACCGTCTGCGTTAAGCCATCTCGGATCAACAACACCTGTTACAATAAAATCCATTCTTTCGTTTCCGTTAACGAGAGTTTTTTTACCCTGTACGGCAAGGTTTCCGTTAGGAAGCTGCTGCACAACCTGAACTGCAATCTGGTCGCCGAATGTTAATGTGCGGCCGCCGGTTGCAGAGTTTGACACTTCATTAGAACCGCCAAAGCCGTCAGAATCTTTAAGAGAAAGTCCGAACCAGCGGTTTATAAAGGAGGTGAAAGTATCAACCGTTGTGGAGGATTTTTCGGAAGAATATGTAAGGTTGTCGTTAACTGTTATATTTTCCTGCATAATAATTGAGATTAAATCCCCTATTTGATGCGCCTGAACTCCGCCGAACAATGAGCGCGGAACGCCCGCATAATTCTGGGTTGCGCCGAGCGTAAACAGTGATTCTGCTTGAACGCACATTGTTGTCATCATTAATATTGCTATTATAGTTAATACTTTTTTCATTTCCTCTTCCTCAATGCTTGGCTATTAGTTTATTAATTTAGGAGTTTAGAAGTTGAAAAGTTTAGAAGAATTTAAATTCGCTTACGCTCATAATATTATTAATAATAACTTCTGCTCAACTCCTCAACTTCTAAACATTTTTAACATAGAAATTCCGCTATAACACTTCTACCGTATAACAGACCGTACTTTATGTCATCATCCGAAATATTGAATTCTCCTACGGTTTTGGCGCATTCTCTTACTTCATCTACATCAATTCTCTCCAGTAAAGTCTTAGCGTTATTTGATTCCGTGCCGCCTGAAACTTCCTTCATTTCAGTCTCTTCTTTTTTAGGAAGAGTTTGTGCTGATTTGAAGGCGCTTAGTGCGCTGAATTGTTGTACTGAATTGGTTTCTATTCCTGATAACATTTTGTCTCCTTTTTAGGTGGTGAATAGTGACTGGTGAATAGTGAATAGTGGTTTATAAATAAAAACATAATAAAATATCTATTCACTACTCACTATTCACTAGTCACTAACCCCCAACATACTTCTCCATTTGTCTGTAGATTTGATCTGCAAATCCGAAGGAGGTTCTCGGATTATTTGCAATATCACGTCCCATTTGCTGATAAACTATTGATTTAAAGGTATCAACATACTGGCTTTCTTTTCCGAAAAGTCCGTTTTCTCTGTCTACTGTCTTGTCCATTTCGGATAGCATCTTGGTAATAAATATTGATTCGAATTCCGTTGCAGCCTTTCTCAACTGCTCTTTTGAATCACCGGATTCTTTGATTCTGTTATAAAGAACCTGATCAGAGTTAACCGTCTGAGCATTGTTTAGTCCGTGTTTTATTAAATCTATTGTAGGTGTTGAAAAATCCATTTTTCTTAGTGAATGGTGAATAGTGAGCAGTGAGTAGATTACTTCACTTTTCCTATTCTCATTCACATTCTCCTTTCTTTTTAACCTCTATTCACTAATCACGATTCACTAGTCACTAACTAAATAATAACCAAATCCGCCTGCAAGCTTCCCGATTTTTTAAGTGCCTGCAGTATTGAGATTAAGTCAACCGGCGCGACTCCGATTGCGTTTAGCGCCCTTACTAAATCATTCAAGTTGCTGTTAGCAGGCATTGTAACAAGACTTCCCGGAGTTTTGTTAATCTCTATGTCTGCATTTTCAAATCCGACTGTCGCACCGTTTGCAAAAGCATTAGGCTGTGAAACTTCGTTTGTGGTTGAAACCGTAACCGTAATGTTTCCGTGTGCTACAGCTGCCGGAAGGAGTTTTACATCTGCTCCGATTACAACAGTTCCGGTTCTTTCATTTACAACAACCTTAGCCCTGTCCATTGTTGGAGAGACCTCCAGATTCTCTATGATAGAAAGAAAATTGACTCTGTCATTCATAAATCTTGCCGGAATTTCCACTTTAACGGAGCTTCCGTCAACTGCCTGAGCCGGCGCTACCTGAGAAATTGTTTTTGCAATTCTTGAAACAAGTGTGTAATCGGAACGGTCTATTGATAAAGTTATTGAATTTTCATCCCCGATTTCCGTATAAATATCACGTTCAATTATTGCACCGCCGGGGATTCTTCCCGTTGTAGTAATTGCAGTTCTTGCAGAAGAGCCGCCTGCACTTTTGTTAATACCGCCAACTGATAAAGGTCCTTGTGCAACTGCAACCGCTTCACCGTTTGGCGCTTTTAAGATTGTTTGAACCAGAACACCGCCTTCAAGACTCTTACAGTCTGCCATTGCCGAAACCGTTACATCAATTTTGTCCCCGTTTTTTGCAAACGGCGGTACTGTTGCGGTTACAATTACCGCAGCAGAAGCACCTTTTTGGATGTAGTTTTCCTGTTCAATTACAGTACCTAAATTCCTTAAAAGCATCTGGTTAGTAATTTGTGTTGAACGGGAATTATCACCTGTTCCGGGTAGACCAACAACAACACCGTATCCCACAATCTGGTTCTCTCTGACTCCTTTAATGTGAGTCAAATCGACGATTCTTACTTTTGCATCAATAGCATAAGCAGGCAATAATCCCCCAATCATCAACAACATTATTAATAAACTTGATAGTAATTTTTTCATAATACTTACCCGCTTTCTTTCAGGATTATTGAAATAATCCCTAAGAATATACCTTCCCCATTAAAAGTCTACATTGTATAGTTTAGACTATTGTTCCGAATAAAACATCAATCAAATGAAGGAAATCGTAAAGACAAAAACATTTTTTTAAGAAGAAAAAATGAAGTAATTATAATTATAAAAAAGCACCCATCCTAACCTTCCCTCCAGGGAAGGAATGCGCCAGGCTTGTAGCCCTCCCTATATGAGGGAGGGCTGGGGAGGATGATAACAAATAAAATATAATTTATTCTGGACTTTTCTTTCTCTTTTGTTGCGGAAATAAAGCGAAAGAAAAGCTGGTAGGTTGGGGTTTCTACCCCAACAAATATTATATATTCACCAGAACCTTATTTTCACCTATAACTTTTCCGTTATAAACCTTTTTATAGTTTTTGTTTTCCACGTCAATATAATCTCCGCACATTCCGTCTGACATGGCAGTTCCGTCAACCGAAACCATAACCGCATCATTTGAAACAAAAAATATTCTGACTTCTCCGTTTCTTACGACATCAGGTCTCATTTTTACGAATCTTCTGTCAATAACTTCACCCTTTTGGAATGCTTTTTTTGCGGTAATTTCTTTTTCTAGCATTTTTTCAGTAAGAATGTAATCCATCTTCATGGAAACATCCATTTTCTTAACCGAAGAATTTTCTTTAGTAAGTGCCTGCTCTCTGTTTATAAAGTCATTTGCGACAAGAACTTCTTTATAAACGCTAGTTTGGACAGGAAGATTCAAAGTCTTAATAAATGCGCCGTTTACGTACACATCAACCCGTTTAATATCTCGCGGAATTATCTTATCCCCGCCGGATACGACTTTGTAATTCACTGCTCCGTCCGGAAGCTGGAGCTGGGCAAATTGTGTGCCTGTTACCTTAACTTCAACCTCTGCATCAGTCATTTTTTTGTAATTTTCGGTAAGAATTTTTGCAACAGAAGCCTTAACATCAGCAGAACTAAGTACCTGCGCGTTTGCACTTAATACACCGGTTAAAATTATTAAAAATGTTACTAATAACTTTTTCATCTTGTCCTTTTGTTCAAAATCGTTTTAGGATGTTGGGTTTTTGTTGGGCAGGTATGCCCAACCTACTCTCTTAATATATTTCCCCCCCCTTCCCCCTTCGGGTACTTCCCCCGCAAGGGGGGCAGATGTGCACCGCGTTTTTTCTTTGTAATAATTTTATTTACTATTTACTAATCTTAGTCACTCAGTCACCTAGTCACTTAGTCACTAAATTAAGACATATTATTCGTCAACTGCAGAATATTGCTTGAAGAGTTAATTATCTTAGAATTTGATTCAAAAGCTCTTTCTGCCTTAATCAAACCTACAAGTTCATCTACGATTTGAACGTTAGAGCCTTCAAGCATACCCTGCTGAATCAAGCCCAGACCGTTTTGTCCCGGAGTATCCTGAACAGGGTTTCCTGATGCCTGGGTTTCTTTGTATAAGTTATGTCCGATAGACAACAAGCCTGAAGGGTTCTGGAATTTTACCAGCTGCAAGGAACCGACAATTGACTGCTGGGTCTGTCCCGGAAGTGTTACCGAAATATTACCGTCCTGAGTGATGGTAATTTCCGTTGCGTCTCGTGGAATTGAGACGGACGGCTGAATCAAAAGTCCGTCATTTGTACAAAGCTGCCCGAGTGAGTCAACCTGCAAGCAGCCGTCACGTGTATAGGCAAGCGAGCCGTCCTCTTTCATAACCTGCAAGAAGCCTTCACCTTCGATTTCAATATCAAGCTGACGTCCTGTAGAAATTGCAACACCCTGTGTAAATACACGGGTTGTAGCTGCGGTTTTTACACCAAGCCCGATTTCTATACCTACAGGCTGGTAAGTTCCCTGGTTCATCAATGCACCCGGTGTTCTTTGTGCCTGTGACAGTAAGTCCTGAAACTCTATTCTTGACTGCTTAAACGCGGTTGTATTTACGTTCGCTACGTTATTTGCGATTACGTCAAGATAGTTTTGCTGTGCTATCATACCTGTTGCTGCTGTTGTTAGTGCTCTTAACATTTTGTTTATCCTTTATTGTTTTATTGTAGTGAATAGTGAGTAGTGAGTAGTGAATAGATATTTTTAAAATTTATCATTTTTGATTTTAAATGCTATTCACTAATCACTATTCACTGCTCACTAACTTGTTCTTATTCTCCCGACAGCTACAGCTGTCTGAAGCATTTCACTGTTTGTACTTACAACTCTTGTTAAACTTTCATAATTCCTTGTTGTATTGATTGTATTAATCATTTCTCTTATGACGTTTGAATTTGAGAGTTCAAGCATTCCCTGCTGGATTGAAAACTTTTCAGACCTTAGTTCCGGATTGTTTATCTCATCTCTCGGAACAAATTTTGCGTCTCCGATTTCAAACAGGTCGTCTTTGTCTGCAAAATCCCAGACTCCGATTGTTTGAAGCGGAACTTTCTGGTTGTAAGAATTTATTTCAATATTGCCGTTTTCCGCAATAACTATATCTTTTCTGTCTCGAAAAGCTGTTTCATCTTCCATATCATAAGGAAGCATTCTTATTCTTCTGTTATTAACGTCAAGAACGTATTCTCCTTGCTTTGTTTTGAGCCAGTAGCCGTTATCAACCACAAAAGAACCGTTTCTTGTGTAAGCAATTTTTCCGTCTGCGTCCTGAACCTTAAAAAATCCGTCACCTTCTATCGCAACATCATAAGGGTTTGACGTTTTTGTAAGAGCGCCCTGCGAAAAATCGTGAGTGTATTGCATACTTGCGCTTCCTACACTTAAACTGCCGAGATAATTGCTTTCATCAGTATTTCTGATAATAGAACCCTGCTGGGAATAAACCGCCGACTGCATAATATCCTTAAATCGGAGCGCACCTTTTTTATACCCGATAGTATTCACATTCGCAAGGTTATTTGCTGTATTATCGTTCATATCCATAAGAGCATTCATGCCGTTTGCCGCAGCTTCAAAGCTTCTGAGAATCATAAGCCCGCTCCTTTCATATGGTCATAATTACTTAAAACCTTTTTTACATAATTTTGCGTTTCTGCATAAGGCGGTATTCCGCCGTATTTTTTAACTGCATTTGGGCCTGCATTGTACGCGGCAAGTGCTAAAGATTTGTTATTATCAAACCTGTCCATCAAACCTTTAAGATACTTTGTTCCGCCCATAATATTCTGCTCTGCATCATAAGCGTTTGTAACACCTAACCCTTCAGCAGTCGACGGCATCAATTGCATAAGCCCCATTGCACCGCATCTTGATGTCGCATTCGGATTAAAGCCTGATTCCTGATTAATAACCGCTTTTACAAAATCCGAGTCAAGCCCGTTTTTCTCTGCATATTTATTAATCAAATCTTCTATTTCAGCACGTGAAGTTTCTGAAGAACGTCCGGCATTTGAAATGGATGAATCAAGAATCTTTTGAAAATCACTATCAGGCTTCGCTCCCCAACTCATAAGAGACTGAAACTGATTTTCAATCGCATTTATACGTTGTAAAGTTATGTCCAATCCCGTAAGATTCATCTTACGCCATCCTCTCTCCAAGTCTTTTATTTTTCCCTCTCCCGGAGGAGAAGGCCAGGGTGAGGTGTCACCCGTAGTGCCGGTTAGTTAAAAAGCTGATAAGTTGAGTAGTAAAAAAGTTATAAAATTCGCTTTTGCTTATAAAATCTAATCACTATTCACTAATCACTATTCACTAACCTTATTCCCCGACGGAAAAGTTTGTACTTTTCCACCTCTATAAGTCTACACTAACAGTGTATTATATATAGTCATGGTTAACATCAATCTTTGGATTAAAATTGAATGAAGTCCATAGACCATCAGGATAATATAAAGGGTAATTACTCAATTACGGTAAAATTATTATCACGAGAAAAATGCAGCGCACGGAGTTCATTAACTCTGTTGCGCGCAAAAATTGCATCCTCAGAAAATTGTTTTAATTCTAAAAACTTTTTGTAATAACGAATAGCATCTTTATATTTAGCCATTTTATCAAAACTCATTGCAATTCCAAGATAAGCTTTATAATAATCAGGGTTTCGCTTGATAAGCCGGAAAAAGGTTCTTGAAGCCTCCATATAATTTTCCATGCCCATAAGCATTGCAGCTTTATTATAATAAGCTTTCAAAAATTCAGGATTTGTTTCAATGAGCTTGTTATAAATCATAAGAGATAAATCTTCTTCACCGACAAGTTCGTGTGCTATAGCAAGTTGAATCTGCGCTTCCAGGTTTTCTCGGTTGATTAAAATAGCTTTTATTAAATACTGAATTGCTTCTGCCGGTTTGCCGTCAGAGAGATGGCAGACTCCGAGCTCAAAAAAGTATTCATCATTACTGTCGTCTATTTCTATAAGTTTAGAAAGAGTGTTAATCGCTTTTTTGTATTCCTTTAAGTACTTGTAAGACATTGCAAGACCGAAATATGCCTTTGTCTCCGCTCTGTCCATCATAATTGCCTGCAAGTATGCCTGAATTGATTCTCTATACATCTTGGCAAATCTAAGAGCATCCGCTTTTACACATAGAGCATAAGAGCGTGAACGCTCAGGTACCGTAACCTTTTCCACAACTTTTGCCAGATTATTATTTTTTATTCCCGCATCAATTTGCATTACTCTCTCCCAACTGTATAGTACACTATCGGGTAATGCATTATAACGGTCAAAGGATTGAAATTGTTTAAATCTTATGGTTAATATTTTGAGGTTGGTGAATAGTGAATAGTGAATGGTGGTTTTTGTGAAGGGTGAGGGTGAGCAAAAGTAACTAAGGGGCAAACGTATTGGGCTGGTTGGGCATTTCCCCTCGCCCCTCTGGGGAGGGTGACAGTTCTTAATATAATATAATTAGCACCCATCCTAACCTGCTTGTTTGCCGGCGTTAAACGAGTCTTCGGATTTTGCTTACGCAAAAGTCCTTCGCTCTCTGCCGGCAAGCCGCTTCCCTCAAAAGGAAAGGAACGCGGCAAGTCTATTTTAAGAGATTAACAATAATAATGTCTGCCGTCTCAATATTCTTTTCTTTTTGCTTACTTATTCTTTACTAAAAAGAAAAAGTAAGTGGCAAAAATTTTTTTTTTCGGGTATTATGATAAACAGTAAATATCAATAGTAAAATATAAAAGGGAAATAAGAAGTGACAAAGAACCTGAATCAGGCCGTAAATATAAATCAAAAAGAAGTTGTAAAAGTAAAAGCACCGATTGTAGAAGCTTTAAAGACCGCGTATGAAAATCCGACTTATCAGTTTCATATACCGGGACATACAAAAGGCAAGGCTATTTTTAAAGATTTTCGAAATTTAATCGGCGAAAAGGCGCTTAATGTTGATACTACAGATGAGTTTGACAACCTTGGGACTCTTCATCCTGCAACAGGACCTATAAAAGAAGCACAAGAGCTTGCTGCAGAAGCGTTCGGGGCAAAGAAAACATTCTTTTTGCTTAATGGTTCGACTGCCGGAAATTTGGCGCTTGCAATGGCTTTAACTAAAAAAGGCCAGAAAATTATTGTTAACAGAAACTGCCACAGATCAATTCTTACCGGACTCATAATCTCAGGCGCTGAGCCGGTTTGGATTTGTCCGAATAAGATCGAGGACTGGTCTGTCTGGGGTAATATTGATGCGGCTACCGTAGAAAAAACTATTCAGGAAAACCCTGACGTATCAATGGTTTGGATTACAAACCCGACGTATGAGGGTGTTGTCTCAGATATCAAATCAATAAGTGCGGTTTGTAAAAAATACGGTATTCCGTTTATTGTTGATGAAGCTCACGGATGCTTGTGGAATTTTAACAAACATCTGCCTGAAACTGCATTGAAACTTGGTGCGGACGCGGTTGTTCATTCACTTCATAAAACCGGCGGAAGCATGAGCCAGAGTTCTATGCTTCATATTGCAAAAGATTCAGCCCTTGACTGCGCTGCTGTTGAAAAAGCATTGAAGCTTCTGCATACAACAAGCCCGTCATTAATGCTTCTTGCGAGTCTTGATGCCGCAAGAGCTAATTTGCAGTCAAGAAACGGGCAGAATTTATTAGATCGTGCAGTTAAGAATGCGAAATATTTAAGAACAAGACTGGATGCAATTCCCGGAGTTCACCAGCTAAAAGGTGATTTTGGGTACAAAACTGATGTAACAAAAGTCTTTATAAAAGTAGACGGATTATCAGGCAAGAGACTGGAATCAATTCTTGAAATCGACTTTGGAATTGAAGTTGAATCGGCTTCTGATATCGGGGTTTTGATTCTTTGCAACATCGGAAACAAGCATTCTGATTTCAAATATCTGGCAGATTGTTTAGAAAAAATTGCGGCAAACAACTATCAGGATATTTATTATCTTGAAAAGCGCAAACACATGCCGATGCTGGAGCCGCAAATAAAAATGAGTCTCAGAGACGCATTTTATGCGGAAAAAGAAACCGTGAGAAAAGAAGATGCAATCGGAAGAATTTCGGCAGAAGTTGTAGCTGAATGTCCTCCCGGAATTTCAATTTTACTTCCGGGCGAATTGATAACAGAAGAACATTTGCCGTATCTGAATGATTACGAAACACTTGATGTTGTAAAGGGGTAAAGGGGGGTAAATATATATAGAGCAGGCGGGTGAAATTAAACATTCGAGGCCTGTTCGGTAAAACCTTGATTCTACAATCCAATGAGCTGGGAAATTTATGGCACGAAAAAAGAAGGCTTCAAATAAAACAATTCATTTTATTGTCACATTTATATTAATGGCAACAGGAATTTACTATTTTGGTCTAAGTTATGTCCCGCAAAAATGGTACGAAACTCAAACAATGATGCCGAATCAGGTTGAATCATATTATGTAAATCAATGGTGTACCTCGGATTTTGGGCGCAAAGAAGCTGTACTGTGGGATTTAACCAGAGTGGACTGTTTATCAAAAGATTATGCAATAGAATTTGATTTTGCAAAAAAATGGGCAGAATCAGTCGGGCAGGCACTATATTATTCCAAAATGACCGGAAAAGCTCCCGCAGTTGTTTTAATTCTTACAAATATCGCAGATTACAGGTACGTAAAACGGCTTGAAAGACTCGACAACGGAATAAAGATTTTCCTTGTAAAAGCGTATTAATGATTCATATCCTTTTTTAACCAGAATTCACTAATATTTACTCCATCATACTTAGCATTGAGCCATTTTCTGTATTGTTCAGACTCAATAAATTTGTATCCGGCATTACGATAAATGCTTCTTTCTCCTAATGAATATGAGCCGACAACAACTTCATCGAAAGTGTTTTGAGCAGTTTTAGTAATTTTATCCAACAGATGCTTGCCTAAATCTCCGTCTCTGTAAGCAAGTTTCAGATGTATATTTTCAATAATACCTGTCGGCACTTGTGCACCATTCATTTTTTCCATAGTTGCGTAACCTATAAGTTTGTTATTCGGGTTACGGGCAACGAGTAAAGATGCTTCCGGTTTCTTTAACATATCAGCAAGGTGCTGCTTAATTTCTTGCAGCCACTGTTTTTTATCTATGGCCTGAAACATCTCTCTTGCTTTTTGGTGTTTTGGCTCTTTACCCATACAATATTCATACTTATATGATTGACTCATCCATTTTTTCATATCTTTTGCAACATCCAATAAATCAGAAGGGAGAGCTTCGCGCATTGTGACTAGTTCATTTTTGTACAAAAACTTTTCTGTTTTGATTGGATTTTTTAATGATGTAAATGAGAGATTTGATTGTATTTTGTTTACTTGCATAACAGACTCCTTAATAATATTAAAAAACGTAAAAATTTTTTTTGCCCCGCAATTTTCAATGACAAAAATACTTTATATAAATATAGTGTGAAAGAAGGTTTTATGGTGTCTGAGATTAATCCGATACTTTATCAAAATGAGCTGAACAAATTTCCTCAAATTCAGAGCGATTATGAGGGGGTAAAAAAACGTGTGGATAAAGAAAACACGCTTTCTTCAATTTTCGATATCTGCCCGATATTCAGACGCATAGAGAGAGTTCCGGACAAAATAGAAGCCGAGGATTATATACCGGCAGCCGGTCTTCTCTCGCTTGCCGTCCTGAATGCTCCCGAGGACTGGCGCGATATGAAATCCGCTTACCGCCAAATTAAATCCGGCAGCAAAAAAGAGAAATTTATTCCTTCTTATGATTACAAAACTGCCCAGCATCCGTTTTCGTTTTTCCGCGGAACATTGCTACACAATTTTGTAAACCCTGAAACAAGTCCGTGTCCTAAGTTTGCAAAATGGCTTTTGAAGAATGATACGACACTAATGGAAACGAAATTGGGTGATTCTATATCAAAATTGTACAATATTAATACTGAATCAGTTGATACAAAAATAGAAAATATAAACTCCACAAAAGAAAAACCTTCACATGTTATTGCTAAAGAATTTATCACAAAATCACCTTTTGGAGAATTGACAGCGCGTGCAATGACAAGAACAACAAAAATCGGCGCCGCAGTACTCGGCGGATTGGAGACAGCGCATCTGGCTAAAGAAATTTCAGACGGCGAGAATGCAATAAAAGCAACTGCAAAATCCGCAGTAAATTTTGTAAGCTCCGTTGCCGGTATCGGCTACGGCGGTGCGCTTGGTGCAAAATATTTTGGGCCGGTAGGTTCACTCGTCGGCATGGGAGTCGGTGCTATTGCAGGAAATAAAGTCAGTGACCTTATTGATTAAGCTCTTTTAATACATTCCATTATATGATTGAATGCTTTCTTGCTGCCCTCTGTTACGTATTTTCGTGCAGCATTCATTGTATCAATTCCATCTTGTTTTGAAATATCTTTAAACAAAGTAACGTCATCTCTTAATGATTCATACCATGATGAATCAATATTTCCTCTTCTCTTGTACCAATTTTCTGCCTCTTTCAAATACTTTTGGTTAACTTTTTGGAAAGCCGGTTGGTTGTTGCCTATTGCGTTGATTTTCATATAATACACTCCAATTTATTTTTGTCAGGCATAGCCTGACCTACTATTTGAAACTTTATTATTTGTAAGTCGGATTTACTAACCCGACAATAATCTTTTACACACATTTGAATTAATTATACACAATATTGAGAAATCTGTCGATAAATTCTTTCTTTTTGTTACAAAAATAAACCCCGCATTTGCGAGGTTTATTTTTTTATAATTTATCAAATCCCGTGTATTTTCTCAATACTTCCGGAACAATCACCGTTCCGTCCTCTTGCTGGAAATTCTCCAGGATTGCCGCAAAAGTTCTGCCGACTGCCAGACCCGAACCGTTAATTGTATGAACAAATCTTATCTGCCCATCTTTGGTTCTATATCTTGTATTTGATCTTCTGGCCTGATAGTCGCCATAGTTTGAGCAGCTTGAAATTTCTTTGTAAGAATTATAAGAAGGAAGCCAAACTTCTAAGTCAAAACACTTGTTTGCACTGAATCCGATATCTGCCGTGCATAATGCAACTCTTCTGTACGGAAGTCCTAATTTTTCAAGACAAACTTCCGCGTCTCTTGTTAATTTTTCGTGCTCTGCAGGGCTTGATTCCGGAGTTGTAAGTTTCACCATCTCAACTTTGTTAAACTGATGGACTCTGATTAAACCTCTTGTATCTTTACCGGCAGAACCTGCTTCACGCCTGAAGCATGGAGTGTAAGCCGTCATGTATTTTGGTAAATCTTCTTCTGACAAGATTTCTCCGGAATAAATATTTGTAACAGGGACTTCTGCTGTCGGAATCAGGTACAAATCTTCATCAACGCATTTGTACATATCTTCCGCAAACTTCGGCAATTGTCCGGTACCGGTCATAGTTGCGGCATTTGCCATAAACGGCGGCAGAATTTCTTCATATCCATGCTCTTCTGTATGTGTATCAAGGAAGAATTGGATAATTGCACGCTCCAGTCTTGCACCTTTACCTCTGTATAAAGTAAATCTTGATTGAGAAATCTTAACTCCGCGTTCAAAATCAACAATTCCTTTTTCTTCGCAAATATCCCAGTGAGCTTTCGGAGTAAATAAAAATTTCGTAGGTTCACCCCAGAATTTTACAGGGATATTATCATCTTCAGATTCACCGATTGGAGTTGTCTCATCCGGAATATTCGGAGTCCTTAGGAGCATGTCTCTTTGAATATTATCCAAATCTACCTGTTTTTCTTCAAGTTCTTTTATTTCGTCGCCGAGTTTACGAACTTCTTCCTGAATAGCGTCAGTATTTTCGCCGTTCTTTTTCATCATACCGATTTTTTGTGATTCGGATTTTCTTTTTGCTCTGAGTTCATCTGCCTGAGCCTGAACTTTTCTTCTGTCAGCATCAATCGCTATAATTGTATCTATTGATAATTCAGGATTTCTCCTTTTTAAAAGCTCATTAATCTTTTCCGGGTTCTCTCTAATCAATTTAATATCTAACATTTATACTACCTCAACTATTAATCGCAAATATCTAAAACAAGTTTAGCATAAAAAAAGTTTAGTATAACAATCTTGATGCTTTATTTACCTTGCAATTACTTTCAGATTTTGCGTCATTGCGAGCGCAGCGAAGCAATCCAGCGCCCCCTCACCCGAATTTCTAAGCTCGCACAGCTCGCAAAGAAATTCTTCCCTCTCCCGGGGTAAATGAAATCAGGTTTGATGTAAAATTACAAGCCGTACGCAAGCTGAGGGGCGAGGGGAAAATACCAACCAGCCTTATATATTTACCCCTGTCCGTTAGTTAATAAACATGCAGTCACCGTAGCTGTAGAAGCGGTATTTTTCTTTAATAGCTTCTGCATAAGCTTCAAAAATAAAATCTTTGCCTGCTAAAGCACTTACCAGCATAAGAAGTGTTGATTTCGGCAGGTGAAAATTTGTAATAAGTTTATCTATAACTTTAAACTCATAAGGGGGGTAAATAAATAATTCGGAAGCGCCTTTGCAGGCCTTAATTTCTCCAAACATTTTGTATGCGCTCTCTAAAGTTCTTACAGTCGTTGTACCGACTGCAACAAGTTTTTTGCCTTCGGCCTTTGCTTTATTAATTAAATCCGCCGTTTCCTGTTTTATCTCAAACGTTTCTGAATCCATGTGATGTTCAAGGATGTTGTCACATTTAACAGGCCTAAATGTTCCGATTCCGACATTCAAAGTTACATAACCGATTTGAACACCTTTATCTTCAAGCTTCTTCAAGATATCCTGCGTAAAATGTAATCCGGCAGTCGGGGCTGCTACAGAGCCTTCTTTTTGAGCATAAACGGTCTGGTACCTTTCAAAATCCAGTTTTTTAAGTTCTTCATTAGACATTTTGCGTTCAATATAAGGCGGAAGCGGTATATTTCCAACTTTATGAAGAATTTCAAAAATATCGCCTTCATACATCATTTGCACAAGCCATTTTCCGTCATCGGGAAGCGGCATTTTAACTTCGCAGGAAAGCTCATCGGATATTTTTATCACAGTTCCAACCCTTACACGTTTTGAAGGTCTGATTAAGACTTCCCAGGGGTAAATATTTTGGGGGTAAATATCATTTTTTCCTTTTACCCCTTCTGCGTAGTCCGGTCTTTGCTTTAAAAGAAAGACTTCAATTTTTGCACCGGTATCTTTATAACCGTATAATCTTGCAGGTATAACTTTTGTGTTATTGAGAATCAAAATATGATTTTCATCTAACAAATCAACAATATCGTAAAAATGTTTATTCAGAATTTCGTGTTTGTCACGATTTAAAACCATCATACGCGAATTTTCGCGCTTATCGCTCGGACGCTGCGCTATTAATTCTTCCGGTAGAGTATAATCAAAATCTGATAATAACATTAGTTCCTCTCAATTAATCCGTATTATAACATAAACAATTTAAACTGTAGTATTACTACTTATTTAAAAGAGATATCACCTATTTACTAATACATTTCACTTTCTGATAAAAATACAATTTTATCAGAGAGGGTTTTATGTCGTTCAGGAAAAAATTATTATCCTTAGTTTTATCATTTTTTCTTGTATTCAATAGCTTACCGGCTTTTGCCAAAGCTCAACAAGCAGTAGCGCAAGCTGTTCAAGCGGAATCCAGCCGTTATCCCGATTATGCGAAAATGTATGTCGGTGAAGATAAGTATGAAAAGTTTAACCGCAAAATGTTTAATTTAAACAGAGGGCTGAATAAATACATAGCCCGTCCTGTCCATATACTCTGGTCGTCTATTATGCCAAAGTACGGAATAGAAAGAATTCGAGACGCTTATAACAATATTGAGTACCCTAAACGTCTTGCAAGCTGCCTTGTGCAGAGAGACGGAGAGGGATTAAAAAGAGAAACCGTAAGATTTTTTACAAATACAACGCTCGGACTCGGCGGCTTGTTTGATCCTGCTGATAAAATTTTTAAGATAAAACCTACAAATGAGAATATGGAACAGGCACTTTGCAAATGCAAGATGTGTTCAGGACATTATATGGTAATTCCCGTACTGAATGCCTGCACTCCGAGATCATTATGCGGAAGGATTCTTGAAGCAGCACTCGATCCTTCCGTGTATCTTGCAACGCCGATTACCTCCATTGTGAAATTCGGGTTAATGGTAAACCGTACTTCTTATATGCAGCCGCTTGCAAAAATGATTGAGTCAACTTATGCAGATCCGTATGATATCCAGAAAAAACTATACGGGATGGAAAATTATATAAAAAATTCCAATCTGGACAGGACGGATTTACTTGCTGAAGAAGAGGTTAAACTGCCGGAATTTCCGAATGCTATTCAGGAAGAAATTATGGTTCAGGTAGAATTGTTATCGGAGAATGAACTTGAAAAACTTGCGTTCGAAGAAGGGGAAACAACAGGCAGTGCTGCTAATATTGAGGAATTAGAAATTATTAAAAAACCTGATGTAAATGCCGATATCATGCTTGAAGGATATAATCCGCAATCTCCGGTTGTTGATTCAATGAGAACGGCGCTTTTTGATAATCCCGAGATTTATAAATCTATCTGGAATGAGCTTTCTATCTGGAACAGAAGTTTTGCTAAAAGAATAAAAACCGCATCTGTAAACATTGCGCCTGATAGGGCGGATTATAAATTCAGATATATTTTACAGAAAGACAGAAATGCTCCTCTTGTTATTTTGTATCCTTCAATAGGTGAGGGTGCAAATAATCATCATTCTGTCGTTTTTGCCAAACTCTTTTATGATGAAGGTTTTTCCGTGGTTATGCAGGGAAGCCACTTTCACTGGGAGTTTGTAAAAAGCATGCCGGACGGATTTTGTCCGGGGGTGCCGGGAGATGATATTATCTATATAAAACTTGTGACATCAAAAATTCTTGATACTCTTAAAGAAAAATACGATTGTGAATTTAGTGACAAAATTGTAGTAGGGACGTCTTTCGGGGCTATGGCTTCGCTTTTTCTGGCTGAGAGTGAAAGTAAGGAAAATACTCTCGGGATAAATAAATTTATTGCAATCTCGCCGCCTGTTGAACTTTTGTACGCACTTGAACAATTGGACAAAAATAGTGATGAATTTGACAAAAATTCACCTGATGTGAAACATAAAACCGCCGTAACCGCAGCAAAAATTCTGCAGCTTTATCAACAGAAGGATGCACCGGATTTCAGAATAGATACACTTCCATTCACGGAAGAGGAAGGAAAACTCATTACTACATTTATTTTGAGACAAAAGTTATCGGATTTGATTTTTGCGATAGAAAATATTGCAACCGGCAAAAAGACTGATTTTTATGAAAAATTTAATAATATGAATTACAGAGATTATGCGGAAAAATATCTTTTGAAGGGCGGATTGCTGACTCTCGAGGATTTCCGGTACGAGACAAGTCTGTATTCACTGGCGGATTATCTTTCCAGAAACAATAATTACAGTATTTATCATTCAATGGACGATTATTTAATTAACGGCGAGCAGCTTTCAAGGCTTAAAATCTTTGCCGGCAAACACCTAATTTGCCTGAGTAACGGTGCTCATTTGGGTTTTATGTACAGACCCGAATTTCTGGATATGCTTAAAAAAGAGGTTGAGGAAGAAAAAGCGCGGTAGTATAATTCAGGTATGAACGGCGATATTTTTGAGAGATTGGCTAAATCAACATTTAGAAGCAGATTTAAGCTTAAAGAAAAAGAAAAACAGTATATTAAAGAAAAAGGAATTGATAAAATCCATTCGCATGCAGAGGATTTTATCTCCAAAAGACTTGCGCCCGCTGATATTCCAAAAGACGGGAAACAAACTCCGATGCGGGGGCATCCTGTCTTTATTGCCCAGCACGCTACTGCAACCTGCTGCAGAGGATGCCTGGAGAAGTGGCATAAAATTCCTAAAGGAAGAGAACTTACGCAGGCAGAGCAAAAATACGCGGTCGATATTATTATGGAATGGATAAACAGACAAAATTAAAGAGGTTTCTTTCCAAGCTTAATCACGTTATTTTTGATTTTCATATACCTTTCGCACTGCTTAACTCTGTCATATCCGAGCATAATCCCCAGCATAAAATCCTGCTCCGGAGTAAGTTCGTTCAACCTTGGACTAAAGGTTCTCACTACATCAACACATTCTTTTGTGCCGAAATACACATTAATCTTGTTAGAGTCCACATCATGGATTAAATAATCAATATTCTCTTTTTTCAGCTTATTTGCAATATTTTCTTTGTACTTGGATTTTTCAGTCGTTAAAATAAGATTTCTAATCCCTTTTTTAAACTCGTAAATATGGTGGTGAAAAACTCTCAAATCGGCAATTTCTGTCAAAGAAGCCGCATTTTTCCCCCGATAAACGGGATTCGCACCGCTCTGGTACATAATAACTTTTGGAACAAACATAATTACTCCTCTTAAAAAAATGTTAGGATATTCTAACTTTAATATTATATTAAACCATGTTTGCCATTCTGTCAAAGGGGGGGGGAATATTATATTCGTCAGATATTTTATTAAAGAATAGAACGACAGCGCACGTTCCCTCTCCAGCGGGGAGGGTTAGGGAGGGGGTTAATCAATTATTCCAAATTCTTTTTGTAATCTTTTGTAAACCCCATCTATATTATTTGTAACATCATTATTCCAAAACCTTACCACTTTATATCCTTTTGATTCTAAATAAATTGTTCTTTCTGCGTCTGCCAGGATGTTGTCCGGTGAATTATGCTGACCGCCGTCAAGTTCTATTATGATTTTTTTCTTTCTGCAGACAAAATCCACAATGTATTTGCCAATTGGGGATTGGCGTCTTATTTCATAGCCGTAAAATTGATGATTTCTAAATAGCTGCCATAGTATTTTTTCTTGTGGTGTTAGATTTTTTCGGAGTTTTCTTGCAAGATCAATATTGTTCATGAGTTAATTTTAGCATAATTATATTAATATTCCCCCCTCCCTAACCCTCCCCGCTGGAGAGGGAACGCGCGCGGTCGTTCTAGTCTTTATTTCCCCCTCCCTAGCCCTCCCCGCTGGAGAGGGAACGCGCGCGGTCGTTCTAGTCTTTATTTCCCCTTCCCTAGCCCTCCCCGCTGGAGAGGGAACGCACGCTGTCGTTCTAGTCTTTATCCCCCCTCCCTAACCCTCCCCGCTGGAGAGGGAACGCGCGCGGTCGTTCTAGTCTTTATTTCCCCTTTCCTAGCCCTCCCCGCTGGAGAGGGGACGCGTGCGGTCGTTCTTTGAAATGCAAAAAAAATATCATGTCAGGCATTTGCCTGACATGATATTAGAAATAAAAAGATCATTTAACGTATGATTGAATAATATTGTTATTAAAATACTTGTTCGCAACGCTTATAATATCAGAGGCTGTAACTTCATCAATCATTTTGATGTATTCATTCAAGAAATCATACCCGAATCCGTAAGTCTCAAATATTCCGATATTTGATGCCTTTTCCGCATTTGTTTCCATCGCAATAATGAAACTACCTTTGAGCCTGTCTTTAGCGTCCTGTAACTCTGTATCGGATACAAATTCCATCTTCAATCTTTCGATTTCTTTGAGAATCTTTTCTCTGGAGTAGTCAAGCGTATCCGGATTTGTACCGATATAGGCAAAGAATGTTCCCGCAAGCATTTGCGGAGAGTAGCTCGAGCCTAACTGGTAAGCGAGTCCGTCCTGTTCTCTAAGGTTCTTAAAGAGTCTGGAGCTCATGCCGGAGCCGAGAATTGTGTTCATAACTTTTAATGTTACAAAGTCTTTTTTATTCTGAACACCTGAAGTCTGCCAGCCGAGAAACAGCCATGAAGTTTTTAAGTCTTTAATGGTTTGCGACGCTGTTTTGGGCTCGGTTGCTTTTGTAACCTTGTAGTTTGCATAATTTACTGCAGGAGCCTTTTTGTCTTTCAAGATAGAGCCGAATTCCGTAATCATTTTTTGCGGGTCTACATTACCGTTGATTGATACTATAACATTTTTTGAGTCCAAAACTTTGTTATAATACTTAACTATATCCTCTTTTTGAATTGTCGGGAGTGTTTTTTCTAAGATTTTGTTTGAATGAGAATAAACGCTTCCTTCAAAAATTATTGTCTTAAAGTTTTCCAGCGCAACATTCATCGGAACATCTCGTCTCTGGCGGATTTTGTTTAAAATCTCGGAACGTTTTTTCTCAATTTCATAATCATCGAAAGTGGCGTAATTCATGATTTCGTCCAAGATTTCCATTGTCTTATCAAGCTGTGCAGTGGTTGTCTGTACGTTAATTACAAAGAAATCTTCGCTACAGCCAGGCTCAATTATAATACCGTTTTCGTCCATAAGCTGTGCAAGCTCCTGAGCAGAGTATTTTTTCGTACCTTTAGTCATAACTGCAGCCGCTAAAGTCCCTTCGCCCGGAATGCTTTCCAGAAATTCTCCGCCCTTTGCAATAATACTCATTGCAATGATATCGTTGTTTTGATTCTGGTTAACAAGCAGAGTTGAGCCGTTATCAACCTGATATTTGGTTACTCCGTTATGCTCGGAAACCTTTGTTGCGGAATGAGATTTGATTTCCTTCACTTCATTTGCCCCTTCCATTGATTTTGGTAAAACAATAGAAACAGCGCTTTTATTAACTCCAAGATATTTTTTTGCGGTATTTACAACCTGTTCGGCTGTAACCTGCTTAATTCCGTCCACATAAGTATCGTATAGTTCGGAACTGTTTGTTAGCGCCATAATATAGCCGAGTTCGGATGAAATATTAGAAGTGGATTCTCTTGAATAATAAGTATCCTGAACGATTATGTTTTTAGCTCTTTGGAGTTCTTCGTCAGTAATACCGTATTTTTGTAAATTTGAAATCTCTTCAAAAATGCTTTTTTCAAGCTTTTCGAGACTTGTTGGAGTGAAGTTTGCGCTTATATAAAATATTCCGTCGTCTCTATAGCTTCCGTTAGAAGCGGAAATTGAAAACGCAAGACCTTTTTGCTCTTTTATGTCCCTATATAGCCTTGAGGATTTGCCGCCCCCGAGAATTTCAGCCAGAACATCAAGTGCAAATGTCTCTTTGTCAGAAATATTTACTCCTCTGAAACCAATCATCATATATCCAGATTGCGTGTCTGTGTAATCGACTTTACGCTTCTGGCTCTGAAGCGGGCTTTCTTTTCTATAGTGTTTATTTACAGGCTTTTTATATTCCTGATTAAACGATTGCTGGATTTTTGCAACGGCTTTCTCAGGCTCCACATCACCTACGACAAGAGTTACCATATTAGATGGCGCATAGAAATTATTGAAATATTCAAGAATCTCCTCTCTTCTTATTGTTCCTATTATATCAGCAGAGCCGATAACTTTTCTCTTATAAGGATGTTTTGTATACATCATATCGTTTAAGTTATCAAAAACTTTTTGGGAAGGTGTATTGCCGTCTTTTGCAATCTCTTCAAGTACAACTTTTCTTTCCTTTTCAAGTTCTTTTCTCGGAATCTGCGGATTGAGAAGCATGTCTGCGTGCAGTTCCATTGCCGTATCAAAGTATTCGGAAGGAATTGTTATGTAATAATGAGTAAAGTCTTTGCTTGTTGCGGCGTTAACGATTGCGCCTTTTGATTCGAGAATCCTGTCAAAATCTCCTGTCGGGTGGGCTTTTGTACCTTTAAAGAAAAGGTGTTCTAAAAAGTGTGCAACACCGTTATTTGTGTCGTTTTCGTTGATAGAACCGGTCTTAATCCAGGTATCTATCGTAACAATAGGGTTGTCTTTTATCGGATACACAACAACAGTCTGGCCGTTAGGAAGTTTTTGAACGGTGTATCCTGCAGCCCACGCGGCCGTTGTAAAAATTAATAAAGCAAAGATTATTAGTATTTTTCTCATAAAATTCCCTCATCCCAAAGTTTCTATAAATATATAGTAATATATTCATGGAAGAATTTCCAGAGGTGATAGGGGCGTAATTTTATTTAGAATAATTCGCCGGAGTGTAAACGTATTTGTAAGTGTTTTTGGAAGTGTATTCTACCGGTATAACAACTCCTTCTTCCTCTGTTTGAACCTCTGCCTCTTGCGGAAGTTCGACTTTTTGAACTGCCGGATTTAAGGTCTCTTTATCCGGTTTAGGTGCAGCAGCTTTTTTAGGAGCTGCTTTAACTGCCTGTTTTTTTTGAGTAACTTTTGGTGCTGCAGCAGGTTTTGTCTCTTCTTTTACAGATTCTGCCTGTTTTTCACCGGTTGTTTGTATTGTCTCTTCGGCAGTTGTTTTTTCCTGTATTGTTTCCTGCTGAGTCGGAGAGTTTTTTTGTACAGGCTTTGCCGTTTTTTTATTTATGAAAACAAATATTAAAAATGCCACAACAAAAGCTAAAATAGCAGCCAGAAGAATTGTCAACAAAGTTCTTTTATTTTTCATTCAAACACCTCATATTACAATATTTTAAATTATGTATTAATTTTTTGCAATCAACAACAAGTTGAGAAACCGAACAATATGTGTTAGTATTAATCTATGGAAATTCTTGATTTAACATCATTTGAAAAAGCTCTTGCAAGCTTATTTGAGGTTATTAAAATCTATAACAGTGATAAAACAGATGCGATTACCCGTGATTCTATGATACAAAGATTTGAATATACTTATTCAATATCATTGAAAATGATTAAACGTTATTTCGCCGACGGAGCATTTGTATTTGAAAACATTGACGGCATGACATTTAATGAAATGATAAGACAGGCAAATAAAATGGGACTTTTGCGTTCAAATCTTGAAAAATGGGACAATTACAGACAAAAAAGAAATTTAACCTCGCATACTTATGATGAAAAAATCGCTCAGGAAGTTGTATCAATTATTGAAGACTTTGCTCTTGAAGCAAAATATCTGCTGGAAAAATTAAAAGAGAAGCAAAAATGAGATTCGGACTTAAAAAGCGGCATTTAGATTTTATTATGCAGGTTTTGGCGGATAATATTCCTCAAAAAGAAGCAAAATTTTATATCTTTGGCTCCCGTGCAAAAGGCAATTACAAAGAATATTCGGATATTGATATTGCGGTCAAATTGCCTGATAAAAAGCTTTCTGCCGACATTCTCGGTAAAATTTTAATGGAATTTAGTGATTCGACTTTGCCTTATGAAGTGGATGTTATTGATTTGAATGCAATTGATGATAAGTTCAAAAACTTAATAAAAAACTCGTTAGCAGAATTGTAATATGTTTTGTTGAATTTAACAGTCTCTAATCAAGTTGAAAAAATATTTGATGCGGTAAATCTTCGATTTACCGCATCCCAAAAAGCATCAAAAATAAAGGCGCCGCAGCAATTGCTGCGGCGCCTTCTTATTAATCATATTTTATATAGAACATGCGCAAACGCCGTCTTTGCAGTGATAGCCGAGAGCTTCCTGAGCTTCTGCCATTCTTACCTTGATACGGCCGTCTACCGCAATGCCTTCACCTGTTTTTTCAGAAATCAACAGCGGGTTGATGTCTAATTCGTCGATGAATTTGAAATCGTTAACAAGTTGAGATAATCTCAATAAGGTTTCTTCGATTTGTTCCATCTGAGCAGGTTTAGTACCTCTTGCACCTTCAAGAAGTTTGTATGCTTTTACTGATTTAATCATTTCTTTAGCGTCAACATCAGTTAACGGAGCGATTCTGAAAGTTACGTCTTTCATAACTTCAATAAATACACCGCCTAAACCGAACATCATCATCGGGCCGTATTGCGGGTCTGTTGCGATACCGCAAACCATTTCTCTGTTGCCCTTTACCATTTCTTGAATAATAACGCCTTCAAGACCTTCGAGTAGTCCTTTTTCTGTTAATTTTGCGATTAAATCCTGATATTCTGCTCTTAACTGTTCTGCAGATTGGATGTTAACTCTTACACCGCCTACGTCTGTCTTGTGAGAAGTTGTTTTTGAAGTCATCTTCATAACAACAGGGTAGCCGATAGAATCTGCGATTGTTACTGCTTCATCTTCAGATTTAGCAAAACCTGATTTGCAAACTCTGATTCCGTAAGCATCCAATACGTCAATTGATTCACGTGTAGTTAACTGGTCTCTGCCTTCATTAATTGATTTTGCGATGATTTCCTGAGCTTTCTTGTAATCAACATCAAATGTAGGAATTTTACCTTCTTCTCTTTCCATCCATAATCTCTGTTGGTTCAATCTGTTCAAGCCGTCAGCAGCTTCTTCAGCGTACATAAAGAACGGCATGTTAACATCCATATCAGAAATCTTGTTGAAGAATTCGCTCTTTGTCATAAATACACCGATAACAGGTTTCTGAGGATTCTTAGCCTTAATTTCCATAAGAGCTTTAGCTACATCAATATCTTTCAAACCTAAGAACGGAAGATAGATTGTAATAATCATATCAACATTTTCATCGGCAATAACTGTTTCTAATGTTTGCTGGTAGTGTTCGATTGGAGCGGAAGCAATCATATCAACAGGGTTTTTAACAGATGCTGCAGCAGGTAAGAAGCTTCTTAATTTTTCTTTTGTAGCGTCTGTTAATTTTGCCATCTGCATACCGTGTTCACAAACAGCGTCAGTTGCCATAATGCCAGGACCGCCTGAGTTTGTAATAATAGCAACTCTGTTTCCTTTCGGAATAGGGCAGTTAGCAAAAACTTTAGCAGTAGCGAACAGGTCTTTAAGAGAGTATTCTCTGATTACGCCTGATTGCTGCAATAAAGCGTTAGCAGCTTTGTCTGCACCGGCTAATGAGCCTGTGTGTGAAGAAGCTGCGCTTGCGCCTGCGGCAGAACGTCCTGCTTTGAGAGCAAGAATAGGTTTTTTCTTCGAAATTCTTGTTGCTAACTTTCTGAAGTTTGCAGGGTTCTGAATTGATTCCATATAAAGAAGAATTTGTTCAACGTCAGAATCGTTTTCCCAGTATTCAAGAGCTGTTTCAGCGTTAACATCAGCCTGGTTACCAATAGAAATAAATTGAGCAAACCCGAGGTTAAGGTCTTTAAGAATATTTAAAATACCGCCGCCTAAAGCTCCTGATTGAGAAACGAAACCAATGTTTCCTCTCTCCGGTAAAGATTCAGCAAAGCAGCCATCCATTCTAATATCAGGGTGAGTATTAACAACGCCCAGACAGTTTGGACCAACACATCTCATACCGTATTCACGAACTTTTGCAAGTAATTGTTTTTCAAGTTCAGCACCTTCTGCGCCTGTTTCCTTGAAACCTGCTGTAATAATGCAAAGTCCTTTAATACCTTTTTCATGGCATTGATCAATTGTTGCAAGTACAAATTTTGCGTTAACAACAATTATAGCCAGATCAACTTCTCCCGGGACTTCTAGAACAGAAGTATAAGCCTGCAAGCCTTCAATTATACCCCCTTTAGGGTTAACAGGATAAATTTTACCATTAAAGTTGTATTCCTGTAATCTTTTCATAATATCTGAACCAATAGTGTGTTCCTTGGTAGAAGCACCAATAACCGCAATTGATTTTGGTTTCATGATTTTGTCTAAAACGTTCATTAGTCTCTTCCTTTCTTGTTTTTAAAAAACCACATTAAAATTATAGTACAAACACTGATTTTGGAGTAATAAATTGTTTATTTTTGTAAATAAAATTGTAAAAGTTTGTTTATGATAAAATAGTGAATGTAAAATTAACTGAAAGGAAATTAAATGATGGAAAAATTAGCAGATATTGGTGTGTTTGGCGGTTCCGGGTTTTATAAGTTTTTAGATGACATAAAAGAAGTAAAAGTGGAGACACCTTACGGAATGCCTTCAGACAGTTTATTTATAGGCAAAATCGGTTCACATAATGTTGCTTTTATGCCGCGTCACGGAAGAAGCCACACTATACTTCCTCATTTAATTAACTATAGGGCAAACGTTTGGGCGATGAAAGAGGTCGGCTGTAAAAGAGTTATTTCCCCTTGTGCTGCCGGAAGTTTGCAAAAACATGTAGAACCTGGTCATTTTGTTATTTGCGACCAGTTCGTAGACTGGACTGACGGAAGAAAAACAACTTTCTTTGAAGGCCCTATTGTAACTCACCCTTCCGCAGCAGAAACATACTGCCCTGAACTCAGAAAGTTAGCAGTTAATACGGCAAAAGATTTGGGAATAAAAGTTCATGAAACAGGAACGGTTGTTGTTATTAACGGACCAAGATTTTCAACAAAGGCTGAATCAAAATTCTTTACCTCCCAAGGGTGGGAAGTAATTAATATGACTGCTTTTCCGGAAGCTTATCTTGTTAAAGAAATGGATATGTGCCCTCTGAATATTTCTCTGATAACCGATTATGATGCCGGTTTGGTTGGAGATGTTCCTCCTGTTTCTCACCACGAAGTTATACAGGTATTTAATAACAATCTGGACAATTTGAAAAAGCTTCTATTTACTATGATAGAAAAGATTCCTGCTGAAAATAATAATTGCGAATGCGCTCAAACAAGAAAACATTCACAGTTGTAATTTCAAATATAAAACCTCACCCTAACCTATCCTGCCAGAAGAGGGGATGAGACTAAGGAGATAAAATGTTATCATTTATAGCAGCTAAGTTATTTTATTTTTACTACCTATTATTAATTATAAGAATCTTTTTAACCTGGATTCCGAATATAGATTGGCACCAGCAGCCATTTTACGGTTTGCGCTCAATTACGGACCCGTTTTTGAATATATTCAGAAATGTGATTCCGCCAATCGGAATGCTTGATATTTCGCCGATTCTCGCAATTATTTTACTTATGGTTCTTCAGGGAGTTATTTGCGGATTCTTGCAAGGACTCGGCTTATGATAGATATTGAGCTTATACAAAAAGCCATAGCTTTGACTCAGAGCGGGAAAATTCAGGAAGCAAAAGAAATTTATGAAAATTTACTTAAAAAAAATCCCGATGACGGAAATTTATTATCCGTTTTCGGGCTTTTTTACGTAAATATCGGAGATTATGACAAGGCTTGCGAAGTTTTAAAAAAAGCATGTAGAATTAATAAGACATTCGGAACGATTTCTGCTCTCGGTTTTGCGGAGTTTGAGCGCGGCGATTATTCAGAAGCTGCAAATATATTAGAAGATGCTGTAACTCTTGGTGAAAATCCGGATATTTATAATAAGCTTATTATGAGTTTGTTTGAAATCCACAATTACAAAAAGGCAGTAGAATTTGCGGATAAAATGTATGAGCTTTATCCTGAAGATGTGAGAGCAATTGCAAACAAAGTAAAATCATTGACACATTCAGGAAAACTTATTGAGGCGGAAAAACTTTGTGTGGAAGCGCTAAAAAAAAATCAAGAAGCTGCATCTCTTTGGTTTCATCTCGGTTTTTTGAAAGAACTTATACATTGCAATGATAAACAGGCAAAAGAGTGTTACCAAATTGCTGCGGAGCTTGGAAACAAAGAAGCGGATTACAATATAGCGGTAAGCTGCCAGAAACTCGGAGAGTTTGATGAAGCGGAAAAGCATTATAAAATAATGTTCGGAAGATTTCCGGATGATATCAATACCATAACTTCACTGGGTATGTGCTATCTGACACAGAAGAAATTCAAAGATGGTTATGACCTGTTTTTCAGACGGGATAAGTCAAAATTTAAAGATTTATCAAACAATTTCTGGGAACCTGGCGACAAATTGGAAGATGAAATAAACATAATATGTGACCAAGGTTACGGCGACCATATCATGTTTGTCAGATACTTACCGTTTCTTAAATATAAAAAAATTACCGTCGGCTGCCGAGAGAGCCTAAGAGAACTTTTTTCAAAAAATTATGCAGAAGTTGATTTCATTCCCCACGAGGATTTGAACCCCGATAAACAAACAATTTTTATAACAGATTTAGCGTACATCTTAAATATGGATTTTGATAATATTCCGTTTGCGGAAGGATACTTGAAGGCTGAATCTGCACAAATCAAGAATTCAAAGCCTAAAATCGGATTTTGCTGGGAAGCCGGAAGCGCCGGTATCAGAACCATGATTAACAGAACTATTAATATAAGATTTTTTGAAAAGATGCTTAATCTGGATAATGTTCAAATATATTCTTTTCAAGTTGATGATACATTGAACGGTAATGAAAGATATCCTCAAATGATTAATCTTGCAAAAGATTTTAAAAGTTTTTCCGATACAGCATCCGCTCTTAAGGCCATGGATGTTGTAGTGACAGTTGATACTTCCGTCGCTCATCTTGCCGGAGCTCTCGGAGTAAAAACTTTTTTAATGCTTCCTTATGCAAGTGATTGGAGATGGTTTAGAGATACAAAAGAAACTCCGTGGTACAGAAGTGTGGAAATATTTAAACAAAAAGATTGCATTTCCTGGGAAAATGAAATTAACACAATTACAGATAAATTACAAAATTTGAACTAACAAAACTTTTTTTTAGAAGTTTTTATTCTGTATGATAAAAATAAATTCTTTATCAAAGCCCGTATGGAAACAATTTTCCAACGTCAAACTTTGCTCACTGTCACTCAATAAAAAAGAACTTGGCAGCATAGCTGCAAATGTTTCTCATAAAAAGGATGATTATTATATGACCACTTTATCATCCAAAAACGGAGAAATCTTAGGAACTGATTGCTTCGGACTATATCCGCAAGAGCAAAGCATGTTTGATTTTGACATAAACACAAAATTAAATTTGCGGCGAAAATTCCGTATTGGAGAGCTTATGCGGCTTATAAGCATAATTGAAATGTTTGAAAACCATATAAACACCATAAAATTATATTCCACAGAAACCGCCGTAAGCTTTCATGCTAAATATGGATTTAAAGCCGATATTAAAAGATTTATGCACAGAGATAAAGTTCTGGAAACTATCGCTAATGACACAAGATTTAACAATTTAGCTCAAAAAGCTGAGTTATTAATAAAACAGGTTCAAGAGTGTAAAACTCCGGCCGGATTGCGCGAACTTTGTAAATTAACCTCAGAATTAACTGATGAATACTTAGAAAAGATTAAATTTTTAAGTTTTGCAGAACAAAAACTCCACCCCTTTAAAGAAGGATTTGACATGAAACTCAGCAAGGAAAACGTTCTGCAAGAAAAAGACAGGTTCAATATTTTATTTGAAAAACACGGAATAGATTACAAAATCTAAACCCCCGAACCTTTAACCTCTATCTTTTTTAATCTTTGCTCAATTCTTCTGTACCATTTTAGTTTCCTCTGGAATAATGTATCATACCCTTTGAAATGACCATGGCTGATATCATTAAATTGCCTGTCACAAAGCTCTTCCAGCGTCTTTCCGAGAAAATGCGTATATTCCTTCCGGTCCGGTTTGTCACTTGTAAGTTCAATTACTTTACCCATTTCTACAAGAACTTCCGGCCTGTTGTCACGCAAAAACATATAATTGACAGCAATCGGCATAAGATGTACTTTGCCGTATTTTTTAGCCGCCTTCTCCGCAATGTATGTTAATCCGGATTGAAGTTCAATAGGTCTGTAATTCGGCGGTTTAATTATACCTTGCGGAAATAAATAAAGGATATTATTTAAATCACCTAAAACATCAACCGAATATTTTATAGCTTCCATTGATGCTTGGGGAGATTTTTTATTAACATTGAAAGCTCCGCCGCGTCTTAGGAGCGGAAAACGGTTAAGCTCTTCTACCATCAGGCGGATTTCTTTTTTAAAAATCCTGTTACAGATATTATACCCGACAATTCCATCCCACCAATTGCTGTGAGGAGCAAAAAGAATTATAGGCGTATCCATATCTCTCAGGTAAAAATTCTCAGCACCTTTGTAGCGGAACGCATAAAACCTGTTTTCCAGCATTCCGTAGAAAAATCTATCAGCTACCCACAACCAAAATGGTGAAGTTTGCGCCGGCCGAAATTTTTCATCAATATTCCTTAATTTTGTCGGCGGTACTTCCGAATATAAATCCTCTAAGTTTATAAACATATTATCTATAATACACATTTATATATCTTTTGTGAACACCTTTTAGTATTAAATTTAATCAAAATTTACAATCTATATTAATTAATAATTGTAATCTCTTAAAGGCGGCCTTGATGAATCAAATTCTCCATAGAGATTATTTTTCTTGGTTTTCCTTATATCAATCGGTACATATAAACTTTGATCTTCAAGCTCAGTTGTCTCTGTTTTCTTTAAATTAATATTAAAAATATTTTTTTCTGTTGTTTTAGTATTTTGCGGTTCAGATGATTGAATAATTTCCTGAGACTTAGAAGTTGTATCAGGAGCAGATTCTAAAACCGGTTCCGCCTTTACTTCAAGCTGCTCTAATTGCTTTTGAAGTTCCTTTTCTTTTGCTTTTTCTGCCGCTTTTTGCTTGCGTTCTTCCTGATATTGATTATATTTTTCTTTTGTATCCTCTATAGAATTGTTAACTTTTGTTTTTGCGGCATTATAATCTTTGCCGCCTTCCTTATGCCATCTTCTGTATTTTTTTGTAAACACATTATCAAAATCGCCCATATCATAATATATCTGTTTAGTTTCTTTTTCATAAACTTCAGGCGGAAGTATGTTTTGCTGGACATTTTGCGCTATCTCAGGACAAAGCATTCTTGAATAATCCCTGATTTTCTGGAGCTGCTCAGTCTGCGGGGAAGGTCCTCTTGTAATTATTCTGTTTTCGACAACACTAATAGTTTTATAAAAAGTATTCGACCACAATACTACGTTCCTCTGAGTATCAACAAGAGCTGCATAAGTACAAATTTTATACGCCGGATCTACAACAGTTGCACCGGGAATATTCAGAAAATCCCACAAAGTTCTGCGCAAAATATAATTTTCCGAATCGAGATATGAAGTAATTAATAACGCATAACGGGCTTGAGATTTATTTGCAACTTTTTTTAATTGTTCATGGTCTATATTATAAGAAGTTTTAAATTTATTTGTAAGCGCTTTTGCCGGATTATACAAATACGGGCTGCTTTTTAACAAAGCTCTTTCTTCGCTTACAGTGGGAGCTTTTATATAATCCGTTTTATTTAAAATATTCACAACCTCATTTGCAAAAAATTCTGATGCTGCATTATAAATATATGCATCTAATGCGGCATTTTCAGTCACAATGTTATCAGGAAGAACAATCACACGATACTGTTCTTGTGCAATTACAAACGGCGCGTATAAGATAACTATCCCAGCTGCTAATATTTTAAATAAATCTCTCACGATAAAATTATATCATAATTACAAAAAACCGCCAAGTACTACGTACTGGGACTTATATACAACTTTACAAACAGTATGCTTGAAATATAGCTATAATGTCATTCCGAACTTGTTTCGGAATCTTGCCGGTGGTAAGACCCTGAAACAAAGTTCAGGGTAACAATTTTAGCTTTTTTATGTAAACTGCGATATAAATCCCTACGTACGGGGTATACTACTGTATAACATTTCATGATATTATTGGAATTATCATAATGAAACAAGTTTTTAGTAAATATATAATTATAATTATTAGCTTTTATGCAATTTGGATTGTGGGTCTGCCGTTTTTATTTCCTAAGACTCTAACGGAAGTGTGCGAAAACATTTCTTTAAATTCCAATTATGAAGTAAGTGTCGTGAATCCGAAATTAAGACTTTCTCTGATTCCGACTGCAAATATCAAAGCTGATAATATTGTACTCAAATCTAAAAAAACGGATGACTTTACCCGAATTGAAAACCCTGAAATTTCTTTCAGGATTTTACCGATTTTATCCGGAAAGTTTCACATCAACAGGCTTTCAGCTTCAAATATCACCGCTAATTCTATCTTAAAAAAAGAATTAGAACTTGATGAAAATTTTTTCGCAAATTTAAATAAAACACGAGTCAGATGCAAAGAATTAAAAATCAACACCGTCTCAGTAAACATTTACCAACCTAATATTTCAGAACCGGTAGTATATTCCGCTAAAAATATATATTACAAAAGAAATGCCAGAGCTTTAAAATTTAACTTGCAAAGCGAACTTAAAATCAAAAACTCTAAATCGGAAGCAAATATAAATTTATATCTTCCTTCAGACAATAACGTCAAAAAAAGCATAATTGACGTAAAATTTGATAATTTTGACATAGCTCCGCTGGGAGACTATTTACGCCAGCACCTTCCGAATGACCTCAATGAAATTAAAGGTGTTATCAACATAAGAGTTAACAAGCAAAACCTTAAAGCAACTCTTAATGATTGTGCAGTTTTGATGAAAGATGATGCAAAATCTATTATTTTCCCCCAAAAATTGGATATAAATTCAACTTTCAATATGACCAGAAAGTTTATTAATTTTGAAAACATAGAAATCAAATCTAAAAACATCAATGCCGTAATTAATGGTTTCATATCAAATTATTTGGATAAAACTCTTACAACATTAAATCTTAATATTTGCTTAAATCAATCTCGCGTGGAAGAAATTATCAACCTTCTTCCGCCGATTATTACAGAAGAATTTAATGTTTATAAATTAAAAAAATACAAATTTTACGGAGATGTAATAGGCAACTTTTCCGTAAAAGGCAACACCCTCGAGCCGGATATTAACGGTGATATATTCATAAATAACGGAATTTTGATTAAACCTATAAAAAATGCCGGAGGTGCAACAGTAAAACTTAATTTTACCGGCAAATACGTAAATTTTGATGTCAATGTTCCGGCAGGAGGAATTGAAAGAGTTTGGGTAAAAGGCGGAGTTGAATTATACAATGTTAAATACGCAGATATGCGCGTTTGGAGTACAAAAAAAGTTGATTTGGAAACTGCCGAAGAAAAAGTTTTGCCTATACATGAAATTCTAAATTTTATAATCGGTCCGGTTCCCATAATGGACATCAAAGGTAACGGGAATATTGATATTACCGTAAAAGGCAACCGCAAAAACCCTCACGTATGGGGCGTTTTAAACTTCAACAACGTAAAAACTTTTTTTAATGAAATTCCGGACATGACTTTAACCAACGCCAAAGCCATTTTGAGATTTAATGATCAAGACGCCGTTTTTCAGACAGAACAAGGTTTTGTAAACGGAAAACCCATTAATATCAGCGGAACTTGCAATTTGTTCGGCAAATTTGATTTTAACGTAAAATCCGATTCACAAGATATAGGTTATTTATACCGCGCTATAAAAACCGCGACAATGATTGATGAGCTAAAGAAAATGCTTCCGAATCTCAGTATCTGCAATGGTCCGGTAAACCTTAACATGAAAGTGTTCGGCTCAATTATTGATATTGAAAATATTCAATTTAACAAAAACCTTTTCTCCAAAGGCGAAATCGAACTTCTTGGCAATACTTTCGGAATGCAGGGCTTATCCGTTAATGACACAAAAGGAAAAATAAACTTTGACGGAACAAATGCTGATGCTGATATTAATGCGCGTATAGGACATTCACCAATTGCTCTGAAAGCTGAAATTAAAGAAAACTTAACAGACGCAACTGTATCAATTCCAAGACTTAATATTAACGATATTTTACCTGCTGATAATGAAATTAAATCCGATTTTGGAAATATTTTTGCAAATATTAATGCAAAATACAAAGGACAAACAAACCAAATTGAACTTGACAAAATAGACCTTGATGCAAAAATTCTCGGTACATCTCCTCAAAATAAATTAAAACTTTCAAACGGAATAATTAAGGTTAATAACAACAGACTTAAAGTATCCAGCCTAAAGGGCAGTATTGCGGATACCCAAAGCACATTTGATATTAATCTTGATGCCGATAATATTTCAACAAAACCCCGCTTAAACGGACTGATTCAGCTTAAAGCTTTTGATTTGCCGGCGCTTAATTTTATAACTCAATACTCCTTTATGCCAAAAGAACTTCAAAATATAAGTTTTGAAAAAGGCAGAATAAATACAAACATTAAAATTCATAACAATAATATAAACTCATACGCTGATTTAGGCGGAATAATTCTGACCTATAAACCTTTGAATCTGCCGATAAAAGTTCTGAACGGCAGCTTAATGATTAGAAATAATAACTTAAGACTGGTAAAACTTAACCTGCTTGCGGATGAAATGCCGGTTCTGCTGGACGGAGATATCAGCAGTATTCTGGATAAACAAATTTTTGATATGTATATTAACTCAAAACCGAAACAGGATTTCATAGACAAATATATCAACAAAAACCAGATATATCCGGTAAAAATCAAAGGAGACATTGTATACTCGCTGCGCGCCAAAGGAGTGCTTGACAACTATGACCTGAAAGCCGATGTAAATATGGCTCCTGATTCAAGTATTTATCACCTCGGTGCAACAGTCGGCGACGTGGAAAATGCAATTGTACTCAATCTTGACACAAAAATCATCAAACAAAATATCTTAAAAATCAAAGAATTTTCATACGATAAAATCATTTCATCACTCGGAAGCCGCCAAACCCGTTTAAATATGCTGAAGGTAAAGGGCGGTATTGAAGTCTATAAAGATGATCTTGTTTTCCACGATTTGTATATAAAAACCCAAAACCCTACAGATGCCCGTATATTTAACATAATTTTCAGAAAACCTAATATAAAACAGGGACAATTTACTTCTGATTTAAAATTCAACGGACGCCTGTCCGATCCGAAACTTCTGGGGAATTTCCATATCTTTGAAACTAATATTCCGTTTTTGGATACAACAATGAAGAATATTTCTTTCAAATTTAAAGAAAAAACAATAGATCTTTCTTCTAAAGGCGAAATTCTCGGCAATGATTTAACCGTTAAGGCAACGCTTAAGAATAAACTTACGCCGCCATATTACGTTGAAAAAGCTGACTTGTACACAAAAGTATTTGACCTCAATTACATTATTGAAAAACTTAAACTTTCACAAGTAGACAATTACACAACGTTTGAATCCTTTGAAGGTGCGGATTTGACTTCTATAATAATCAGAGATATGAACCTTAACGCAGATAACATTTATCTTAGAAATATTGTAGCAAAAGACTTTAGTGCAAATGTCTCTGCTGATGAGAAAAAAATATTAAATGTAAACGATTTTCAATTCAGTATTGCAGACGGTATACTTAACGGTAAATTCAGATATAATATACAAAATAACGAAACAAATTTAGACATAAAAGCAAAAGAAATTAATGCAAATGACCTTACTTATGCACTGTTCGATTTGAATAATCAAATCTACGGAGACTTAACCGGTAATATAAGCCTTACCTGCAACGGCTCCGACTTTGATAATTGTATGAAAACTCTTAACGGAAATGCCGCATTCAATGTTGCAAACGGCAGAATGCCGAAACTCGGCTCGCTTGAATACCTGCTTAAAGCCGGTAATCTTCTGAAAGGCGGACTGACAAGTATATCAATAAACAGTGTTATCGATATAATAACGCCGCTAAAAACCGGAGATTTCTCTAATATTTACGGCAACATAAATATTAAAGACGGAGAAGCTGATAAAATAGAAATTGCTACACGCGGTAAAGATTTGAGCCTGTTTATTACCGGCAAATACAATTTTTCAACCGCAAATGCAGAGATGAATGTATTCGGCTTATTATCTAAAAAGATTTCAACAATGTTCGGGCCGCTTGGAAACCTGTCATTAAATACACTATTTAACGCAATTCCGGGAGTGGATTTATCAAAAGACTCAAAAGTTCTTGAACAAATAAACAAAGTACCGGGAATTGAACTTTCAAGCAAAGCTTACAGAAAATTTATTGCTGAAATAAAAGGAAACATAAACGGCGATGATTACGTAACAAGCTTTAAATGGATTAACTGAGCGTTTATCTTTTCCGGCTCCGATTGGGGAATGTAATTATTTTTTGACCGGACTCTAATTTATAGAGAAAGGAGACTCCGAAATGTTTTACAATGTATTAAAAGCCAAAGATATTGTAAGTCTTGATGATGACAAAAAATTTGACAAAGAAGTTTTGATGGAAAACTCAAACAGTTCACTGAGTGTTTTGGCACTGAAAAAAAATGAAATTATTGACACGCATACTTCGACAGAAGATGCCGCAGTTTACGTAATTGACGGTGAAATAGAAATACACTTTGATGCTGAAAAATTTAAATTAGACAAAGGTGAAATATTATTGTTCAAAAAAGATAAAGAGCATAAAGTTTTGGCACTAAAAGACAGCAAATTCTTACTCATTAAGATATAAAACTCCGGCGCAGACAATTTCTGCGCCATTTTAAAACATATAAAATCAGCTCTTTATACCTTCGTAAATCGGTTCAATTATTTTTTCCAATCTGGCGGAAAGTTCCTCCAAAGACGCTATAACATTTTCCAAGCGTTGTTTTGTATCAAAATTAAGAGTATTGTAATAAGCAATATCATCTCTTATGGCTGACAGACAGAGCTGCAGGATTCCGAAATGTGTAATATCAACTGCAAGTTTAGTAACTACATTTTTTGACACATTGTACAAAACAGCATCCACATCTTTTCCGAGCATATTTTTTATAAAAAATTTCTTTGCAGAATCTCTTATCATTTTTTCAAAATCTTCATCCATGTTCATAAATCCTTTACGCATATTTTAGTAGTCAATATGATGATTGTAGTGTGTTGAGAGATATATGTCAACGTCTTAATATAATAGTATAAATGGTGATTACAATATGATAAACGAGAAAATCTGTAAGAAAATAAAATTGGAACGGACTAAAAAAGGTTTTTCACAAGAAGAACTGGCTCATACCGCCGGATTAAACAGAAATACCATTTCTAAGATTGAAACCGAGCAAGTATCACCAACCATCCAAACGCTTGAAAAAATTGCCAAGGCTCTGGAAATTGACTTCTCCACCTTAACTGATGTTTCAAAAGTTGACTTATAAAAAGCGACTCTCTTTAAAGTGTATAATTATATTGTACTAATCCTAAAGTATTAGATTGTTACATTTCTTAACATTTCCCGTAAGGTACTCAATCACGCGATTTTGGAGATTATTGGTTTGTTTTCGGGATTAAAATTTTTATAAAAAGATTGATTATGTGTTATGTTGTTGGTATAAATTTTCATGGACGTCTAGTCCTTTAGTAGTACACATTAAGAAAAGGTTTAAAATTATGACATTACCAAACGTAGCCTATTTCTCTATGGAAATAGCAATGGATCAATCACTTAGTACATATTCAGGTGGTTTAGGATTTTTGGCAGGTTCTCATATGCTCTCTGCCGGTTATTTACAAATGCCAATGGTAGGTGTAACTATGTTGTGGTCATACGGCTATTATGATCAAAGAATCGACCATGCCGGCAACGTTGAAGTAGCATATATCAGAAAGTATTATGATTACCTCGTTGATACGGGTATAACTGTAGAAGTTGATACTTTCGGAGAAAAAGTTAAAGTTAAAGCTTTCAGAGTAGATCCGGAATTATTCGGTACTTGCCCTGTTTATCTTTTAACAACTGATATTGACGGCAACAGTGATTGGGCTAAAAGTATTTCTCACAAACTCTATGACGGAAATGAAAGAATCAGAATCGCTCAGGAAACTGTTTTAGGTGTAGCAGGTATCAGAGTACTTCAGGCTGCCGGATACAACTTTGATGTTGTTCACATGAACGAAGGCCACGCTCTTCCGGCTGCTTTTGAATTATTAAGACAATACAACGGTAACTTGGATGAAGTTAAAAAGAAAACTGTATTCACAACTCACACTCCTGTTGCTGCAGGTAACGAAGTTCACTGGGTTGATACTTTATTAGAAGGCGGATTCTTTGCCGGAGCTACAAGAGAAAGAGCCATTCAATTGGGCGGTGAAAACTTCTCTCTTACAGTTGCAGCTTTAAGAATGTCAAGAATCGCTAACGCTGTATCTCAGCTCCACGGGCTTGTTGCTAACAAAATGTGGGAATGGGTTGACGGAAGATGCCCGATAAGAGCTATCACCAACGCTGTTAACCTGCACTACTGGCAGGATAAGAGAATGAATGGGGATAAATCTTTTGACGAACTCCTCGCCGCTAAACGTGAAATGAAAGAAGAATTATTCAAATACGTTGCTAACGTTGCAGGTAAAAGATTTGATCCTGACGTATTAACAATTACCTGGGCAAGAAGATTTGCTGATTACAAGCGTGCCTGGTTAATTTTGATGGATAAAGACAGAATCAACAAGTTACTTGAAGAAAATAAAGTTCAAATTATTTTTGCCGGTAAATTCCATCCGGATGACGTTATGGGTAAAGAAATGTTCAACAAACTTCTTAACCGTTCTCATACGCTTAAAAATGTTGTTGTATTACCTGGTTATGAACTTCAATTATCAGGCTTGCTCAAACGCGGTACTGATGTATGGTTAAATACTCCGCTCAGACCGTTTGAGGCTTCAGGTACTTCAGGTATGTCCGCTAACGCTAACGGAGCCCTTCACTTATCAACATACGACGGTTGGACTGTTGAAGGTACTTTCCCTGGTATTAACGGTTACACTGTTGAATACCCTGAACTCGATGACGATATGCCTTGGGAAGAAAGACACTGGAAAGACCACGAATGCATGATGAATATCATCGAAAACCAGATTATTCCTACTTATTACAACAATAAACAGGAATGGGCAAGAATGATGAGACAGGCTATAAGAACTGCAGAAGCTTACTTCAACTCTGACAGAATGGTTATTGAATACTACAACAGATTATACAAACCAATCGCTCACGATGATTGCTCTGCGGGAGAAAAGAAAAAAGAATTAAATATTTCTGAAACTCCGACTTTTGATGCCTGGACTTACTCAAACATCAAATAGTTTATAATATTGAAGGGGCCGGATGATAAATCATCCGGCCCCTTTATATTTACCCCATTTACCCCATTTACCCCTTTACACCTTTGTTTGCAAAAAATTATTCTTCAAACGGTATTGTAATAATATACCTGTTACCTTTTCTTTCTTTTGTCATTTTATCCGCTTCGATTTTTTCATCCAAATAATATGATTGTGAAAAACTCATAATATCCTCTCTGTGATGTTCTTTCTTTTCGATTTCTCCGGATACCGTTACAATATTATCTTCCAATTTTACATTCACATTTTTTTCATTGTTATCAAGCGGTTCCAAATCTACAATTATTTTGTACTCTTCAGGTTCTTTTACAAGATTTACAAGCATTGGCGCCAATCTTGGTTCAAATGGATTTGCTCCTAAATTTTTTTCCATTCTCTCAAAGCGTTTTTGCTCTTTTTTCATTAATTTTTCCATTTTTTTCATATGATAAGCCGGACTTGTCATACGTGTAAACGTTAAATCTGCAACAACATAAAACGCTAAAAACGCACCAATTAATGTGGCAAGTATAATTCCGGTAATTTTTACCCAACTCTCTTTGTGTTCATCTGTCATAATTTTGCTCCTTTCTTCTCTCTTCAATTTATTTACAACATTATAATAAACTTATCAATACCCCAACCGGGGAGATAAAATATTTGAAAAGATACAAAAGAGCAACCCACTATACCTCTTAAATAGTTTGGAGTATAATAAAACGCAGAGAGGTGTTTATGAAGAAAACTTTAGTAAAATATCCGTTTTTAACACGGGATGTTGAAATATATGAAAGAGAAAACGGGCATAAAATTGTACTCGCACACAAAGAAGGCGGAATGGCAAATATTTCCTCCTGGGTTAAAACCGGCTCAATAAATGAAAACGATGAAAATAACGGGATTTCGCATTTTTTAGAACATTTGATGTTTAAAGGTACTCATAAACACAAAGCCGGCGAATTTGACAAGATTCTTGAATCCCGCGGAGCAATTGTAAACGCTGCTACCTGGAAAGATTACACCTTTTATTATGTAACTCTTCCTAAGGGTGAAGAGAATGAAAATCTTTATAAAGCAATTGAACTTCATGCAGATATGATGACAGATCCGGTAATTCCGGATTACGAAATGGGAGCACCGTTTGATGTAAATGACAAGACGGTAACAGATAAGCGGGAACGTCACGTTGTAATTGAAGAAATTCGTATGCGTAAGGATCAGCCTTGGACTAAAGTTTATAACGCCACAAATAATGCAATGTATACTTCACATCCTTATAAAAGAGACGTTATAGGAACTCCGGAAATTATCTCTCAGGTTTCTCAACAAGAAGTTATGAATTATTACAGAACTTTTTATTCTCCGGAAAATGTTACTACAATCGTTGTGGGAGATTTTAATCACGAAGATATTCTTAATCGTGTAATTGAAGGTTTTGATTGGGGAGAAAGGCCGCATCCGCCGGAGATAAATACGAAACCTGATGAACCTGTCCAAGAAACAGTTTATGTTGAAAATGAAGCTAATATCAATTCCTCATTTATGATGTTTGGATTTTTGGGTGCGCCTGCAAAAGATTTAAAAAATCTTATTGCTCTGGAGATGCTAGCCGTAATTTTAGGCGAGGGTGCAAGTTCAAGATTATATAATAATTTAATAGAAAATCAACCTGAACATATTTTTAATGTAATTGATGCTGAAAATTATTCTTTCCGGGACGGCTGCAACTTCTTTGTACAGGCTAATTTTAACCCTGAATACAAAGAAAAAGCCATTGAACTTGTAAAAGATGAAATTACAAAACTTAGTGAAAATATTACGGACAGAGAAATCAATAAGGCTAAGAAAAAATTAAAATCACGTTTTGCCTGCGAAGCCGAAACGGTTTCTGACATTGGAGAAGCAATCGGGTATTATATGACAGTATGTGATGATTTGGCACTGGCTGAAAATTATATGCCTATTTGTGACAATATGACAAAGGAATATTTACAAGATGCTGCAAAAAAATATCTTGACTTAAATCATGCGGTTATTTCGGTGTTAAGCCCGCAAAAAGCAGATTAAGCATACTTATCTATATTATTTTCCCTTATAATTCTTTCATACTCTTTTGTTTGTTTGTCATTTCGTTTTGCTCTTGACAGGCAATTAAAAATTACCAGCGCATCAAAAGCTAATCCGGCTGCCAGCCACCCTTTTGACTTGGTAGTTAGTGCATCTATAACTCCCCACGCAGCAAATATTCCGGCTATTACTTTATCAGAATTTGAAGAACGCTTCCTCTCCGCCATTATCTCTTCTACAGACAATATTCCGTTCTTGTCTTTGTCTATATTATGAAAATCACGATGCCAAAAACTCTTCTCTATACCGAGCAGTTTGGCATCATTCAATGTCATACCTGCATAGTACTTATTATTAGTATCTTTAATTTTTGGGATTTGACTCATCACACTTCACCTTATTTATATATAAAAACACAAGCTGACAAAATTTTGTCAGCTTGTTACAAAATCGTTACAAAAATTGAATTATTATAATCCTACATTAACATCAAGTTTAAGCTCAGTAATAAAATCAAGAATAGATTTCGTCTGCATCATAACCTCGTAATATGAATTAACATCGTTCAACGGTTTTGCAATATCCGGCTCAAACATATCTTTTTTTGTCTGTTTTACTACAGCAATATCGTTATTTACGACACTTAAGTTGATATTTTGCCCGCATTTATAAATATTAATTAACCTATCCATCATAGAAGTTGTCAGAAGATATCTGGCTTCAACCTGATCCTCAGCGTAAACATCATAAATATTATTAAACTCGCCTGACTCCAGTGTAACCTTTTGCATCTTGTCTATACGACAATATGCAGCACCTCTTTGTCTTATAATAACTCTTGACTTGAAAGGCTTATCCATTGTCGTTTTAAACAAAACTCCCTGAAAAACTTTTACCAGATTATTACTGCTTCCCCCGGAAGCATAGCCGCTACCGCCGTAATGTATGTTATAATCCATTAACTCAAACTCAACAATTTCTACCGGTCTGTCATTATATGTGCCGTCAATTGCATCATCCTGCGAAAGAATTGCATGAGGAGGCAGAATACCATATTCACCGATATTACCTATATTAAGCTGCTTTTGTTTTGGAAGAAACATATTAATTAATTCTTGTATTAAATTCAAGTTTATATTTCCTACCGTCATTCCCTTAGCCCACTCAGGAATGATTTTTATCTTGCCGGGATAATATCTTAAATCCGGCCCGATTGCTTTAAACACATACGGAAACATTTCTTTCTTTATACTTGATACAAATTTGAATTTTATCACCTGAGCTGCAATTGCAAGAATTAAACCAAGCGGAATAAATATAGTAGAAAATATTGAAAGCAAAGCCAATACAGGAACTATTGGGAAAAACGCAAACAATATAAAAAGTATTGACAACCCTATAAGAATTCCTGATGCAATATTTAATCTTTTTACCAATACCGTTTTCGAGACTCTTTCCTTCTCCATTGCATCAACTCTTGACTTTAATTTCTCATTAAAAATTTTATTTATTTCATTATAAGCTTCTTTAATTTCATTAATCATAACTAACTCCTACTAAAGTTTTTCGATTTTGATTATATCATTTTGATTTAATATTTGCATACTACAAAGAAAGTAAATATATCATATTTACTATAATCAAGTGAATAAAAAAGAGCCAATGATGAAACATTGGCTCTTTTACTATCTTTTGTAAAAAAATTATCTCTTAGAGAATTGGAATCTCTTACGAGCTCTTTTTCTACCATATTTTTTACGTTCTTTAACCCTTGCATCACGTGTCAACAAGCCTTCTGAACGTAAAACATTTTTATATTCCTCATTAACTTTCAACAATGCTCTTGAAATACCGTGTCTGATAGCCGCTGATTGAGCAACGATACCGCCGCCTACAGCCTTAACTCTTACATCATACTTGTCTTGATTTTCAGTTAAAACAAGCGGTCTGTAAATCATCATTTCAACCGCCGGCATATTGCCGATATATGCAGCTAATGTTTTACCGTTAACGAAGATTCTTCCTTTACCTTTTACTAATTTTACAACTGCAACAGCACATTTTCTGCGTCCTGTAGCCATAATTTCTTTTGATTCAGCCATTATTTAGACTCCTTTCCCAACACGATTGGTTTTTGTGCTGCGTGCGGATGTTCAGGACCGCAATATACTTTTAATTTAGTAAACTGCTGATCGCCTAAAGTATTGTGTTGTAACATACCTTTAACAGCTTTTTCAATTAATTTTGTTGCATCTTTTTCACGAACTTCTTTTACAGAAGCTGCTTTTAAACCGCCCGGATAACCGGTATGGTGGTAATATATTTTATCAGTTTCTTTGTTGCCTGAAACTACAACCTTTTCTGCATTGATAACGATAACAAAGTCACCGGTATCAACATTTGGTGTATATTCAGGTTTATTCTTACCTCTTAAAATGTTTGCAATTCTAACTGCAAGGCGACCTAAAATTTCGCCTTCAGCATCTATTACATACCATTTTCTTTCAACTTCAAGAGGTTTTGCTGAATATGTTTTCATGCTTATTCTCCATTGTTATGGCAAACCACTCTTTTAAGAGAAAATTTACCCTAGTATTCTACTTTCATTAGCGTAAGCCCGTACGGACTCACCGTTTGTCCCGCCTTACGGCGGTCTTTTGCCTCCAGAACATTTTTCATATGCTCAACAGGCAATTTATGACCTTCTATCTCTAAAAGGGTTCCGACAATTGTTCTTACCATATTATAAAGGAATCTGTTGCCCTCAATATGAATAAAAATCCTGTCACCTTGTTTTTCAACTTCGGCTCTTCGGATAAAACAAACTTTGCTCGGGTTCAGCGTTCCGGAACTTTTAAAACTTGAGAAATCGTGTTCTCCCAGTAGAAAGTTCAAAGCAGACTGCATCCGCTCTACATTCAACTCGTATTTTACTCTCAAGATATCACCATCAAACGCCTGTTTATAACGTCTGTTAATTAACTCATATCTGTAATATCTTGTCTTTGCTGACTTTTGAGCATGAAACGAGTCCGGGACAATCCTCAAATTATCAACTGATATATCATCAGGCAGGATTTCATTCACATGATAGATAAATTTTGAAGCAACAATTTCTTTATCGTAATCAAAATGTATGACCTGCCCCAATGAATTTACACCTTTATCAGTTCTTCCGGAGAAGATTGTTTTAATCGGTCGGTTATTGATTTGAGTCTTTGACTCTAGTAATGTACAAATTGCTTTCTCGATTTCGCCCTGTATAGTAGGTTTATCAATCTCTTTTCCGCCTTCATATTGAATCTGGCTTCCTGAATAATTTTTACCTATATACTGAACATCAAGAGCGTAGCGCATTAATTATACCAGTTGAATTAATGCCATTTCAGAAGCATCACCTCTTCTAGGTGGAAGTCTGAAAATTCTTGTATATCCGCCCTGTCTTGAAGAATATTTAACACCTATGATGCTGAATAATTTTCTCAAAACAGTTTGTTTTGCTAATTTCTTGCCTTCCTGCGGAGCATCAAATACTTCACCGGTTGTTGTATCAATTAACTGCCCTATTTCTTTATCGTAAATATATTTTCCTGCCAGTCTTCTTGAATTCAAGTCAGCTTTTTTTGCCATAGTGATAACATTTTCAGCATATGGTTGAAGAGCCTTTGCTCTTGCCATAGTTGTTTTAATTTCACCGTGAACAAAAAGTTCAGTAGCTAATGAACGCAACAAAGCCTTTCTTTGGTCTTGTGCTTTACCAAGCGTATGTTTTTTTGTTTGGTGTCTCATTTTTGTTTTTCCTTATATAATAATTTACTGTTTGCTATTCTTCACTACTTTGTACTGCAAAACCTTCTTCGTCTATTTCAGGGTTTGGAGCTAAGTCTAAACCGAAATGATGTAATCTTTCAATTACTTCATCAGAAGATTTTTTTCCAAAGTTCTTGATATTTAATAAATCATGTTCAGATTTCTTTAACAATTCCGCCATAGAGTTGATACTTGCTCTTTTCAAGCAATTGTAAGCTCTGACAGAAAGTTCCAACTCATCAATTGTAATTGACGGTTCCTGTTCTGTTTCGCTTGGAACAGTCTCTTCCTGAACCGTAACTTTTTCTTCAATTTCTTTGTGAGTTGTTTTGCCTGTAATTGAAGAAATTTGAACAAAGTGTTCAATTAATAAATCTGCAGCTTGTGTAAGAGCTGTTGTTACGTCAACCGTACCGTTAGACCAGATTTCAAGAGTTAATTTATCGAAATCAATATTGTCACCGACACGGGCATTTTCAACTTCATAACGAACTCTCTTTACCGGCATAAAAGTTGCATCGATAGGTAACATGTCGATAGGAGCTCCTGCCTTGGAATTTCTCGGAACATCATTAGCAACATAACCTTTGCCTGTTTCAACTACGATGTCAGCGTGGAATGAACCGCCGTCAGCTATTGTACAAATAAGCCAATCCGGATTTACAACCTTAACGCCTGCAGGTAATTGAATGTCACTTGCTAATACCGGACCGGGTTTGTCAACATCAATTCTTAAGTTTTGCGGTTCTTTTGAATCTGTTTTAATTGCTAAACCTTTAAGATTGAGCATTACATCAATAACATCTTCCAATACACCAGGAATTGCAGTGTATTCGTGAGTAATACCTTCAATTCTGCAAGAAGTTACAGCAGTACCTTCCAAGCTTGAAAGTAATACACGTCTGAGTGCGTTACCGATAGTTGTTCCAAATCCTCTTTCCAACGGTTCAATAGTAAATTTACCATATTGTGAACCATCAGAGCTGGTCATTGTATTAACAGTTTTAATTTTTAATTCCATATTTTTTTCTCCTATCAGCCTATTTTGAATAGTACTCTATAACAAGTTGTTCTTTGAAATCAGGATCCATTTCTTCTCTTTGAGGAACTCTTTCGTAAGTAATCTTCAAATTGTCTTTGTCAACTGTAATCCAAGAAGGAGCTAATGATAAATCAATTGCGCTCATAACTGTTTTTAAGTATTCGTTGCTTCTTGCTTTAACAGTGATTACGTCACCTGCTTTGCATATATATGATGGAATATCTACTTTTTTGCCGTTTACAAGAACGTGACCGTGGTTAACGATTTGTCTTGTTTGTTTGCGTGTTACGCCAAAACCTGCTCTGAATAAAATGTTATCCAATCTTGATTCAAGAATTTGAAGAAGGATTGTACCTGTAACACCTTTCTTTCTTGCAGCTTCGTTGTAATATTTAGCAAATTGTTTTTCACTAACCAAATATGTTAATCTGATTTTTTGTTTTTCATTCAAGTGGATTGCATACTCAGAAAGTTTTTTTCTGACAGCACCGTGTTGTCCTGATGCAGTTTGTCTCATTGAAGAAGTTAACTTTCTGTTTGATAAATCCTTTACACCGTAGTTACGAAATAATTTATTCGTAGGTCCTGTATATCTTGCCAT
>CALUVJ010000002.1 GCA_944324195.1 Candidatus Gastranaerophilales bacterium
CACAGCTCATTAAGAAATCCTGCCCTCTCCGCATTCCGCTCACGCTGCCCGGAGAGGGATTAGGCGCTTACATCTTTAAATACGCCGAGGGGGAATACAGGAATCATTTCTTCTTTTACCCTCTTGTGAGCATCCTCAGGTGAAAGATGCCAGTTAGTAGGACAGGAAGAAAGGATTTCCACAAACCCGAAACCCAGCCCGTCAAGCTGAACCTGAAAAGCTTTTTTGATAGCTTTTTTAGCCTCATTTATGTGAGGAACCGAATCCAGTGCAACCCTTGCGGAATATGCTGTTCCGTCGCACAATGCGATATGCTCCGCAACCTTTATCGGATATCCGAAATACTCTTTGTTTCTTCCGGTTGGAGAAGTTGTCGTAACCTGTCCCATCATTGTTGTTGGTCCGAGCTGACCGCCTGTCATTCCGTAAGTTGTGTTGTTTATACAAAAACTCGTTACTTTTTCCCCTCTCAAAGCCGTATGCATAGATTCCGCAAGCCCGATTGAAGCGAAGTCGCCGTCACCGGAATATGTAAATACAACTTTATCAGGTCTTGCTCTCTTAACACCCGTTGCGGAAGCAAGCGCCCTTCCATGAGGAGCTTCCACACAATCTATATCAATAAAGTCATACAAAAATACCGCACATCCTACAGAAGTTGAAGAAATAATATCCTCTCTGATTCCAAGCTCGTCAATAACTTCCGCCACCAACCTGATTGCAATACCGTGGTCACAGCCCGGACAAAAAGTATATCTGAAATTCTCTTTCATAGACTTAGGAATACTAAATACTTGCTGCATATCTTTCTTTCCTTCTTTAAGCTCTTGCTGTAGCATAGCTTGCCTCCTTTGCACTGCCCGGTTGAATTGATTTAGAGGTATTAGAAGCCATAATATCTTCTACAGCGTCAACAATTTCTTCCACACTCAACCACTCACCGCACGGTCTGCTAACAAAACTTACATTAACCTTGCCTTCTACCGCATACTTAACATCTTTAAGCATTTGTCCCATATTCATCTCTACAACGACAAGGTCTTTACCCTGATTTGCAAGAGATTTTAGAGCGTCATAAGGAAACGGCGAAAGTGTAATCGGTCTGAAGCACCCGACTTTCTTTCCTTTAGCTCTTAAAACATTCATAGCGGCTTTTATGTTTCTTGTCATTGAACCAAACGCAACAAGAACAATTTCTGCATCTTCAGTATTAAATTCTTCATAAGTTGTCTCATTTTCAGCAATAACTTCAAATTTTTTATGCAAATCATAGATATGCTGAATTTGTTTTTTCTCATCAGTTGCAACGGAATAGATTTTTCTCGCCGACCTGCCTTTTGCTCCTGTTAAAGCCCACGAAGAGACGTCGACTTCCGGATACGGATACTCGCCGAAACTTGCCGGCTCCATCATCTGCCCCAGAAGCCCGTCGGCCAGAATCATGGTAGGATTTCTGTATTTTTGAGCCAGATAAAATGCCCGATATGTCAAATCTACACATTCCTGAACCGTAGACGGAGCAAGGACTATGAGTTTGTAATCCCCGTTTCCGCCTCCGTATACAGCCTGATTATAATCTCCCTGAGCGGGGTAAATATACCCTAATCCGGGGCCTGTTCTCATAACATTAACCAGCACTACCGGAAGTTCATCGGAAGCCGCGTAAGATAAAGCTTCCTGCATAAGTGATACGGCGCAGGAAGAAGATGAAGTCATAGCCTTCACTCCCGTAGATACGGCGCCCATAACCATATTAATCGCACCGAGTTCGCTTTCTGCACATACATAAGCCCTACCGAGCTCCTGCATTTTTCCGCTCAAATACTCGCCGATTTCTGTCTGCGGTGTTATCGGGTAACCGAAATAGCACTGACAGCCGGCATTGACAGCCGCCTGAGCGATTGCATAATTACCTTTTATTAAAACTTTTTCGTTACTTTTATCTGTCATTTATTCATCCTTAAACTCTTAGTCTCTTAGTCACCTAATCACTTAGTCACTACCTGTAAACTTCCGTTATTGCTAAATCCGGGCATCTTTTGGCGCACATAGCGCAGCCAATGCACTCATTATTAGGATCGACAAATTCTACCATATAATCCCCGAGACGGTTTGTCTTATCACTTTTCTTTATAAGTCCCTTTGGACAAGTCATTGTGCAAATATAACATGATTTGCAACGATTATTATCTATAACTATCTTTCCCATGTATCTCGACTCCTACTTTTACAATTATAGCATTAACAAGTATTTTAGCCCCATAATGTAACAAATTGTAAATTTATTCTTCCAAAGTTGTTATAAATTTTCAAAGTGTGGAATTAAAACAATATGAGTAACAAATGCAAGGACGCATTCGTAGGATGTGATCGCCAGAAAGGAGTAAAAAATGGCAATAACAATTAACACAAACATTTCATCCCTCATCGTTCAGTCAAACTTGAACAAAGCGACAAATTCATTGAATCAGGCAATTGAGAGAATGACTACCGGCTACAAGATTAATCACGCAGCCGATAACGCAGCAGGTTATTCAATTGCAACAAACTGGGAAACTCAGTTGGGTTCATTGGATGTAGCAGCCGACAACGCAGCAACAGGTGCTGACATGTTAACAACCTTGGAAGATACTTATTCATTGGTATCATCCCACTTACAACGTGTAAGAGATTTGACAGAACAAGCTGCAAACGGAACTTACGGTTCTGACTCATTAAAAGCAATTCAGTCTGAAATTACCGCAAGACTTGAAGAAATTGATCGTATTGCTGCTAACTGTGAATTTAACGGACTTCACATGATGGATGGCACAATGGGAACAATTTCACTGCAAGTTGGTTTGTATAGTGATACTTCAAGCCAGATTGCACTTGATGAATCATTATTCAAAGAAGGAGATGTTGCATCATTATTTACTGAATACGGTGACACTCCGGACGCTACAATTGAAGAAGTTGCACAGCTATGTTCCGGATATGACGGCACACAGATTACCGGCGGTCAAGCAGACATGTTGGATAAAATTGATAAAGTTATAAATGAAATTTCTGCAAGAACAACAACATTAGGTGCTGCTCAAAACAGAATAGATTCCGCAATTGAATCAATTGCAGTTCAGTCTGAAAATATAACATCTTCTTTATCAACATTAAGAGATGCAGACGTAGCGGAAGAATCTTCAAATTATATACAAGCACAAATCTTACAACAGGCTTCAGCAACATTACTTGCTACGGCAAACCAAACTCCAAGTATTGCCCTGAACTTGTTATAATGATAAAAATTTGGGAATACATTACCCTGAAAAAAGCAAGGAGAGTTTACCCTAAAAGTTTACCCCTCCTTGCTTTTGTGTTTTATAATTTTTATATTTAATAATCTGTCCGCCCTTTAGTTTTTAAATATTCTCTGATTTGATTGAGCGAAAATTGAATAATTCTTGTTATTCTTGAAGGAGAAAGCCCAACCATTGTTGCAATATCTTTAGCCTGCATATTTCTGTAGAAACGATATTCAACAACAGTTCGCTCTTTTTGAGGCAGCCTGGCAATTGCCTGCTTTATTAACCGGCTCATCTCAACAATTTCAGCTTTCTCATCAGGCATTGCAGAAGGATCTTTGATAAAATCAAAAGGAGATGCGTTATCGGTTGCGGCAGCAGCAAGTCCGTCAATGGACAAAATGGTTTCATAAACCGCTTCCCGAACTTTTGTTGGTGAAATGGCAAATCCCATATCTTCAGAAGAGCCTTCATCGCCTGCTGCGACAGTATCGGAAACATAGCTGATATCTTCGCTGTCTTCTTCTTTTTTATGTTTAAGAGTATACCATTTATAGCGGTGTCTTAATTCATTACGTATAGCCCACTTAACGGCAGTTCCTATATAAGCGTCATTGTATCGGGCCAATTGTTCTTCTGTCTTACCTTTAATCAAAGTTTGCACGGCTATAACACCTATACTAACCAATTCCTCATATTCAATCATATGGTTAGGTATACGTCGTTGCTCTACTCTCGCTATTTTTTGTACAATACCGATATATTGTTTGATTAAAGTTTTATTATCCATCTTTTCTAATTAAACTAACCTTATTTTATCTTACCTTGATTTATACAAATTTTCAAGTTGTAACAATCTGTTAAATCTGCTGGTTCTTATTTTTCAAACCGTATACAAATAACAGGATTTCTGCAACGGCTTTGTATAATTCCGGCGGAATTTCTTGATTTAAATCCACCATTCTAAAAAGAGCTCTTGCAACTGGTGCGTTATCAATTACCGGGACGTTATGCTGAATGGCAATATCAATAATTTTTTTAGCAATAAGTTCTGTTCCTTTAGCCGTAAGTGTAGGTGATTGCATAGTCTCTGCATCATATTTAAGAGCACAAGCAACGTGGGTAGGGTTTCTGACTACAAAATCCGCTTCGGGAACGGAATCCATTGCACCCTGCTGCAGCATTTGCATACGCCTTTGCCTTAATGCTGCTTTGACGTGCGGGTCTCCTTCCGAGTTTTTATATTCGTCTTTTATTTCTTTAAAAGACATTTTCTGGTCTTTTAAAAATTTCCATTTTGTAACGCCGTAGTCAGCTGCTGCAATTATTAAGAAAGCAATACACGCTTTGTAAATAAATTCAACAATTAATTTCCCGAATTCAATCATTACAGCAAAGTTGTTATCTATTGATGCAAGCATAAGAATGCTTTCAAGGTGGTCTCTGTATACGCTCCAACCTACCAGTCCGAGGATTGTAACCTTTAAGATGTTTTTACCGAGTTCAAATAATGTTTTTACCTGAAACAAGTTTTTAAAATATTTTGTAGGATTAAGTTTATCCAACTTCGGAACTAACGGCGCGGTTGCGACAAGCGGACCGACTTGAATGAAATCCCCAATTATGGAGACAAAAGCTGCAACAATTAATATTGAACCGATTATTGCAACAGTCGGAATTAAAGTAACAGTCAATATGTATGGATATCCGATATTTGACAGATGCTGATTGGGAATTTGTTCATATAAAGCTCCAAACAGCCCTACAATGAGTTTCCATATAATTGGAGCCAGCATATTGATAAATGTGAACATTACCAACAAAGACAGTGCTACCGACACGTCTTTTGATTTAACAACCTGCCCTTCTTTTCTTGCTCTTTCTAATTTCTGGGGCGTGGCATCAAATTGTTTATCTTCATCACCCATTGGTTACCTGTTGGATTTTCTACAATATAATATTATCATAAAATTATGGTTTATAGTACAATTAATTTTGTAAGTAAGGAGTTTGCCGATGAGAAAATTTGTCTTAATACTGTTGTCAATACTATCTCTGTCAGGTGCATATTATGCATTTGAATTTGTCTCTGGTAAACCTGCAGTTATTTTAGCTTTTATTTTGGGTTCGCTATTTGGTATTTTTATAATGAATATTATAATTTTTTCAAAGAATAAAAAAATTAATTCGTATGCCAGAGAATTGGAGAAAGAATCCGTATTATCAGCGGAGAGTTCATCCAGAGTTAAGGTTTTGGAATCAAAAATTGAAGTTTTGGAGAAGGCTTTGGAAAATGCTTTAAAAAAGTAAATAGTGTTATGTAAACAATTGTTGCTAATAATTATTAACACATGTTGACATAATTTGAATTAATATAATACGATAAAGTTGTAAGGGATATTTTAAAAACTGGACTTTTAATTTGAGAATTAATTGTATTAAAACAACTGATTATATTGTTCGCGTATCACTTAACAAAGTGCTTACTTCGTATTTGATGTATAACTCTGTTGAAGAAAACCAACGTAGTTAAGAGCGGAGGAAATAATGATTCAACCAATAATGCCAACAATGCACAGATACAAGAATTACAATATGACTTTTAAAAATTCAACTACATCTGCGCCTTCAGCATCGAACGCGCTTCCTGCGGAAAAATCAGATTTGATGTTGTATTTGGAGTCAAAGGAAAAAAATGAAAAACAAAATCAGATTTTATTGAGCGGATTGTCTCTGTTGTTAACAGCAGGGACTTTAGCTTTTTTATACACTCATAACAAAAAGAGTGCAAAAGTTCCAAAAGGAAAGATTGAAGAAATAAGCGGGTTTAAATCATTGAAAAATGATGTCGAAATTCCGACACTGGAGACCTGCAACAGTATAAACCGCAAATTGAAAGAATTTTTACAAAATCAGGTGGATTTTGCAAAAGCAAAACCGGAAGATATAGCACACGCGGGAAATCCTAATGATGCAAAAAGGCTTCTTTTATACGGCGCTCCGGGCTCCGGTAAATCTTTCTTCGCTAAAGTCTATGCAAAAACCCTTGATGCCGAATACAAAGAAGTTAAATACTCCGATTTAAACTCAGTATGGGCGGGCGAACATCTTGATAATATAAAAAAATGTTTTGAAGATGTTATAACCACCGCTCAAAAAGATAAAAACAAAAAGTACGTTGTAGTCCTGAATGAAATCGATTCTATGGTGCTTCCGGTAGAAAGAGTCGCCAGAGGGGACGGCGGTCATTCCGCATTTAAGGTCGAAGAACGCTCTGTGTTTTTGAATTATCTGGATGAAGTTGCGCACGAAGCTCCTAACGTAACAATTATCGGCACAACGAATGTTTCTCCGAAAAACAGGGGACTTGACGGTGCCGCAATGAGCCGTTTTAAGAATATAATGGAGGTTTCTTATCCTGACAAAAAATGCTTGAATGAAGCTTTAAATGAACACCTGCTTGCAATGGGGGAAGGTAAAGAGTTTATTGACGCAAACAAGGATAAGCTTGAAGATTTCGCAGCCAGATTGGAAAAGAGAGGATGTTCTTACAGGGATTTAAACAATATTGCAAATACTTCTAAGAGTTATTACTTAAAAGATTATGTCAATGACAAAAATACCAAGTTTACAATAGAATATTTGGAAAAAGCTCAGAAAGCCATTGATGCAACAGACGGTGAAATTGCCGGAGCGGTTTAAGAAATATTAATATATAAAAAATAGTTATAAAGTATTATTGAAAATGGAACTCTTCTGTTTTAACATGTGTGTAAATTGGAGGTGTGTGATGAGAGTTGGTTCTGTATCCAGTGTGTCTTATAATCCCCAGTGCCGGAAGGCATCTATGCAAAATAAAACAACGACAACCGTCCCGAAAGATACCGCTAATGTAAATTTTAAAGGCAAATTCGGACAAATTGTCGGCGGAACAATCGGCGCAGGAGCTGTTCTGGTTGCATCTTTTGTTGCGGCCCCGGCAGCAGCCTGTCTTGCAGGTGCAGGTTTGATTGTCGGACTTGTCGGCGGTGATATTGCAGAAGATGCGGTCAATAAAGAAGGCGACTTTAAAAAAGACAACAAAAAAGATAATAATAACAAATAATTCGTACGGTTTATTGCATACATCCGGACTTTATTATAAAATGTCATTAACAAATGTATTTTAAATAAAGGAAGAGATTTATGACAACAGACTATAAAAAGATTTTGAGCTATGTTCCGACAGTTATAGAAGCTTCTTCAAGAGGAGAAAGGTCTTTTGATATTTTTTCGCGCTTGTTAAGAGAGCGTATTGTTTTCCTCGGAACAGAAATTGATGACGATGTGGCAAATTCTGTTGTAGCCCAGCTTTTGCTGCTTGACAGCGAAAACCCTGAAAAAGATATTATGTTGTATATTAATTCTCCTGGCGGTGTTATAACTGCCGGCATGGCAATTTATGATACAATGAATCTTATTAAAGCAGATGTTCAGACGATTTGTCTGGGCGAAGCTGCTTCAATGGGCGCATTTTTGCTCTCTGCAGGGGCAAAAGGAAAAAGAATGGCTCTTCCGAGTGCCAGAATAATGATACACCAGCCTTTAGGCGGAGCAAAAGGGCAGGCAACAGATATTGAACTTGAAGCTAAAGAAATTTTAAGAATGAAAGATATGTTAATCGGTATTATGGCAGAAAATTCAGGTCAGCCTTTTGAAAAAGTAAAAGAGGACTGCGAAAGAGACCATTATCTTTCAGCTGCAGAAGCCGTTGAATACGGTTTGATTGACAAGGTTGTTACCTCTGCTTCGGCAGAATAAGGGTAGCAAAAATATTGCAAATGTAACGGGAATAAAATATAATTCCCGTTTTTTGTTGCAAATTAAAATGATTCATACTAAAATGTTGCTAATGTGTACCGGGTCGGAATTAAAAACCTTACCGGAGTAATATAAATTAAGGAGAAAATTATTATGACATCAAAAAGATTTTTGTTTACTTCCGAATCAGTTACGGAAGGCCACCCCGACAAAGTATGTGATCAAATTTCAGATGCTATTCTGGATGAATTTTTAACAAAAGATCCGCAGGCAAGAGTAGCGGCTGAAACCACTGCTACAACAGGAATGGTACTGGTTTGCGGTGAAATTACATCAAATTGTTATGTTGATATTCCGCATGTTGTGAGAAGAACTGTTAGAAATATCGGTTACGCGGGTTCTGCAGGCGGCGGTTTTGACTGCGATACTTGCGCCGTTCTTACTAGTATCGATGAGCAGTCTGTAGATATTGCAGGCGGTGTAAATAAAGCCCTTGAAAGCAGAAGTGAAAATTCAGATACTTCAGCTACGGAAACTTCTGATATTGGCGCCGGTGACCAGGGTATTATGTTCGGATTTGCTTGTAATGAAACTCCGGAGTTAATGCCGCTTCCTATAAGCTTAGCGCATAAACTTTCATATAGATTGGCACAGGTAAGAAAAGAAGGTATTTTAACATATTTGAGACCGGACGGAAAATCTCAGGTTACTGTCGAGTACGTTGACGGAAAACCTTCAAGAATTCATACTATACTTATCTCTACCCAGCATTCGGCAGAGATTAACGGTATAAGTGATAATGCAAAAATTCAGGCTATAATAAAGCAAGATTTGCAGCACTGTGTTATTGATTATGTTTTTGAAAAAGAACCGATTAAACCGGATTCTGAGACAATCATACTTATAAATCCATCAGGAAGATTTGTAGTAGGCGGTCCTCAGGGAGATTCAGGCTTGACGGGAAGAAAAATCATTGTTGATACATACGGCGGATATTCCCGTCACGGCGGCGGTGCTTTTTCCGGTAAAGATCCTACAAAAGTAGACAGATCAGCAGCTTATGCGGCAAGATACGTCGCCAAGAACGTTGTAGCTGCAGGCCTTGCAGATAAATGTGAAATTGAGCTTGCCTATGCAATTGGTGTGGCGGAACCCGTATCAATATTTGTAGATACATTCGGAACAGGAAGAATTTCTGATGATGAAATTTCCGAGCTTGTTCGTAAAAACTTTGATTTACGTCCGGCAGCAATTATTTCAAACTTTGATTTGAGAAACTTACCGGCTAAGAATGGCGGTAAATTCTACCAAAAATTGGCAGCTTACGGGCATGTAGGAAGAACAGATATGGTTATTCCATGGGAACAGTTAGACAAGGTTGATGTCCTGAAAAAATCTTTATCAGGAGCCTGCGCTCTTTGCTAAATGTGACTACATAATATCTAAAAGGGGGAACATTTAGTTCCCTCTTTTTGTGTTTAATATTGTAAATATTATCTGAAAGAGTAGTGACATTTTTTTCCTATTCATATAATATAGAAATATAGAGGGGAAAGGAGTTTGGATTCGTGATTAATAGGAAGATTGAAACTGTAAATCCAATACAGAGTACTTTATCAAGAGATGATGATTCATTTACAGCTTTATCCACATCAGCGTTGTTGGCAAAGAGTGCAGTACCATATTCTCATAGAAGAATTGCCGATAATTATGTAATCATAAAAAAAGTCTACAAATTTCAAGCCGTTCAAAGCAGAATTACGAACGCTGATTTGCAGCTTCTAAAAAAATACGATTTCAATACTCTTGAATTTTCCACAATAAAACAGATTAATGAAGAGTTATCATACTTGAAGAAATGGTCAACTTCAAGTAATGAGCTTTTGAGAAAAGATGCGGATAATTTGCTTCAAATCAGGAGTAAAGAACTGAAATATATTGTAGCAAGCAGATATTCTACAGTCACTAACGAAATATATAACGGATATAAAGCTTTAGAAAAGTATTTTGAAGAAATTTCAAAGTTCTACTCTCCGGTTTCTTAATATTTTGTAATATTGGGGCAAATTTATTTTTTCAGAAGTTTTACTATATCCGGAAGGTAGTAGTATGAATGTAAGTCCCGTAAATAGCATTTATCAAAAGACAGCTTTTACACATCATTCGTCAGGTGACAGAAAAAAGTGTACACCAAAAGAAAGAGCCATTGTTGCGGCAGCTTCGGCTGCCGGTATAGCCGCAAGCCTAGCAGTACTGGCAAAGACCTCTGGTTATTCTTTAAATCCGGCAAGAATGTTTAAGAATTTCAAAAAATCTTATATAGCGACAACTCCGTTTTTAGCAAAACAAATTATTTCAATGGGGGCAGGGACATGTTTGGGCGGTCTTGTCGGAGGTTTTATTATTGATAAAGATAAAAATGACCGTAAAGCAAAAATGAGAGAAGCGGTAATGCAAATAGGCAATATTACCATCCCGATATCTACAGTGGATTTATTCCATCGTGTGAGTAAGAAGCATGGCAAGCTTGCTCAATCAGTAGGCTCTCTTGCAGGTATATTTACCGGTGTTTATCTTGCAAACTTTTTAATGAATAAATTAAGCAATGTTTTGTTTAACAGTAAGCAGGAACGCGGTGTTAAGCTGATAGACTTTTCAGCGCATTTAGATGATTTACTGGCCGGCGCGTCTTATATATCAACCTCTTCCTGGGTTCATAATATTGCAAGAATTGTTCCGGCGATTCTGGTTCTTCCGGGTATGGAAGTAGGTACACGAAAAGCGCATCATCACACAGATGCATATTAGCTTAAATTTAGCTAAAAGGACAAAACTACAAATTCCGTGCAGTTCTGTCCTTTTATGGAAATTTTTTCATACTCCCGAAATCCCTGTTAAAACTCCTATGCTAATCCCAAAGCCTTTCTGTACCAAGAAAATGACTCAATTTCATAACCGTTGAATGTTGTTTTAATCTGCTGTTTTTTTAGATAGTTTTCAAACTCGTCATTGAATGCAGATTTAACTGTTTTTGTTTCTTTAGAAATCAGTTTCATCTTTTTTCTCCTATTTTAGTAACACCACACATTTATAATTGATAGCTATCAGTTTAAATCTAACACCAATATTATGGGTTCATTTTACCATAAAATTATACTTTGCGCAATTGATATGTGAAGAAATGTAAGAGGATTTGACAAAAATTATTCTAAAGAATTAGGTGTATATAATCACAAAGAATATTAGTATATATTGATTTAATTACCTGTTTAAGCTATTTTATATAGGTAATAGGGTAAGTTAGGAGTAGGTTAGATGTACAATGTTGCAATAATTGGTGCCGGTCCGGCGGGAATTTTTTCTGCACTGGAGATAATAAAACTGCGTCCGGAGTGGAAAGTTGTTCTTATTGAGAAAGGGCAAAAAATTGAAAAAAGAAAGTGCCCGATTAGAGAAGGCGCTCCAAAGTGTGTGAATTGCAAGCGCTGCGGGCTTTTATGCGGATGGGGCGGAGCAGGTGCATTTTCTGACGGGAAATTAACCCTTACCCCTGATGTCGGCGGGCATTTAGTTGATTATATGTCCCGTGAAAAAGTAGAAGAACTTATTAAATATGCCGATGACATGTACTTAGAGCATGGCGCTACAGATGAAGTGTTTGGTACAGATATGGAAGTCTTTAGAGAAATTGAACATAAAGCACTTCTTGCGGAATTAAAACTTGTTCATTCGCCGGTAAGACATCTTGGTACGGAAAGAAGTCTTGATGTTTTGAAACATATGCAGGATTATTTGGACGATAGAATTACTATTCTAAATAATGTTTCAGCTCAAAGTCTAATTGTTGAATGCGAACAGGTAAAAGGTATTGTACTGGATAACGGTGATACAATAAATGCGGAATATACTATTATTGCTCCGGGAAGAGAAGGAGCAGACTGGCTTACGCATGAATTTGCGAAAAATAAAATAGGCATGGTTAATAATGCCGTTGATGTCGGTGTAAGGGTCGAGTTACCGGCTCCTGTTTTTGCTCCGTTAACAGACAAATTGTATGAATCAAAACTCGTTTATTATTCTCCGACTTTTGGAGATGAAGTCAGAACTTTTTGTATGAACCCTAACGGCGAAGTTGTTCAGGAGAATTATAACGGTATTGCAACTGTAAATGGTCATAGTTATGCTAATATCAAGACTAATAACACAAATTTTGCACTTCTTGTCAGCAAGAAATTTACGGAGCCGTTTAAAGAACCTATAGCATACGGACAACATATTGCAAGTCTGGCAAATATGCTAGCAGGCGGAATTCTTGTACAAAGGTTTGGAGATTTGCTTGAAGGCAGACGTTCAACTCCGGACAGGATTCAATCCAGTATTATTACTCCGACACTTGCCTGTGCTACTCCCGGTGATTTGAGCCTTGTAATACCTTACAGACAGATGAAAAGTATTATTGAAATGCTTTTTGCACTTGATAAAATTGCTCCCGGAACCGCTTCAAGATATACCCTGCTTTACGGTATAGAAGTTAAATTTTATTCAGCAAGAGTAAAGCTGACAAATGAACTGGAAACTGAAGGGGTTAAAAACTTGTTTACAATCGGTGACGGTGCCGGTGTAACGCGCGGTTTAATTCAAGCTTCCGCATCCGGCGTTTATGTCGCAAGAACTATTTGCGCACGCGGTTAGGGGGTAAATGTTAAGGGATAAATTATTTATAGAATGTTAAAAATGTGTTAAAATAAATCGTATGGAAGGTGTTGATCAGGAATTTATAGATAACCTGAAAACTCGGGTGAGCGATAAAATTGAGAACCTTGAACTGTATCAGTACAAAGGCAGTGTATCTAAGCTTGTCGGATTAACGGTCGAAGTAAAGCTTCCCGGCCTAAAAATCGGCGATTTATGCTATATCGAGGCTGCTAACGGCGAAAAGAAGCCGGCAGAAGTTGTTGCGTTTAAAGGTGATGCGGCTCAATTGCTTTTGCTGTATGACGGTACAGGAATCGGGCAAGGAAGTCTTGTTACAACAACCGGTAAGCCTATTATAATTCCGGTTGGAGATTTTCTTCTCGGGCGTCTGATTAATCCGATGGGCGATCCGATAGATGGAAAGCCTATGGATATTGAAGGTGCACTTTGGCGTCCCGTCGAAGGGCCGCCGCCGGGGCCGTTTGAGAGACCTATTATAACAGAAATGTTTTCAACAGGGGTAAGGGCCATAGATTCATGTTTGACATTTGGCTGCGGACAGCGTATGGGATTGTTTGCCGGCTCCGGTGTCGGTAAAAGTACTTTGCTCGGCATGATTGCAAGGAATTCGGATGCAGATGTTAACGTTGTTGCACTAATCGGAGAACGTGGAAGAGAGGTTAAGGAATTCGTCGAGGACGCTTTAGGCCCTGAGGGCATGAAAAAATCCGTTCTCGTCTGTTCAACAGGTGATCAACCTCCTTTAATCAGACAAAAATGCCTTTTAACGGCAACTGCGGTATGTGAATATTTTAGAGACCAAGGGAAAAAAGTTTTCTTAATGACAGACACCGTAACCCGTTGTGCAATGGCAGGACGTGAAGTCGGACTTTCAATCGGAGAACCGCCTACTATGAAAGGGTATCCTCCTTCAATCTTCTCTTGGCTTCAAAAGGTTCTTGAACGTGCGGGAAATAGTCAAAAAGGTTCAATTACCGCTTTTTACACAGTACTTATGGAGGGTGATGATATTAATGACCCTATTGTAGATACAGTTCGCGGTATTACGGACGGACACATATTTTTGTCAAGAAAGGTTGCGGAATCCAATCATTATCCTGCTATTGATATTTTAGGAAGTATTTCAAGGCTTATGTCGGCAATTGCCAGCCAGCCGCATAAAGAGGCAGCTGCAAAACTCAGAAAAATTATGTCAATGTACCGTGAAAACAAAGATTTGATTGATGTCGGAATGTATCAGCGCGGAACAAATCCAAAGTTGGATATTGCAATTGATATGATGCCGAAAATTAATGCATTTTTGCAGCAGAGGACTACTGACAGTGTAAGTATGCAAAACACTATAGATACCCTTATAAATATGATGTCCGGTGTAGATGTGTAAATTGTCTTGACGGCTAATTTTATATATAGTGCGATTGATATTTTATATTGATGTAATATAATTGTCTTAGCAAATTAGTGATAATGTGTATTATATGCAATATTAAATTTTGTAAAATTTTCAAATAGCATGCCGGAATTTTGGCAAAAAATATTTTTTTACATTCTTTATATATTTAGAAGGAGTTTCAGAAAGTGTTTGTAAATAAAATTAACGGTGTATCTAATATTGGATTCAAGGCTTATCAGCATGTTAAAAATGATGTCGGCGAAACAGTTATGAGGTTTAATTACCCTTATGACTATGAAAAGGAAAGCTGTGAGATACAGATATTCAGTGCAAAGCCGAATGAAAAATACAATTATCAACTTTCTGAAAAACCTGTTGCCGTTATTTATCTGAAACCGGAAGGGGTTAATGTTAACCTGCAAGAAATTACAAACCTTGATAGAGATGAAGCTTTTGCATATAAAGTGGTAAGAAAAGATAAATCTACCGGAAAAGTTATTTGGGAAGGTGCTGATACCGGTATGAAAATAAAAAATGAAAACGGAGAATATGTTTTCAGAGTAATGAGCGGGCAGGGTATCAAAGAAGTAACCGATAGTGACGGAAAAGTTACTCATGAAGAGGATTTCAACGATTCCGTTAACAATTATCAATATACTCTTGTATCAAGAAAAGGTACAACACCGATGGTTCAAGGAGCCGGGTATTTGATTACCCCGGATTCATTGATGCCGGGTGCAAAATTTAAAGATTTTAATGACGCAAGAACCGGCGGAATATATTATGACAAAGATTTTCAAAAAGAAATGGAAGGTGTAATAAAGAATTTTTCTAATGTTCATGGAGGCAGCATCGCAGGTGCCCAGAAAATTATACCTTACCTGAAAGAAAACGGTTACAAATATGTTTTCTCAACTCCAATGGCAAATGGTTCAAAAGCGTGGTCATTGGGTTACTGGAACAAAAATAATATGCAGGTTTCCCCAAATATAGGAAATACTGAAAACTTTGCTTCTTATTTCCGTGAATTGTACAAAAACGGCTTAAAATACGTTTACGACGGAACATTTACTTCAGAAGGTCTGGAAGGAATTCACTTCCAGTATGCTTTAAGATGGGCTCAGAGAAATCCTCAAACATATTACTGGTTTAGAATGACAGGTTTGAAAAATTCTAATCTGGGTTTAGGCACTGTTCCAAAGAATAAAGAAAACTTACGTCACAGAATTGTAAATGCACCATATAATTATGAGCTTCAGGCGGACGGTACTTACAAAAAGGTGGCAAACCCTCGTTATAATTCTCAAAAAGAAACTTTATTCCAGATTTATGATGCATCTCAGGCAAGTGACAGACAAATTCAAGATTTAGATAATGCTATTATTAATTATGAAAAGCTAACTGAAGGTAAAGCTCTGGATATTAACAATCATGACGATACGATTATTAACTTTATTTTCCAGATTAATCCAAAAGAATACGATAACAGGATTAAAGTTATAAATGAGCTTAATAAAAAATTCGGCAAGAATATAAATCTGGATACTGCAGACGGAACAATAATGGCAGCTCAATTTTCGAATTTCAAAATAGATAAGAAAAATGAGGGCGGTTTTGTAACTTGGGATGCAAACACGGATATGGCCAAAATGAATTATCATATTTCCGGCTATGATGAAAAAATTCTGCAGTCGATTGTAAGTCATTCTCAGAGAGAATACGAGAGAATGCTGACTGAACGCGGTTCAAAAGAGGTTCAGGATATGACTGTTCAAGCAGGCAAATATTGGACAGGAAAAGTTAAAAATATACAAACGATGTATACGGCTAAAACCATAGGTACAGCTAAGTCTGTTGAAGCAATTGAGAATCTCATTAAAGACGGGAAATTGCCGGAAGAAGCACGATTAGACAGCGCAACTTTAACAAATATTATTAACGGACACTATCTTTTGAAACCTAAGGGGGTTCTTGCAAAGGATGATGTCACTATCAAAGCATTGATGAATTTACCGCTGGATACTCTTGAGTTGGGTGAAAATACGGTTGGGGTCCTTTCTACTTCTTATTTCTCAAATAGAGCAACAACGGATGATACAATTGGCGTATCAAGGTTTGATTTGATGAAACAAAACAATCCTCACCTTGTAGAACCTTATACAAAAATTTATAACAAGGTAAACAGTCTGTTTAATAATGAACTTAAAGACTTTGCAGATGCTGTAATTAAGAAAGCAAATGAAACTGCCAATGAAAAACTTTTAGATAATTCCGGTGATTATACGGAATACGGCGAATATGTAATGGAACTCGTCGGACAGGATATTGCAAAATATGCTTTCTTAAAGGCACTGGGCGGTGAAAGTTTTAAAACAAAAATTTTGCCTTCCGGCGAAATGACATATGATTACGCTGCCTTAAGAGACGGCACAACATTAAAAGGTCTGGGCATAAATGGTTACAGTCCGGAAGATGAAGCTTCCAAGCTTGAAAAGAAAATGGAAAAGGGGTTAGCATCACTTTCAGAGAGCGACATTGCTTACGTAGCAGAATCAGTTTCCCAAAGAATTGCCGGAACGGATACTTCAAGTTTCAGAATTGCAGAAGCTCTTGTTGATAGAACCGGCTTAGGTCTGGATTGGAGACTGGATGCGGCAAAAGATGTTATGGATATGGATGCGGTTCGTAATGAAGATGATGCTTTTGATGACAATTGGGATGATGCAATAAAATTCTGGGCAAGATTTGTTCAGGCAGTTAAATCTGAAAACCCGAATGCATATGTAGTTGCTGAAATTACAGATATTCCGGATTTAATGGCAGATACTTACGGGCTGGACTCTTGTCCTTATGATGGTTTAACAAATATTGGGCAAAAATTTAACGGTGAACCGGATGCGTTTGCAAAATTCTTTAATGAAACCGGTATAACCTCGGAAGCAGGATATTCATATTTCTTTACAGATTTGTTAACAAACTTTGCTCCGTCTTTTGATGAAGGCAATGGTTTGAGTGAAAGCCATGACAGATACGTTCCTCGATTTGAGCTCTTGATGCAGACAAGAAGTGCAGATTATTTGAGAAATTTGTATACTTTTATGGGAAACCACGATAAACCGAGAACGCTTCACGGACTTGCCGTAGATATGGAATTATTCCATTCTAATCTTTTGAATGATTACAAAGATTTCTCTCAAAACCATAAATACAGACAGGATGCAATAAGAGTTCTTTCAGGTGCTAAGTCTGATGCGGATATTCCTATAGAACTCAGGTTAAATGTTGACAATAACAACTACTTTTTAACAGTAAGCCCGAGAGCAATTGCAAACGGTAAGCTTTTGATTCCTGTAATTTATGAAGATAAAACACTTTCTGATGAAGATAAAAAATCTCTCGTTGATGCAATTATAGATTTAACATACGGCAATTATCTCGGTGAGGGTGCAACAGAGAATATGCAAAAAATCAGAATCAAAGAAATTTCATCACTTAACAATGCTTTTGATGAAGTTCTTTACCTTGCTGAAAATAACGGTTTGAAGCTTTCAGCAGATGAAAAAGCAAAGTTAAAAGAAGCTGTTGTAAAGCAAGCAAATGCAGCGGATTTGTCCGGTTACCTTGTTCATGGTGATTTTGACTGGCAGGATATTCCGGCAAACATTAAAAGCAAAAATGAAAAAGCTGCAGCGGAAATTGTCGGAAATCAACCGAATTATTCCGGCTATAGTCTGTATATAATCCAGCTTGCACGACTTTTGAAAGATTCTTATGAAAAAACCGGGCTTAATGTAAGTGCAAAAGAACAATTAGATAAAGCATTCAAAGATTTTGCGGAAAAATATAATAAAGATACTATAGTTTCTCATACAGAAGATTTTAATAAAATTGAAGATCCAGTAACTGCTATGAGAAAGAACGGTTATGCTGCAAGAGATTTAAAAGTTGCTATTGATATGGCATTTAAGCAGGCAGAGTACAAGTCAGGTAAAACAATTGCCAATAAGAAAGATTCAATAGACAGACTTTATCAAAGCGCTACGGAACCGGCAGTCGCAAAAGAAGCAATGCTTATGGAATTTTTGAAAGCTCTTCCGGGTATTCCGACTGTTTATTCAGGTGATGAGTTTGGTATGACCGGTTATGAAGAAAAAGCTAAAAACGTTTATTTACAAAACAGAAATGTTTTGCCTTGGACAGAATTAGATGAAGATTCAGTAATCGGGAATTACAGAAGAGCGGTAAGAGATGCAATAAACGGAACGTTAAAAGACAGATCTAATCCTGAACTTTCGCCATTGAATAACGGTACGCCTTATCCTCTGGAGGTTGCGGCAAATTCTAAAACAAGAAGTGAAATAAAATATAGAATAAATCAGATTAATGGTGAATTCGGAGAAATTGATAAAAAACAAGGCGATGGACAAATTACTAAACAAGAAGCTGACAAGCAAAAATCAGCTTTAAGTGAAGAGCGCAGAAAACTCACTAAGGACCTTGCAAAATATGCTTATCTTATGCAGAATGCCAACGGTGACGTAACGATTTCTATTATGAATGCAGGTGATGTTAATTTCTCTAACAGATTTAATTACTTCAAAGAATACGGTCTTGATACTGAAGAAAAGCGCAAAAAGTTCATGCAAGAAAATAACATAGAATCCATAAATCCGGACAATCCGTATGTTCCGATTTTACCAAAATCAGAGCTGGATATGATATTATTAGGAGCAGGGATTGCGCTTCCGGTCGGAACGGTATTTATGAATGCCAATGCTAAAGATAAGACTGAATATGTTGTAAAAGAAGTCGGAAGCAAGAAAGCAATCGTAAGAAAAGATGGCGGCAAAATTGTAATGGATGGTATGACTGCGAAAAACGGTGTTATGATATTGAAGAAGATTAAGAATATAATATTTAAGGGGCATCAGAATAAATATTCTCAATATAATTTTGTGTCAAATCCTTACAAGCACAGTGAGCCGGCAGTAGAGGGACAAAATTTGTCCATAATTTCAAAATAATAAAAGGTAAGAGAGTATGAGAGTCGGTGCAGTAGGTATAAACTGCGGTTATTATAGTAAAAGCCGGAATATAAAACAGTATAGAAATAATTTGATAAACAAAACTGATACAGTGTCTTTTAGGGGGCTATTCAGTTCCGGGCCGGATTTGTCAACACGGTTTGCATATGGGCTGGAAGCATTGGACGGACAATCTGTTCTGGTTGTAACCTCCAATGAAGAAAGTTCTAATATGATGCTTGAACTTTATGCGGATAAAATTGACATTCCGGTGATGAAAAAATATACTCTGCTTGTAAAGCCGGGAGAGTTGAAAAACCGCGACGATTTGAGTGCAAATTTTGCTATATTTAAAAAAGATAAAGATTATAATATTCTCTCTCTTGCGGATAATCCTATCATAGGAATACAAGTTGCAAATCCAAAAGACGAATTTAATGAAAAAAACCGGATTTTTTCCGGAGAGAAAAAAGTTCTAATAGACGGTGTTGCTATAGATACAGGTGAATTATTTTATTCGGAAAAACCAAAGTTTGTATTTAATACTCCGAAAAATTACTATGCAGATAGTGCAAAAAGATATTTGACCCTAAATACCGTAAATGAGTTTAAGGACTTCAACAAAAGAACGATTTCAGCTCTGAACTCTTCTAAGAAAGTTGAGCCCAAAACAGGATTTAGATTTAGTGATATTGGCGGTTTGGATAGTGTAATAGAGACCCTGAAAAAATATGTAGTAAGACCTATTAATTATCCGCAGGTGTTTGAAAATATAAGATTAAATAAGGGGATTCTTTTGTGGGGGCCGCCGAGGTGCGGGAAAACTCTTCTTGGTAAAGCTTTAGCTAATGAAACCGGAGCAAAATACAGCGAATATAATGCAAATGAATTTAAATCATCAACGCTCGGCTCTTCAGAAGCTTCTATACGTGAGATGTTTAAAAAAGCTGTTGCGAACGCTCCTTCGATAACATTTATTGATGAAATTGATTCTATTGCAAAGAAGCGTGACGGCTCTTCCAATTCCAGATTTGATGATCCGATGGTGAACCAGCTTTTGGGCTGCATGAGCGATTTAGAAAAAACTAAAACTCCGGCATTTATTATTGCAGCCACAAACAGAAAGGATTTACTGGATCCGGCTCTTGTTGCTTCCGGAAGATTCGGCTTGCATCTGGAAGTCCCTATACCTGATGAGAAAGGGTTAAAACAAATTTTCAATATACATATAAAAGACAAGCCGGTTATGCAAAATGTATCAGTAGATGAACTTACGAGGATGATGTCGTTGCACAAATTTAACGGCTCTGATGTCGCAGAGGCAATCACAAATGCTTATTTTAACGCGCTTGAACGATTGAGCATGTTTGAAAAGATGGATAACAGAACCTTTACTTATGCTGATTTACAAAAAATTGCAATCAGTAAAGAGGATTTTCACTTAGCAATGCAAAAAATCGTCAGACAGAAGATTTAACAAGTTCTTTCGCTGCTTCTATCGCTTCATGTTGACACTCCAGACAATCCCAGAAGTCATTAGAATTTATGTATGGTTTAACAATTTTTCTCGCCCATGAACCGATTGCTATACCCCAGTAATTGATTCCGCAAAGCTTTGCAAGTTCTGCGGTTTTTGAGTTTGTACCGCCGGAAAGAACTATATGTACAGGTAAATTCGCATTTTGTATGATTTCTGCCATTGCAACAGCCTGCAGAGTAGTTTTATAGCTGTCGTCTGAGCCGCTCATAGGAATGCCGTCCGCTTGTACAATTGTTGTGTAAGGTTTTCTGTGCGCAATCATGCTTCTTATACGGCTTATTACTTCTTTGTTTCCAAAATATTCGCGGTCTATGCAAATTGAAGCATATTTTGGATTACACTCATTAATTACTCCCCATTTGTAGTCAAGATCTTGTCTATCTTGCCCCATAGCATGAAGCTCCAGCATCTCAACGCCGTTTTCTACCATATACGGCAAAATTTCTTTTACGTTAACATCCTTTTCATACATTGTCATGGCGCCTGTCGGACATTTCTTGGCACAAGTTCCGCAGCCGACACATCTTTTATCATTAATCATTATCGAAGGATAAATTGCATCATTCGGGCAATTCCTCAGGCAGTTTCCGCATTTTATACAGACACTTTCTTTAATTCGGGCTTTTGTAATATGCGGGTCGCCTTTAATACCTACGCTTACGCAAAAGTGAGCATCCTTAAGTCCGGCAAGTTCAACAGCTTCTTTTGCGGCGTCTAAAACATCTTTTCTGGCTGATATATCAAAATACTCACATCCGGCTTTTGCATAAATATAAACCAGACGTTTTACACTTTCACAATCTTCATTCCCGGCACCGCAGACAATTTTAAGCATATTTTAAAATCCTATAGCATAATTAAATATTTTCTTTTTTGCTGAGTGCTGAGTTGATGCAGCTTTATCAATAGTAATTTCCGGTGTTTCTATTACCTGGCCGGCTCTTTGGAGCATGTTATTTTCTTGTAATGTTTTATCAACATTATTAAAAGATTTTAATGCATCCAATTTATTTTGAAGTTCTTCATTTTCGTTGTTTAAAATAACAGTCTGCCTGCTTAAGTCATTTAATTTCATTTCACAGGAAATAACAAAATAATAGCTTACAATAACAATACCTATTAATAAGCTCAGCATAACACATAGCATTTTATTTACTTTTTTTATTGCCATATCTTTGACCAGATTTTCTTTTGGAAAGTACCCTTCTATTATACTATTAACAGCTAAATTTTGAACAGATTTATCAACAAAAGATTTTTTTGTATTTTCCTTAACCTGATACTCTTTTTTATATTCTCCAGAAAACTTTTTAATAAAACTATCTAACCCTGATTTATTGTTGATTTTTAAAGCCGAAACCAAAATATATACTCCTCTGCTCCCCGAATTCGGCCGTCATTTTTACTAAATAGCTTTTACAATCCTCAACTTTGCACTTCTTGACGGCGGATTCTCCAAAATCTCCTTTTCGCTTGCCATTATTGGTTTTTTGTTTACCAATTCTATTTTTGGCGGCGGGCATTTGCAAATCATATCATTGCATCTGCACTTCTGGCTTTCAAATTTGAAGAATTGTTTTACAATTCTGTCCTCCAAAGAATGAAAACTTATTACAGAAATTATACCATCTTTGTCCAATAAATCCAATATGTCATGCAGTACAATATTTACATTTTTTAACTCATTGTTAACTTCTATCCTAATAGCCTGAAACACTCTTGTAGCAGGGTGTATATGAGACTTAACCCGAGGAGTCGCACTGATAATGAGATCAGCAAGTTCTTTCGTTGTTCTAATCGGCTTAGCCCTTCTAGTTTCAATAATCTTTTTTGCAATTCTTTTTGAAAAACGTTCTTCTCCATACTCGCTGAATATCCTTACTAAATCTGCTTCTGAATAATTATTAACGACATCATAGGCGGAGAAATCGCTTTCCATGTCAAATCTCATGTCTAAAGGAGCGTCTTTTGAGAATGAAAACCCTCTTTCAGTTTTTGTAAGCTGATGATAAGATGCCCCCAAATCAAGAATTACGCCGCCTGTAATTTTTTCTATACCGAGTTTGTGCAACTCTTCTTTAATATTTGTGTAAGATGATTTTACTATGGTTAGGTTGGGGTAATCTTTAAGCCTTTCTTCTGCATGCCGGATAGCTTCGTCATCGATATCGAACGCGATAAGTCTGCCGTTTGGCGAAATTCTTTTCAAGATTAATTCGCTGTGGCCGCCGCCGCCAAGTGTGCAGTCGACATAAATCTTGCCGTCTTGGCACTCCAGAGCATCAACTGCTTCATTCAGCATTACCGTATAATGTTTAAAATCATCCATAATAAGATTTTAGCATATAAAGATTTTTACAAAATCTACATTTCCAGCATAAACGTAACCGGTCCGTCATTGATTAATGCGACGTCCATCATTGCTCCGAATTTTCCTGTTCCGACATTAATTCCATGTGACTTAATTTTTTCTACAAAATTTTCATATAGTTTATCGGCAATTTCAGGCGGAGCGGAGCCGTCAAAACTCGGCCTGGTTCCCTTTTTACAATTCCCGCACAGTGTAAATTGCGAAACGATAAGCATGTCTCCCTGAATATCAAGAATTGATTTATTCATCTTGTCGTTTTCATCCGGAAAAATTCTCAAATTTACAAGCTTAACCGCCATTTTTTCTATTTTTTCTTCGGAATCTCCCTTTTCAATGCCGACGAGTGCCAGTATTCCGGTATTAATTTGTGAATATAGACTGTTATCAATTGTAACGGAAGCCTTTTTTACTCTCTGAATCAAAACTTTCATTTAATTTCACCTATTGCCTTATTTATATAAGCGTTAACAACTTTTACGGCTTTTTCTGAATTATCAAAATATTCATTAAATTTTGTGATTAATGTTGACATATTTTTAGTATCAAAGCTTCTTGACATTTTCATTGTATAATCCAAGTCAATACGTTCTTTAGCGGTTATAAAGTCGTAAAGAGTGTTTGAGTTTGACGTACTTAATTGTAAAAAGATTGAAGATACTTTTTTTAAATCTTTTAGAACTTCAACTGTAGCATTTTTGTATCTTTTGAAATCGTTATTTAGGGATTTTACTGCACTTTGGCCGTTCTTTACTTCGTTTAATATTTTGTTTAATAAGCTTGTTTCAAGTTTTAGTTTTTCTTCAATATCATTAATATCAAATTTGTAATCACAATTTAACTCTCTGTTTTGTATAGGTTTTGTATCTTTGAGAGCTTCTTCAAGCGGAATGTTTTCATATCCGTCAATTTGGGCACCGACTAAGGAGGTGTTTATAAATTTCCTGTCACTAAATTTTTGCGCAAATTCGCTTAAAGGTCTTATAAATGCCGCATAAACAGATTCTGTCGGAATTTGTTCTCCTTTAATGCTTTTCACGTAATAAAGAGAATTGTTAAGATTTTTTAATCTGGTCTTTGCTGCCTTAATTCGAGTTTCTTCATCGGGATAGTTGCTCAAAGATCTTACAAAATTATCAAAATCTTTTGCTGTTATTTCCCATTTGTTTCCCTCTTTATTAAACCGACACTCCAAATCCTTATAGGCAGAGTCTTTGCTATAGCATTGTCCGTCTATATAAGCAAGATCCTGTCCGACCATTACAATCTTTGAGCAGCCTAAAATCCTTGCAACGTTTAGCGCGGTGTAAGAAACTGTTCCTTTGGAAAGATATTCGTCTGTCTTTTCGTTAATTATTTTGCTCCAAAAAGAATTCACAGGCATGTTATCTGAAATATGGGAATAAATTTGCTTAAATTTGAACTTTCTGAGGTTGATATTTGAATAAGGCTCCGTTACAAAATTAACCTGTGAAAGGTCAAGTCCTTCGAGCTGTTTAGATGAGTCAAAAGTCTCAATTATACATAAAAAATCCGGCGTAATTCCGTGTTTAGCAATGGTTTTCATTGCCGTTCCGACAACTATTAATACGATATTATCTCTGTATTTTTTAATAGTTTCAATGTTTCTGTCAAGTGTAGGGCCTGCCGAGACGACAACTGCAGTCTGCCCTTTATAGAAATCTTTTATTGAACTTAAAGGCGGTTCTTTTATAAGATTTGGTATGTTTTGAATGATTGTGCGAGTTATAGGGTAGAACTTTTGTTGTGTATATTTTAAATCCAGTGAATATGAGCCGACCAGACGTTGAAGTTTTTCCACCATTTCGTTAAATTTTTCCGGAGCCATTTCCCGATATGCTGCAGTTGTAAGCATGAGCGGTGTATTTTTAACGTTTGATTTTTGATAAATGTACTCACCTGCTTTTTCAATATTATCTGTAATAAATACATTGTTTTTTAGAATATCATTGGAAAAATCAACGAGTGAGAAGGCTGTCTTAATTATATTTAAATCCGGTTCATACAAAATCACTGTTCCGGAAGAATTTGCTGATGCCACCTGAAACAGATAACCCAACCCAAGCCCGTAAATAAGATGTATCGAAACAGGCGTATTTGCGGCCATTGAAAATATTTCTTTTGCTTCGGCAAGCGGATTTTGTCTGTTGTGAAGATATGTATTTTTATATGCCAGATTATAAAATCCGTTTTCATTTACAAGCTGCGGTATATTGTCTACAATATGCCTGTTAATTTTTTCAGCAAGTTCTCTGTTATTTTTGGCAAGCGAAACTAAATTTTTTTCAAGTAAATTCACACACAAACTCCCTTTATTTTGTCGTTTTTCCTCTTAACTGGCCGCAGGCCGCATCTATATCCGCTCCGCGCTCGAGTCTTACAGTAACCTTTTTCCCCGAATGTTCAAGCAGGTACTTAAATTTCATAATATCACCGCTGGACGGTTTTTTGTAATCATTTTCAATTACTGAATTATATGGAATAAGGTTTATATTGCATTTCAAGTCTTTAAGCCAGTGAGCAAGCTCTTTTGCAACTTCAAATGTGTCATTAAAATTGTGGATAAGAATATATTCAATGGTAATTCTTCTTCCCGTCTTTTCGACATAATTTAAAAGAGCCTTTTTGAGCTCATCGAGCGGATATTTGTTCTCTATAGGCATAATTTCTGCCCTTAATTTGTGATTAGGCGCATGAAGTGATATTGCAAGCGTAGATTGCAAATCCATATCAGCAAGTCTGTTTATTCCCGGAATAATGCCGCTTGTTGATATTGTGATTCTTCTGGCCCCTATTTGGAAATCATTATTAAAAATTTCTAATGCCTTAAGTACGTTATCTAAGTTCAAAAGAGGTTCGCCCTGCCCCATAAATACTATATTTGTGACTTTTAAACCTGTATCTCTTTGAATAGTTAAAACCTGCTCAATGATTTCTTTGTAATTAAGATTTCTTTTAAACCCGCCTTTTCCTGTTGCGCAAAAAGAACAATTAACAGCGCAGCCGACCTGTGAACTTACACAGGCAGTGAGGTTTGCCCTGTTATCAAATCTCATCAGAACAGTTTCAACGCATTCTCCGTCAGAGTATTCGACTAAATACTTTAAAGTCCCGTCTTTGCTTGTCTGCTTAACTTTAATTTTTGTCTCCGTAACAGAAGCAACTTCTTTTAATTGTTCGCGGAAATCCTTAGATAAATTTGTCATCTCATCAATAGTAGAGACCGATTTTGTATAAATCCAGTTATGAATTTGTTTCGCCCGGAATTTTGTGGCACCCAGCTCTGACATTAAATTTTCGAGTTCTTCAAGACTCATTCCCGATAAAATCATTACTGGAGCTTCTCCTTGTAAAAATCAATAATATCAACTTTTGCTTTTAAAAGCATTGCATCATGTGCAATTTCATTTTTCCATTCATTAAAAGAACAGGTTGACGGAAGGAGTTTGAGCGGATTATGCGGAAAATCCTTACAAATATCAGGTCTGTTTTCATAATCAGAACACAAATTGTCTTTTAATTTCGGGCAATAATAGTAATAAATTTTTTCATCCTCAACAAGTTCATTAAGGAGCTTGAAGTATTCAGGATTAGCTTTTTTAGCTTCTTCTTCTGTTTCATACGGAACAAAAACCGATACAAAATCTTCCGAAAACTTGTCGCCTCTCATAGCTCTTTGTTTAAGCTGATTGTAAGAATATTCGCTGGTTGCAAGTTTGCAGCAGGCAGCACATTTTGAGCAGGAATAATTGCTCTTTTTATCCATCATGTTTTTGTAAATGGTTTTTAACTTCTGTCTGTAATCTCCTGAGAGGAAGGTTAAAATCTTTAATTGCCAGTCTCTGTACCCGCAGTTTTGAGGGTATGGTGTAAATACATCTTTCTTTTCTATCTTGCAGTCCTTAACACTGCATTTTGCACAGGGATTTTCAGGCTTGAATTTGTTAACTTCGCGTCTTATACTTTCTGCAGCTTCAATAAAAATAGTTTCATAGTTATCTTTTATATTATTAAACTGCGAGTTTAAAGAATTATCAGAATTGTTATTATTGCTGCTTTGCCCTGTTGCGAAAAAATTATTCATACCCTAGATAATATCACAAATAGCCTGCCGGGGCAATGATAATCGTGAATTAATAAATAGAATAAATAAGTAATAAAAAGGAAGGGGTAATTTATGGCAACAGAAAAATTGCAAATTTATAAATGCGAAATCTGCGGAAATATAGTTCAGATTCTAATCCCGAGCTATGGTGAACTTGTTTGCTGCAATCAGCCGATGAAGCTTCAGGAAATTCAACATGATAAATCAGAGGTCGGAGAAAAACATGCACCTGTTATTGAGATGAAAGAGGATAAAAAGTTTGTAACAGTAAAAACTCATCCGATGTTAAAAGAACATTATATTCAGTTTATTGAAGTCTATAAAAAAGACAAATCCGAACTTCACCTAAAATACTTAAATCCGGGAGATATTGCCGAATTTGATATAAATTGTATTCCTGAAGAAATTGATGCAATTGAATATTGTAATATACACGGTTTGTGGGGAGAAAATAAAAATGATTAGTGATAAAATTAATGAAATTATAAATGAGCAGATTAATAAAGAGTTCTATTCCGGTTACTTGTACCTTTCAATGTCCGCGCATATGAAAGAACTGGGACTGTTTGGTTTTTCATCCTGGTTAAAACATCAGGCTAAAGAAGAAGTTGAACACGGACTTAAATTATTTGATTATTTAATTTCCAGAAACAGTTTTGTAACACTTAAGCAAATCAGAACGCCTGAATTTGAATTTCATGGCATAATTTCTGTATTCAATGAAATATACGAACACGAAAAATGTATAACCGAATCAGTAATGAAGGTTGCAAAACAGGCAGAAGAGGAGTGTGACAGAACAACGCTTTCTTTTATCGACTGGTTTATTAACGAACAGATTGAAGAGGAACAGAATGTTAAAGATATAATTAAGCGTTTGGAACTTTTTGGGGATGACAAGGTCTCTCTCTATCTTATGGATAAAGAATTAGGAGAACGACAATAGATGAAAAAGGACTATATTAGTCCTTTTTTCTTGTATTATTTTTTTGTTTTTGATAAATTAATTGTGTGTGTTTTATATTTCTAAAACATTGTAAATAAATGTAAAGTTCATGCTTTTTTAATAGCAAAAAATATTTTTTTAGGAACTTTTAATATATAGGTACCAGATGGGGTTCGTATGATTAAAGCAGTTAGTTCAGCAGATAAAAATGTAATGTTTGGGGCTAAGTCCGAAAAGGAGAATAATTTCGAGATGGAATCTCGAATATTGCCAAATACATTAAAAACAAGGCTGCAGCAAAAATATCAAAAAACAACAAATGCTTTTTTGCAATATCCTGTAAAAGGTTTAAAGGGAGATGTAAATTCCGATTTTTATGAATTTTTATCTATGGGAATTATACCGTATGTAATCGGAAGCGGTATGTTCATGGGCTTGTTTAATCTTGTAAACAAACATCTTTCAAACCCTAAATCAAGGGTTCTGGCCGGCATAAACGGGAAAAAAATGGCTCTTGGGGTTGTATTATACGGTTTAATGAAAACCCTGTCTCCAGATTTGGTTACCCGCCCGGTATACTGGGGGACGGGCGTTGATATTGAACTTCCGATAGAACACGTATACTATCCGCTTCCTAAAGAACCGGGTGAATCTGCCAGAATTATACCGCAGGTTCAGCAGAGAAAAGTTTACGACAGCAGAGAGTTCTTCAGAAAAGATTTGATACAAAAAGATATCGGCGTTTCTTATTATGACAATGTTGCAAAAAAACTGGGACTGGGTGAGGATTTAAATGACTCAGTAACAGAAACGACACCGATTATCCAAAACATTGTTTCCACGACAAAAACTGCCAAAAGCTTGTCATCTTATGCTTGGGCAGGCTTAGGTGTCGGATTGGCTGCTCAGGATTGTTGGGAAGATTTCTTCACATCAATTACAAATAGAAAACGCCATATAGCAAAACCAGGAGAAGGTTTTGGAACTAAAATGGCTTCAAGAATGAAAAACTTTGGTACAAATACCGCAGAAATTTCTAAAACATTCCTGAAATCATTTGGTAAATCCTTTAAAACTTTGTGGACCGGTGATCCCGGTAAATCAGGATTTATGAAGCATGCCGGTAAAGCTTGGATGCTCTTTACGGCAGCGCTGACGGTAGGTACAACAGCTAATGTAATATACAAAGCAAGACATATGGGAAAATTGGCAAATAAAGACATTATGGATAAGTCCAAAGAAAGTACGGTGATTTAGTATGGCTATAACTCCTATACAATCTAATATCGAAAATACTAAGTCTCACCATAAACCTTATAAGGATGCAAAAGGTGAAGTAAAAACTACTAACAATGCAAAGCCGCTGGCACCGGAAGGGCATCTTGTTCATGATTCAATTGTGACTATTCCAAAATACTTTATAAAAGACAGAGCGTATGATATTAATGCCGTAAAAGACGGGTTAAAAGGGAATGCCAATGACCATCAACTCGGCAGAATTAATGATGTAGGCCTTGTAGTAGGCGGTTTGGGTATTGCAACCATGCTTGCCGCACGAACAAAAAATCCGATGCTTCGTATAATGGAATATACGGGACTGGGTGCTTTCATCGCATCTATGTCTTTATTCCCTCTGTTAGCAATCAAGGCTCCTTCAAGAATTATTCAAGGTTTTGATGTAGGCAAAGAGTATATTGATGATCAGGGACGTAAAAAATCTGTTCTGCAAGATCCTAATTATATTCCGTTTGATATGTATCAAGGAGATTATCCGGGTGAAGATTTAGATGTTATCGGCGATAGAATGGGAATTCCAAGAGGTATCAAAAACCGTCACGACTTAATCAAAGAACAAATGAGAAAAGTAGGGATTCAGACAAATACTCTCTGGATGCTTATGGCAGGCGGTGCAACACCTGTACTTGCAGCTTTAATGTGCTGCGGACTTGAAAAACTTATTGCACCGGCTCTCGAAAAGGCAAGAAATTCCCGTTATAACTCTAAAATAAGTAATCTGCTCGACAAAACAAACGGAATGTCTGAACTTGCGTCTGATGTAAAGCCAAATAAACTTAGCAAAGATGTAGAAAAAATTCTTGTCAATTATAAAGGAAAAGAGCTTCCGCAAGTAGAATATGACAATTTATTAAAGTTGTTAACGAAAGATATGGACGCAAATGCCGCGGAAGGTATTCGTGCCGATTTTGCATCAATATTTAAAAGAACAGGTAAAGGCGAGTACGCTATTAATGATGATTTTGCAGATGATGTAGTAAAATCAATAAAGGCAACTATTCCGTCAAGAAACAGGGCAACTTTAGAAAGAGTTTTTGTTCCGACTACTGCAGAGATAAATGACATTCTTAAAAATATTAATGCGGACGGTATAACTGATGATGAGTTAAAGACTTTTAAAGACGAGTTGAAAAAACTTTTTGCAGGTAAAATTGAAAATGAAACCGGCATGCCTAAAGATGCATTAAAGGCTTATCAAAATCAGGTTATTGATAATATAACCGCCAAAATCAAAAAATCTCCGGCAAAATATGTTGATGAGAATAATATCAAAGAGGTTACAGATTTTGCAAAGGTTTTAGGTGAATTTAAAGAAAATCAAAAGGCTTTAGATAAGTGTAAGTCTTTCAAAGTGGAATATGCGCCTGAAACAGTTATTGCACGCTCCTACAGCAAGTTTGAAAATACGCTTTTGGATGTGTTAGGTATTAAATATAAAGATTTGAAACAAATAAGAGAATCTGACAAATATGCTGTTGAAATTGTAGAAAGACAACTCAATGATTTAACGAAAAATGAAGCAAAATATCAGGAAGCAATTTCTAAACTCGCAAAAGTTATGTCAGAGATGGAAATCGACTTGAATGGTAAAGATACGGAAAAATCTCACCTGAAAGATTTAATCTCAGGTATAGAAAACAATTACAATAAAACCGCAAAACGACTTCATTCAATCGGTAAATTTAATAATACAATTGACAGGCTTGTAAAGGAAGATGTCACAACACTTTCAAATTCTCTAAGTTCAAGAGAAGATTTGTTTGATGTTTTGGATGGTGTTCAGCAAAATAAATATGAGAAACTGGACTACTGGAGCGGCTTGAAATCAACAAAAGAACGTATAGATTATGCAAAACATAATTCCAGAGGGGTAGGTTCTTCTAAAAATCAGGAAATTTCAAGAATTGTAGAAAGATATCAAGGTGCTAAGAACTCCTTCAACAGAATTTTGCACCTATTTGATACTTACAAACGTCCGCTTCCGGAAGGTGAATACGCCAGAGAAGTCGCAAAGTTTGGCAGAGAAGCAATTATGGGCGCTTCTTGTCCGGATCATACGATGAAACTTAATACTCCTAATAATCCGGAGTTTTATAAGGACGTAATGAGAAATACTTGGAACAGTGAAGCTATTACTGAAGGTACAAAGAAAGGTTTGAGCGTTTCAAGTGATTTGGCAACCGGTGATGTGTCCGGAAGATTCTCTAAATATATAACAAGATTTAGAGATATTATGGGTAATAATAATATTGATTTTACGAAACCGCAGCATAAATTAAATCCAGCAGATTTGAATAAATATACAAAATCAGCTAAAACCAGAATGGCAAAGTTTAATCTTGTTGCACAAAGCTCAGTAGATTTGATAATGCAGGCCGCACAAAGAAGATACGGAAACCAAAAATGGTTAAGAATAGCTTCTGCAATCGGGGGCAGCGTAATAGGTGCAACAATAGTATCACAATTCGGATTTGGTAAGATAAGAAATCCGCAAAATATCTTTAGGAAGGTGAGCGATGATGGAAATAAGTAAAATAATACCTGTTAATTTTAAAGCACCGGCGCAGAATGCTTCTGTTACAACTCCTTCTGATAAAAGAATAGAAAACAGGGAAAGCTGTGTTACTTCTGCTTACCTTGAAAATCTTGCAAGGATTAATGTTCCTCAGGTAAAAAAGGTTGACTTAGCTTCTAAAGAGGTAAAACCATATAAAAACAATTTGAGAACAATGATTCGTAACAATCAATCCGTAATGCTTGCAATTGTTCCAAGAACATTTACCGCTCAGGATTTGAATGGTGATGACAAAGTAACTTTGTCTACCGGAGAAAAAAACGGGACTTTGCTGAGCGCAATATCCAGATTAGATGAATTAAAAGCAGATGGCATAAATACAATTCATATTTTACCTATTCATCCTACCGGCAAGAAAAATGCTATGGGAACAGCTGGTTCAATTTATTCTCCTGCAAAGTATGTAACAGAGGACGGGCATTTGGCTATTGATCCTATGCTTATTGATAAAAATGATCCGCGAACTCCGGACGAACAATTTAAGGCACTGATAGATGAATGTCACAAACGCGGAATCAGAGTAATGTTAGACTTGCCGAGCTGCGCATCTGTAGATATGTTTGAAGCTGAACCTGAATTGATGGCTTACGGTAGAAACGGGGAAGACAAGACGCCGCAAGGCTGGGCTGATATCAGAATGTTTGAGCCTTGGGCTGATGAAGCTGACAGAACCCTGAATCCAAAATTATTAGAAATGCATAAACAATACGTTGATGCCTGTATAGATTTGGGTATTGACGGTATAAGAGCTGATGTGGCAAGAGCGAAACCGCCTGAATTCTGGGATATTCTAATAAAACATTCTCATAAGCGCGACCCTGAATTTGGCTGGCTGGCAGAAAGCTATACATATGAATGTGCTTCGCCAATGGTCAATATGCCTTACGACAGGCCGGAGGATTTGCTAAAAGCAGGATTTGACGAATATTACGGACAATATCATATATTCCATGACTGGAAAAATGCCGCCGAATTTAATGATTATATAAAATTAAATTTGGATATGTCTCACAGGTTGCCTGCAGGAAAGAGCGTAATAGGTTCATTCCTTACACATGATGACAGCTCTTCAATGATACACGGAGGTGAGAATTTCTGTAAATTAACGACTATTCTTCAAGCAACAATACCTATGTGTAATCCTTATTTTATTGACGGTTTCCAAACCGGAGACTATTATGATTACAAATACAGAAATACAGATAATATTGAAACTTATACCGGTAAAACTCTGATGAACGAACATCGCTACCGTTTAGCACTGTTTAACTTATCGAGAAAACCCGGCGGTGAACATCCTGATATTGAACGCGTTATGAGAGGCGTTCTAAAAATGAGAAGTGAAAATCTTGATGTTTTGGCAGACAGAAACAGTAGTTTCATAGAGTTTGATAAACGTGGAGATAAAAATAATCAGATAATTACATATGCAAGGCATAACAACGGAAGAACTATTCTTGTTGTAGCAAACAAAAATCCTAACAGAAATGTAACAGGTATCATAGAAATTCCGGGTTTAAAAGAAGAACAAAAATTAAAAAATATGGTTCCTGAATATGGTGATACCAGCGAATTTCAAGTTTCTAAAAACGAATTAAAGGTAAATCTGGCTCCTGCTGATGCTTACGTGTTTGAAATTGATACTCCTAATATCGAGAAAGACAGAAAAGGACACGTATATAAACAAAAAGCCCAAGACTAATAAAAGCAAACATTAAATAAATTGCGAAAATAGAGCCGGTTTATATGCCGGTTTTATTTTGGTCAATAGTTCTTATGACTTTTGCAGGATTTCCGACAGCAAGCGAGTTTTCCGGTATATCTTTAGTAACAACCGCACCGGCTCCTATAACGCAGCCATCACCGATAGTAACTCCGGGTAAAATAACAACACTGCCGCCAAGCCAGCAATTTTTCCCTATTGATATTGGCTTTGCTGATTCTATAAAAGTATTTCTTGTTTTGTAATCAAGCGGGTGGATTGGTGTGTAAAATTGGGTGTTCGGGCCGACAAAAGTATTGTCGCCAATTGTAACTTTTGCGCAATCCAAGACTACACAATTAGCGTTAAAATAAACCCCGTTGCCTAATTCCAAATTGCACCCGTAGTCACAAAATAAATTTGGTGTAATGTAGCAATCTTTACCCATTTTCCCAACAAGGCTTTTAAGGATTTCTTCTCTTTTTTCTTTGTCCTGCTCGACATTAAAAGCTCTTGTTTTTTCAAGTGAATATTTACGCAGCTCTAACAGTTCTTCATCATTAGGATTGTAAGCCAATCCGTTAATCATTTTTTCGAATTCTCTCATATCGTCATTATACAATAAAAAAGCTGAAGATAAACTTCAGCTTTCAAATTTGTCAGAGCTCATATATTTAACTCATATATGCGCCTGCCTGCATAGCATTAGCATAGTCCCAGACATTACCTTTATGCAGTTTCTCTTTTTCTGTTTCTGCAGGTGCAGTGTTGTTATTTACACCACCAAACCATGTCTGTTGTGTGCTATAAGCTCTTGCTTCACCAACTTCGCCTGCCATATATTGCCGTCCTTTCTTATATCATCGCATCTAAAACTTATATACTAATAAAGTATTTTTTTTAGTTGCAATTTCAGAAGTAAGAAAATTCTTTACAAAAGTTTACACATCTTTTTTCTTTTTTTGTTTATTTTGGAGCAGAATAGTAAGAAAGATCGCAACTCCCATTAATAGTGCAAGCATTGCAAAAATGTCAAAAAATGAAGCAAGACGTGCTTGTGACAATAACTGTTTATAAAGTGTGCCTTCGGCTTTTCTGGCTGCAACTACAGAAGGATAATAGATGGCAAATTTATGCTGCAGAGCGGCCAATTTTACCTGATACATATGATTATGCGGTGCGAGATTGCTGACAAAATATCCTTGATAAACTTGTGAAACTCTTGCGATAAAAGTTGAAGCAGCTGAGGTTGAGACGGCTGTCAGGATGTTTTTAAACAGAGCGTGCAGTGATGCGGCATCAGCATTTTTTGAAGCCGGCAGAGTTTGAAAAGATAGTGCTGTTATCGGTACAAATGCAGTAGGAACACCAATACAAAGTAGTATATTGGGCAGAATAATGCTTTCCATTGAAGAAGAAGGATTCATTTGCGTAAGCATTAATAGTGATGCCGCAATAATGAGGAATCCGATAATTGCAAGAATTCTTCCTTCCACATATTTTGAAATTTCACCTACTACAAGGAGCATGATTAAACAAATTACTGCTCTTGGAAACATCAAAAGTCCTGACATAGAAGGACTGTAGCCGATAAGACTCTGTACAAACATCGGAACGAGAAGCAATGTTGAATATATAATTACATTTATAAAAGAGCTTGCAAATGTTCCGAAAAGAAAGTTTCTATCTTTAAAAACTCTGATATCAATTACGGGATATTTGTATTCAAGCTCCCACACATAGAAAAAAACGAAGGAAAAAATACAAATTCCCGTAAGCCAGCATATCCAGGTTTCGTCAAACCAGTTGTGCTGCTGTCCTTTATCTAAAACGACTTGCATGCAAGCCATTGCTATAACAATAGAAAGATATCCGGCATAATCAAATTTTTTGTTATACTTAGCTTTTTCTGTCGGCTTATCGTCAGGAACAAGAAATTTAATCATAATTAATGACAATATACACAGAGGAATGTTAACTATAAAAATCCATTGCCATGAATAATAATCAGTAAGATAACCGCCAATAAAAGGTCCTGCAAGAGGTGAGAACATTGCTGCAACTCCGAATAAGCCCATTGCAACACCACGCTGCTCCGGCGGAAAAACTTCCAACAAGACGGCTTGGCACAGTGGTAATATACTTCCGCTTCCGATACCTTGTATAAGTCTTGCGGCAATCAGTGCCTGCAGGTTTGGTGCAACAATACAAAGAAAGCATCCAAGCGCAAATACTATAATACTGTATATAAACAGAAGCTTTTTGCCTATATAGCGAACAAGGTAGCCTGTTATAGGGAGCATAAGACCGCCTGATATAATATAACAAGTAATAACGGTATTTGTTTCATATTGTGTAGCACCATAAAAGCCCGCAATGTGCGGCTGGCTTACATTAGTACCTGATGATGCCGCGAGAGAAAGAAATGACGGCAACAGTACTGCTATTGCTATGATATACGGGTTAATTTTCTTTTCTTCCATCTTTGATTCTAACCTTTGGAACAACTGACATACCCGGAACTATATTATAATTTGAGATATCTTCGTCAAAAAGAATTTTGACAGGCACTCTCTGTACAATTTTTACGTAACTGCCGACAGCATTCTCAGGCGGGAAAAGGCTGGATTTTGCACCTGTTGCTCTTTGAATACTTTCAACATGTCCTTTAAATCTTTTTCCCGGATAAGTATCAACTTTGATTCTAACCGGCTGCCCTTCATGCATGTGCGTCAGCTGCACTTCTTTAAAGTTCGCAACAACCCAAACTTGTTCCGGAACAATATTCATAAGCGGCTGTCCGATGTTTACATAATTCCCTTTTTCAACGCTTCTGGCAGCAACTTTACCATCCTGCGGCGCATAAATTTTTGTATATTGCAGGTTAAGTTTTGCCTGCTCAACTTCTGCTTCCAATCTTTTTATAAGGGCAGCGTCTGCCTCTGTTTTTGCTTTGCTTGAATCAAGAGCGTGCTGCGTAGCCTGAGATGTTTCCATTGCTGCATTATAGTCTGCTTCTGCTACTTCCAAGGCAGTCTTGCTTTTTTCATATGCCTGCTTGGAGACAATGCCATCCTTGTATAAATCTTTATATCTTGCGAAATCTTTTTGTGCAAAATCAAGCCTGGAAGAAGCTGAAGTTATATCTTCAAAAGATTTGTTAACTCTTGAAGTGCTTTCATCAACTTGCTTTTCTGCAATATTTAAACTTGCTTTTGCTTCCGCAAGTTTTGCTTCTGCCTGTGCAAGCGCAACCTCAAAGTCTTTAGGGTCTAATTCAACAAGCAGCTGTCCGGCTTTAACCTCCTGATTATCGTCAACCAGCAGGCTAATAACAGGTGCTGCAACTCTCGGGGCCACGGAAACTAAACGACCTTCCACAAATGCGTCATCTGTTGACTGATAGTATGTGGAATGAATTGCGGCAACAATACCCGTTATTGTCAGGATTATTGCAGTAAGTGTCGGAACTATAACTCTTTTCTTTTTATATTCCGGTCGTCTCTTTTTTAGTCTTGCTTTTGCTTCTTTTATAAATTCTTTATCATGTTTGTCTTCGTGTCTCTTTGCCATAATTTCACCTAGTTTTGCATTATTACCTTTTCTTTTAAATTATCTTCTATTTTGTTTAGTGTTTCTAAAAATTTATCAAGTTCTTCTGTTGAAATGTTTTTTCCTATATACTCCCACATTTCTAAAACTGTCGGCAGAGCTTTATTGCAAACTTTGATTCCGGATTTAGTAATGTATAATTTTTTTACCATTCGTCCTTCTTCTTTATCAGTTTCGACTGTTAAGTAGTTTTTTGCTTCCAGAATTGATACAATTCTTGTCATATTCGGTCTGTCTTTTAAGGTTTCCTGAGCAAGCTGTCTTAAATACATTCCGTTATTCTCTTTAAGTGTATTTAGTACAGTAAATTGTTCCGGTGTTATCTCAAATTTGTTCAACACAAAGGTCTGTATTGCGAAAATCTTTGATAGAAGCCCAATACGGGATAACCTCAACCCTATTTTTTGTCTTGATAAAATTTCTTGTTCCATAATTTTCTTTGTGTTATCATGATAACACAAGAAGGATAAGTGTAAATATGACATTTAAAAAAATTTTAACAATTTTGATTTTAATTATGGCGCTACCTTGTTATGCCAAAGAATCTATAGATAAATTTAACTATGTAAATATTGATTGGTGGAAAAATTATAATGACGAAATATTGGTAGAACATTTGCAAACATTATATAATAATAACCACGACTTAAAAATAGCTGCCCTGAAGGCAAAACAAGCCGAGGAAAACGTTCGTCTTGCAGGTGCAAATCAATTACCGCAAGTAGGATTTGACGGAACTTTTTCAAGGGTTTTCAGAGGACCAAGAACCCAGTTTGGAAATACCGTTATTCCTAAATATATTCAAAACGAAATATTTTTGCCTTTGAATGCTTCTTATGAAATAGATATCTGGGGACAGAATTATTTGAACAGGAAGAGTGCAAAAAAACAAAAGGAAATTATTGACCAGCAGGAAAGAGCTGCTTATATTTATTTGACTTCAAGTTTCGCAGCAAATTATTATAACTTGATTAAGACTGATGAGATGAAAAAAACTCTTGAAAAAATAATAGAACTGCAAACCGATATTGTAAGCATGACCGAAAGAAAATACAATGCCGGTCTTGCTTCAATTAATGAAGTATTAGAAGAAAAACAGGCACTTGTAAATTTTGAAAAAGAATTAAATAAACTCAATGAAAACAAAAAGGTTTTGAGTGACGAAATAAATGTTCTTTTAGGACTGAATACGGATAAAGAAATCGAGCATGCAAGTTATGAAACGGTATCTTCACCGGAAACTCCTGATTCAATTTCTACAGTTGTTGTTCAGTATCGTCCTGATTTAATTTCTGCGGAAAGCTACATTAAAAAAGTCGGTCTGGATGTAAGAGTTGCAAGAAGAGAATTCTTGCCAAAATTTATTTTGTTCGGAAATATCGGGTTTAATGCCTATAACTGGAACAGAATTTTTGCCGGTGAAACTTTCCTTGCTAATGCTGGTATTGCGCCTACCTGGGACATTTTTTCAGGCGGGGCAAAGCTTGCAAGATACAGAATAAATAAATATGAATACAAAAAAGCTGTCGAAGAATATGAAAAAACTGTTTTAACCTCTATACAGGAAGTAAATGATGCTCTTATTGAATCAAAAACAACCAGAGCAAATTTGGCAAAAACTAACGAAGAGTTTGATATTGAAAAAGAAAAACATTTGCTTTCGGAAAAACAATTTAATATCGGTGATTCTTCAAAGTTGGATGAGATGAAGTCTCAGGTTAATTTATATCTCATAAAACAGAGAAACATTGCCGCTAAAATCGACAATGTTATCTCTACAATTTCATTATATAATGCAGTTGGCGGTATTGATTACACCAATAGCGAAACTTTTAATTTATAAACAAATTGAGTCTTTGAGAAAAACAAGCTTTGTCTTGCAAGCAATCAGACAAAATGTTTCTGGTAATTTTACCATTTTCTCTGGAAAGAAGTACGTATGGTAAATTCGGATAAATATAATATTTTTTATTAAATTCTTTTGTATCAGCAGATGCAATATCTAACATTACAAAATTAAAAGTATCTCCATTCTGTTGTTGCAGCTCTGTGAAGTTTTTAGAAATTGCATCTAAATTGTCAGCCCAGCTTGCATAAACAAGAATCGCCATAGGTTTACTATCTTTCACGGCTTCTGCATAAGTAGCAGCTTTGACAGCTTGGACAGAGCTTGCTACCGTAAAAATAGCCATTAACATTAATAAAATTTTTTTCATATTTTCTCCTTGTAAATATTTATTCAGCCTTAGACAATATGTCCATTTCTTCTGCTGATGCATAAGCTGAATGACAGCCGCAATCGCAATAAATTACTTCACCGGTAGTACCGCTTGAAAGGTCAGAAGCCAAATATAAGCCGGCTCTTCCGACATCTTCTAATGATACGTTTCTCTTCATAGGAGCTCTTAAAGTTGCTGCCTTAAGCATTTTAGAGAATCCGCTTATACCCATAGAAGCAAGTGTTTTAACAGGTCCTGATGATAAGCAGTTAACACGAATGCCTTTGCTTCCTAAATCAACCGCCAAAAATCTCATTGCGGACTCTAATGCTGCTTTTGCAACACCCATTACATTATAGCTTGGAACAGAAAGAACTGAGCCAAGATAAGTAAGAGCAAAAATAGAACTTCCTTCATTCATAATCGGTTCTGCATGTCTGCATACAGTAACCAGTGAATAAGCGCTTACACCAAGAGCAATATCCCAGCCTTCTTTTGAAGTATCTACAAATCTGCCCATTAAATCTTCTTTCGGAGCAAAAGCAACAGCATGAACAACAAAGTCCAATTTCCCGTATATTTTTTCACATTCTTTAAAAACCGCTTCAACTTCATCTTCTTTTGTAACGTCGCAGCTCATAATGAGTTTAGCATTCATACTTTCAGCAATAGGCTTAACCCTTTTTTCCATAGCTTCACCTGCATACGTAAAAGCAATATCTGCGCCTTCGTCAAATAATTGTTTTGCAATACCGTATGCAATACCGTGGGTGTTTGAAACTCCAAAGATTATACCCTTTTTCCCCTTCATTAAATCCATAATAAAACTCCTCTTTAAATTAACTAACATTAAAATAGTATCAAAAAAATAAATTGATATCAATACCGGCGGACCTTACATGCTTATATACAACCCCGTACATTAAATATAAAATAAAAGAGCTTGATTTTATCAAGCTCATATATAAGTACATATCCCAATCAACAACAAATTAATAAACTATATTAAGTTCAAAGCTATACTAGGCAGCTGGTTAGCAGTTGCGAGCAATGTCGCGGATGCCTGCTGCAGAATTTGCGCCTGTATATAGTTTGAAGATTCTTCCGCTACGTCAGCATCTCTAAGTGTAGAAAGTGATGACGTTATATTTTCTGACTGTACGCTTATTGACTCAATTGCAGAGTCAATTCTGTTTTGCGCAGCACCGAGAGTGGTTGTTCTTGCGGAAATCTCATTTAAAACCTTATCAATTTCATCAAGCATAACTGCTTGATTGCCTACGATTTGCGAGGCATCAGAATCATATCCGGAACATAGTTCCGCAATATCATCAACGGTTGCAACTGTTTGACCTGTATTTTCGTCAAACAAAGTAACCGTATCTGCCGGTGCAAAAAGAGTTTGGCTCAGTACGATTTGGCTGTTTACATCACTGTATAAACCGACTTGCAGTGCAATATCTTCTGCTACATCACCGTTCATCATGTTTATACCGTTAAATTCACAATTTGCAGCAATACGATCAATTTCTTCTAACCTTGCGGTAATTTCTGATTTAATTGCTTTCAACGAATCAGAGCCGTAAGTTCCGTTTGCAGCTTGCTCTGTTAAATCTCGTACACGCTGAAGGTGCGAAGATATAAGAGAGTAAGTATCTTCTAATGTCGTAAGCATGTCTGCTCCGGTAGCTGCATTGTCAGCTGCAACATCTAAAGAGCCTAGTTGCGTTTCCCAATTTGTGGAAATAGAATAACCTGCAGCATTATCAGCAGCATGATTTATTTTATAACCGGTAGTCATCCTCTCAATTGCTTGATTTAAACTGTTTGTTGCAGCATTGAGGTTTCTTTGTACAATCAAAGACGAAATGTTTGTATTAATTGTAAGAGCCATTCCCTAACCTTTCTGACTCTGTGCACTTGGCACAAATATCCCTAACTAAGAGCGTTTTTGCAAAATAAAATCCGTTATTTGCTTTATATACCGCTCACATATCCCTGTATACAAACATTATAGAATAACTAAATAAATTTTACACCATGCTTGTCTTAGATTTTTACAAATTTTTACATTTTAATTGCATTTATAAAGTTTTGAACGCCTGCTTTGCATTGCTCTGTCTTTTTTGAGACGGCTTCTTGAATACCTTCAGAAAACACTTTTAATGGGTTAATTTTACCAAAAGGAACTGAGGCTGGCTGTAACACATCTTTAAAAAATCCTGCCGTAAGTTTTTCTGATGCAAGATCGCCGATTGTTTTTGCAAAGGATTCGTCATTTGCTGCCATATCTAAATAGGCATTCATTTTGCCTTCACTCTTGTTTATTAAATGCTCAAGGTGCATCGGATGCGGTCCAAAAGCATGCGAACGATTTATTTCTATGTTGTATGCTTCCTGTGCAGCTTTTCTGAGTCCGTACACAACCTCTTTCCTGCCGTTAAAATTTACATTTGTTGCTGAAATATTCATTTTAGTACCTCCATTTCAATAATATTAAAAACAAAAAATATTTTTTTTGCTATTTGTATTAAAATATATATTAACAGGAGGATGATGTATGACAAAGGTTTTAACAATTGGAAGTGCAACAATGGATGTTTTTGTCGAGTGTGATGATGCAAATATTGTATCTGTATGCTCCAAAACTAAAGATTCAGAATTTATGAGTTATCCGTATGGCGCTAAAATAGATATTACAACTTTTTCGTCAAATGTTGGCGGCGGGGGAGTTAATACCGCTTGTAATTTCGCAAATTTAGGATTGGAGACTTCCGCTATATTTAAGATAGGAAAAGATATTTATTCTGATGGTATTTTAGAATCTTTTAAAAGTAAAAAAGTAAATCTTGATAATATAATTCAAGACAAAAGTACTTCTACCGGTTTCTCAATTATTCTGGTAAGTTTCCAGGGTGACAGAACTGTATTGGCTCATAGGGGGGCAAATGCTTTAATTAGAGAAAGCGAAATAAATTTCGAAGCTATAAAAGATGTGGACTTGTTGTACGTAGCACCACTCAATGGGGAATCAAATCAGGTTCTGGAATCAATTGTCAGCTTTGCGCATAAGCATGGTACCAAAATCTGTTTCAATGCAGGCTCAACAAGTTTAAAAAGAGGTTTTGAACATATTAAAACAATACTTAAATCGGCGCATATCGTTGTGATGAATAAAGAAGAAGCTACGATGGCAACGGGTATTCAAGTAAGACCTGATACTAAGACTGAAAAATTTTCTCATGAACTCATTCATCAGGATATCAAAAAAATGCTTACAACCTTAAAGGTCATGGATTATCAGGTAATTGTAATTACAGATGGCGGTGATGGAGCTTATGCATATGACGGTACAAAGTTCTACTATTGTCCGGTATTTCCGTCTCCAGTCGTTTCAACACTGGGTGCAGGAGACGCTTTTGCCTCTACCTTCTGTGCCGCTTTAGAAAGAACGCGGCTTAATGTCGGCAAGTCATTGATGTATGCATCTGTTAACTCGGCGTCGGTAGTTTCTCAGTTTGGCGCAACAGAAGGGCAAATAACTTTTGAGCAAATTGAAGAGGAATTAAATAAAAATCCTGATTATACATATCTTGAGGGATAATATGTTTTCGCAGCTTTCGCCCAATATGCTTAAAACATATGAAGCATGTCCGAGAAAATTCTATTTCAGATATGTGAAAAATATTAACATGCCGGTAAATGATAATATTTTTGAATTCGGTAAAAATATTCATGCCATGGCATCATATTATTTAAGAAATGAAAATATATCCAGACTGGAAGCTTCACTTACGGAAAAAGAACTTTCAGTCTGGATATATTTAAAAAGTATTATATACTTTTCTTATGAAGTAGTAAATACGGAATATAGTTTGGCCGTGAAGCTGGGAGAAATGTTTTTTGGCGGAAGAATAGATGCCCTGGTCAAAAATAATGATGAATATTATATTCTGGATTATAAAACCGGAGCAATTCCAAAAAATTCCAAATATGATTTCCAAACAATGATATATATATTGGCGGTAAGAGAGTTTTTTAAAACAGAAAAAATTCATTTTATTTATATAGATTTAAAAAACAAAAATGAAGAAAATATTACGTATACTCCGGAATTAGGTGATGTATATAAAATGAAATTACTCGAAACATCATCTAAAATTTGTGCGGAAGAATTTTCTAAAAAACGCAAGGATTGCGCTTGCGAATACTCACTTATTTGCTATTAGCGTGATATAATTTCTATTATGAAAGATTATTTGATAGATACGCATGCTCATGTTGATATGTTGGAACTTCCTGCCGAACAAGTTTTAAGTCAAATGAATGCTTGCGGAGTAAAAAAAGTAATAATTCCGTCTGTAGAAGCAAATTTAATGGAAAAAATTGTTTCAATTGCAGAAAGAAATGAAAATGTTTGGGCTATGGCAGGAGTTTATCCTTCCGAAGCCAAAACTTATACCGATGAAGTTGAGAATCATATTATTGAATTGGCAAAAAATCCAAAAGTTGTTGCTCTTGGAGAAATAGGGCTTGACTATTACTGGGACAAATCTTTTGCCGAATTACAAAAGGATGTTTTCGCAAAGCAGATAAGACTTGCGAATAAATTAAATCTTCCTATTGTGGTGCATGACAGGGACGCTCATAAAGATACATTTGATATTCTTATGGAAAATAATGACGGCTCAAATGTATTATTTCATTGCTTTTCCGGCAGCGTAGAATTTATGCGCGAATGTGTAAAGCAGGGGTGGTATATTGCATTAGGCGGCGTTGTAACTTTCAAAAATGCAATAAAAGTAAAGGATGTCGCCAGAGAAGTTCCGTTGGACAAACTGGTGCTGGAGACAGATTCACCTTACCTGACACCGGTTCCGTTCAGAGGTAAGACAAATTATCCTGCTTACGTTAAATATGTTGCTGAAGAAATTGCTAAATTAAGACAGATGCCTCTTGAAGAATTAATTGATATTACTACTGAAAATGCGGAAAGGTTTTTTAAGATTTGAAAAAAGAGCGGTTAGACAAATATCTTGTCGATTTGGGATATTTTGAAAATAAAAGTAAAGCAGCTGCGGCAATTCTTGCCGGCAATGTTATGATTGGAACGGAAGTGGTTACCAAAGCCGGATTTCAGATAAATCCTGAAAAAGAGTATGATTTTAAAGTAAAATCAATGCCTTTTGTATCACGCGGCGGTTTTAAGCTGAAAAAAGCTTTAGAAACTTTTGACGTAACGGTAAAAGACAGAGTTTGTTTCGATGCAGGAGCTTCTACCGGCGGGTTTACAGATTGTCTCTTGCAAAACGGCGCCAAGTTTGTTTATGCAGTCGATGTAGGTTACGGTCAATTGGACTGGAAAATAAGAAGTTCCAAACAAGTAAAAACAATTGAAAAAACTAATCTAAAAACTTGTTCTTTTTCAGATATTTATTCCGAAAGTGAACCTGTTGCGGATTTACTTGTTTCGGATTTGTCGTTTATATCACTTGAAAAAGTTTTACCAAACCTTAAGACTCTTATGAAACCTGAGTTTCATGAAATGATTTGTCTTATAAAACCGCAGTTTGAAGCGGGGAAAGAACTCGTTGAAAAGGGCGGGGTCGTAAGAGATAAAAATACTCATAAAATGGTTATTGAAAGTGTCTTGAACTGTATTCACTCTCTTCAATATTATATAAAAGGGTTAACTTTTTCCTCAATTAAAGGCCCTGCCGGAAACATTGAATACCTCATATGGTTTTCAACAAATGGCGCAGGTATTGAAGTCGACGTAAGTTCTGTAGTAGAAGAGGCGCATAAAATTTTGGACTAAAAAAGAACCGGTATAAACCGGTTCTTTTTTAATTAAATTTAAAAACAATTCTAAACAGCCTTTTGAACTTTACCTGCTCTTAAGCAAGAAGTACAAACTGTCATTTTCTTAGCTTGACCGTTTACATTAACTCTGATTTCTTGTAAATTAGGTGACTGTCTTTTTACAATTTGTTTATGAGAGAATGTTAATTTAGCAGCTTTTAAAGGTGTTTTACCACATACTTCACATTTTTTAGACATAATTATATTCCTTCTTTCTACCAGTGTAATTCAAGTTTACATTAAACTTTTTTATTTGACAAGACTTATTGTAAAGATTTTGTTACTATTTAATAAGCAAATTTTATATTTACAAACGTTATCTATGATATGAAAGTTACTGACAGCTCGTTTACACCAAATTTTAAGGCAATATCGATTGCCAAAACAAAAAATAAATTCAACGGAATTACAACCAAAATAGATTTATATGAACTAACAAAATCTGACAGAAAATTTATTGAGGGTCTGGCAGAAAGGTTGGATTTTACCGGTAATATTGCCAAAATGGATGAATTTGACAGAAATAGGTGGAAAAAAGTTTTTGATTATACTATTGAAGCGGTTAAGAATAATGATAATCAATCAATTATAGCTTTTTGTGAACAGAAACCTTGCGGCATCCTGTCTTTTTTTGATGAAATGAATTCACTTTTTTTGGATGCAGTCTGTGCAATTCCCCGCTCAGGCGGGAAAAAAGTGAACTTGTGCGGAACAACACTTATCTATCAGTTATTTAAATTTGCAGAAAGTTATAAAGTTAAAAATATAACATTGTCAGCAATAACAGACGGCCCTTTTGATGTAATTTCAAAATACAAAAAACTTGGCTTTAAAGATTTGGGAATGACGGGTAATTATGTAAAGATGAGCTGCAATCAATTCAAAATCAAGGAAAAACTAAAAGAGCTTTCCTCAATAATTGATTATAAGCCGGTTAATAATGCTGAAAGGATTAATCTTGAAAACTTAATAGTCTGATTGCTGATAATCGTCATCATCCTGCAATGATGATAAATCGGAAGAATAATTAGTATCAAAATCCTCCGGCAAATATTCATTATCCGGCCATACAGTATCTTCGTCAAACCTGCAGGCACTTAAATTTTCCGCCATTGATAAATCCGAATTAGTCAATTCTGCACCCTGAAAAATTGCTCCTGCCATATCTGTATCCGAAAAATTACAATAATCAACTTTTGCATAACTAAAATCAGTTCCGTTTAAAACAGATTCATTAAATGAGCATTCCACAATTTCTGCTCTCGTAAAATCGACGGATGTTAAATCACAAGCTTCAAATTTAACTTCTGAAAGATGAGTATCGGAGAATGTTGATGACGTTAAATCGGCATTAACAAATTCTGCTCCTTCAATACTTAAACTGCTAAAGTCTGTTTCACTAAGGTCTAAACTGCCGTTAGCATTTTTGATTTCTTTGTTAAATGCCTGGACATCAGTCGAGATAAGGTTTACTAATTCTTCTTTTGTTAACATTAAACTATGAACTCCTATTTTAGCTGACTAAATTTATTTGCATGGCAAGCAGCACGGCCTGTGTTCTGTTTGCTACTTTTAACTTTTTGAAAATACTGTTTAAGTGAGTTTTAACGGTCACGTCTCTTACGCATAATTTATCCGCAATTTGTTGATTGCTGGCGCCTTTTGCTAATAATTCCAGAACTTCTTTTTCTTTAGGTGTAAGCAGATCTATATTAACATCTTTATTTAAAGTTATTCCTGTTTTTTGCGAAGTTTCACTTTGCCATTTGCAGCGTCGCAATACTGCTTCAATTCTTGCAAGCAGGTTAGGAAGAATAAACGGTTTTACGATATAATCGTCAGCTCCTATTCTGAGTCCGGAAACGACCTTTTGATCTTCGCTTACAGCAGTTATCATAATAACAGGAATATATTTATAATTCTTATTATTTCTGATTGCTTTGAGAGTATCCCAGCCATCCATATTCGGCATCATTACATCTAAAAGTATTAAATCATAAGCTTTATTATTCTTATCAAGAATTTTTAATGCTTCCAACCCGTCTTTTGCAACAGTTACCTCATAACCATACATGGGAAGGGCATCTGCTAAATACTTGGGATTATCATCTACTATTAATATTGAAGCTATTCCGTCCATTCTGTTATACCAATCTTTCTTTTAAAGCTTTTAGTGCTGCTTGTAGTCTATCATCTACTTCAAGTTTTTGCAATATGCTGGCAACATGAGCTTTTGTTGTATTAATACTTACAAAAAGTTCTTTCGCGATTTCTATGTTACTGTAACCCTCTGTAATTAACTTAAGAATTTGTGTTTCTCTCGTCGTAAGACCGTAATTTCTTTCAGGTTTGGTTTGAATAATATTTTGTGATTTTGTTGCGGCATTCAGTACAATATGGGAAATTGAAGGATCAAACCAAGCCGCACCATCCAGCACGGATTGAACAACCTGGACAAGCCTTTTGGGGTTTATTTCCTTTGAACAGTATGCATTTGCTCCTGCTTTAAGACTGTTTAACACCTCTTGTTCATCATTGTGAGATGTCAGGATTACAATTTTTATATCTTTTTTCAAATCCTTTATTTGTTTGGTGGCTTCAATTCCGTTCATTCCCGGCAAGCCTAAATCCATAATTATTAAATTTATTGGGTTATTTGTAACTATTTCTATCCCCTTTTCGGCAGATTCCGCTTCAAAAATTTCCCCTACATAATCACAAGACTCAAAAGCCGTTTTGAGCCCGAATCTTGTTAGTTCATGATCTTCAATGATTAAAATGTTACTCTTCATACACACTATGCCCCGGATTTACGTCTGCTGCATAATCAGAATTTAACCTTGAACATCTGATTAAAGACTGATTTGCAAGTTCTATGTCCCCTTTAGCTCTAAGTACCAGACTTAGATAATAATAATATTTAAAGTTATTTGCGTCAATATAATATGAATTATTTAAATATGTTGCTGCCATATTAAAATTATTATCTCTTATGGCCAAATTTGCGAGACCCAGCCATATATCATTATTAGAAATGTCAATTGATGCAACTTTCGGCAGATAGTAATCTGCTTTTTGAGGGAACACCTGCAGAGATTCTACCAGGAGTTCTTCATTTGTACTATGTTTTTTTAAGAGTTTTTCATAAAGTTTTTTTGATTTTTTATCTTTTTCCAATGCCAGATATGTTTTTGCAACACCGACATCAGGTTCGGCATCTTTAGTTAATTTTTGCGCTTTTTTGTAATATTTTAAAGCTTCTTCATATTTTCTGTTATCATAACTGATATCTGCTAAAGTTATTACGGCAAGATAATTGTCTTTATCTTCCCGATAAGCCCGTGACGCAAATTCCTGTGCTTTTAACGGTTCGTCATTTTCGTAGTAAATTTTTCCCAAAAGTGAGAAAATCATTGGACTATATTGCTTTGCTTGCAAGACAGAGGATTGAAGAACTTTTGTCGCTAAAAGGCTTTTATCTTGCAAATGATAGTAATACGCAAGATGATAATCCTTTAAAGGCTCATCCTTAGCTGTTTTGTAAAGAATATATTCTTCTGCCGCTCTGACTTTGTTTTGGAAATCAACGGTCAAAAATTCAGTTTTTTTAATTCTATTGAACACTTTTAAGGCTTGCTTAGGTTTGTTTAAATCTGCAAGAATCTTTGCTTTAAGTGTCAAATAATTTATATTATTATCGTTTTCCACAATTGCATTATTAATGTACTTTAAAGCTTGCTGCAAATTATTTGATTTATAGTACCCGAGTGAAATCAAGTAATTTTTATAATCGCTTTCACTTGCCTGATTGCTGTTTAACAATTCTGAAGTAGTTTCTATCGCCATATTGTTATACATAATATTGGAATATGCATCGGCAAGGTATATTATGTCTTTTTGATTTACAAGTGCAGAAGGGTAATAATATTTTTTTAAGTCTTTGACATATGATGCGGTAAATACATTTGAATCAAGTTTATTTATCAAAGAATCCGATAAATCAAAAAATCCGTATTCTGCCATTTTCATTGCGTATACAAGAAAAACATAGTCATCATGAGATGCCCTTTGAATTAAATCATTAAAGTCATCATAAGAAGCTTTTATATTATTTTGCGCAAACCTGTTTTCGGCGGAAGCGTATTTTGATTTAACAAAATTGTCTTTAATAACCATATCCATATTAGCAACATTTGTTTCAGCTTTAACTTTAAGCTGCTTAACTTCTTCAGCATTAGCAACTGTTACGGAAGCTAACATTAAAGTGGATATTAGTAATGTTTTGAACGCTTTACTCATGCTCTAAATCTATACCTACATAATATTTATTAAACACTTGTAATAACTTGTTACTACAATTATTTACTATTGAGTAATATAAATCAAGTAGGTTGTATTTTTCCAGTGTAATTAAATCTTCAGGATCAATTGTCATGTGGTTTTCCGTAATAAATACACCTACGATTTTATTAAGCTTAATTGCTAAAAATTTATCAACAACTTTAGGGTCAAAATGAGTCCCCGCACCATTTTTAATAATATCTATAACTTTTTCAATAGGCATTTTGTCACGATAGTGTCTTTTTGATGTAATAGCATCAAAAACGTCAGACACTGCTAAAATTCTTCCGCCAAAAGGAATTTCTTCTCCCTTTAAGTGCCTGTAATATCCCGTTCCGTCATACTTTTCATGGTGCGAGCAGGCAATTTCAGTTATTTCCTGAAAGTCTTTAGACATGTGAATCTTCTCTAATATGTGATGCGTAATTTCAACGTGCTGTTGAATATGCTTATATTCTTCCGGAGTCAGCTTCCCTTCTTTTTGTAAAACGGAATCCTTAATGCCGATTTTCCCGATATCGTGTAACGCGGCAGCTTTTTCAAGAATATAAATGTCTTTCTTTTCCATGCCAAATTCCTGAGCAATTAAAGAAGAGTACATTTTTACTCTTGACGAGTGACCGGAAGTAATTTTATCACGTGCGTCAATAGAAGTTGCTAATGTTTCTATAAAACTGTCAAGTACGATTTTTTGCTCTTCCAGTAATTTCCTCTGACGCTCAAATAACTGAGCATTCTCTAAAGAAATACCGGCGCTTGAAGCTATTGCGACCAAAAGGTCCTCGTCATCAGGCGAAAAATACTCATCAAACTTATTTAGCACCTGAAAAACTCCGATTATTTCCTGGTTGAAATTCTTAATCGGCATGCACAAAATAGTTTTTGTTCTGTACCCGGTTTTTTTATCGACATCAGGGTTAAAACGTTTGTCAGCATAAGCATCTTTTATGTTTATCGTTTCTCCCGTACACAAAACATGTCCGGCAAGTCCTTTGTCAGCAGGGATTCGAAGTTCTTTCGTATCCAGCCCCGTTGCGACTTTTGAATACAATTCGTTGTGCTCTTTATCATACATATAAACAGTACATCTGTCGGCATTTAAAGCTGTTTTAGTTTCCTCTGCAATTTTTTTTATTAGTAAATCTATATTTTTTTCGGCAGCAACGGCCTGCCCTATGTTTACTAATGCAATCAGCGGATCTTTCGTCTGATTATGATTGTTATAATGAGTTATAGGCGGGCATTTTAACAGAGAATTTAATCTCTCAAAAAATTCGGTTTTTTGGTTTTTAATAGATAATTTTCTTGCTTGGTTATAGTTAATAGCGTAAAGCGTTGTATTTTTTTCCGTAAAATTTACAAAACCAAGAACCATTTCATGCAAAATACGGGTAATTGGCTCAGAAGTTTGTTCTACAAGAAAGGTAGCATCATTCATGAATTGGTAAAAACTGTTATAATCTTTCTTTAAAAATGATGCAAGCGCCAGCATGCTAAGACATATTGCCGTATCATCTTTGTAGATTTCTTTATGTTTTTCTATGCTATCTTTTACTTCTTCATACCCGCCGTTGAGTATTTCTGAAATTGACTCATAAATAAAATTTTCTAAAGTCATTTCACCCTCTCTTATTAAGTATTATAATATAATAAAATTGGTTTTTTGGCAAAGGGAGGGGTAAATATATTTGGTTGGTCGGTCTAGCTTCCTCGCCCTTTGCAAGAGGAGGGGTAAATGTATTCGGTTGGTCGGTCTAGCTTCCTCGCCCTTTGCAAGATTTATTTGTCTGGTAGTAAAATTTCACGATAATTTTCAAGCGTAGCATTTTTGTGTATAATATAATAGGGTTTAAAGAAGGGGAAATATGAATAAGATATCTATACTTATACCGGTATATAATGAGAAGGATTTATTATTAGAAATTTTAAAACAAGTTGAAGCAGTTGATTTTGGTCTGGAAAAAGAGATTATTTTAGTTGATGATTGTTCTACTGACGGTACTAAAGATTTGTACGAAAAAATTCCGTATAAAGTCCTTTTTCACCAATGCAATATGGGAAAAGGCGCCGCATTAAGAACCGGGCTTAAAGCTGCAACGGGTGATATTATAATAATTCAGGATGCTGATTTGGAATATAATCCCGCGGATTATAAACCGCTGGTCCGTTTAATAGAAACAAATGCTGCCGATGTAGTATACGGTTCACGACTTGCAGATACCAGAAACAGCGGCAACTTCTTAATGCTGAGCTATCTTGCAAATGTTTTTTTGACACAGATGACAAGAATTTTATACGGTACCTATATGACGGATATGGAAACTTGTTATAAGGCGTTCAGAGCGGATATTTTAAAAGATATTACAATAAAATCTAATCGTTTTGACTTTGAACCTGAAATTACTGCAAAAGTATTGAAAAAGAACTCCCGTTTTATGGAAGTTCCGATTTCTTATAATGCAAGGAAATCTTCCGAGGGTAAAAAAATCGGCTGGAAAGACGGGGTTCAAGCGGTATTTACCCTCTTAAAATATCGCTTTTTTGATTAAAATAAAGCGGTATACACCGCTTTATTTATTTCTTGTAACCCAGTTTTCAATTATTCTTAGAGGGGCTCTTGTTATTGCCAGTGCCCATGCCGGAATACTTTTGGTTATAACACCGACGGCTCCTACATTAGCACCCTCTTCAATTGTAACCGGTGCTACTAAAACTGAATTAGAGCCAATTTTAACGTTATCCTTAATTATAGTTTTGCTTTTGACTTTGGTTAAAGGATTGTAGTTCGCAGTAATTGTTCCCGCTCCGATATTGACATTTGTACCAATTTCACTGTCGCCGAGATAAGTTAAATGGCAAGCATTTGTATGTGACTTGATTGTTGTTTTTTTAACTTCAACAAAATTACCGATTTTTACATAATCTTCAAGAATAACATCCCCTCTTAAATGCGCAAAAGGTCCTATTTTGCAATGTCTGCCTATTTTATTTTTGCCGTTTATGTAACAAGACGGGTATATTATAGTATCCGTATCTATTTCTGTTTCGGGACTTATCCAGGTCGATGCCGGATCTACAATTGTTACCCCGCTTGCCATAAGCTTATCCAGTGAACGTTTGTTGAGTAGTTTTGCTGCTTCTGCCAGATTGGCACGTGAATTTATACCGTAAATTTCATTATTATCTGTAAGTGTATATGCATTTACACATAAATGCTGTTCATTCCCCCATTTGATAATGTCTGTTAAGTAATATTCACCTTGAGCATTATTATTTTTTAGGTCAGAAAAGGCGCTTTGTACCTTGCTCCAATTAATGCAATATATACCGGCATTGATTTCTTTTATAGTTTTTTGTATCTCATCAGCATCTTTTTCTTCTACAATAGAATTTACTGTATCATCAGCGTTTCGTACGATTCTCCCGTAGTTTTGCGGGTTGTCAAATACAGCACTCATGACAGTGATATCAGATTTTTTTTCTTCATGGAACTGCAGGAATTTTTTCAGGGTATCGGAGGTTATAAGCGGTGTATCTCCGCATAAAATAATAACATTTCCGGTATAATCTTTTAAATATGGTATAACCATACTGACAGCATGCCCTGTGCCAAGCTGAGGTTCTTGTTTAATACAAGTTGATTGTTTATAATTCTCGTGTATGTATTTTTCAACCAATTCGGCCTGATGCCCTACGATTACAAAGTTTTCAGAAATACTTCCGGTTTTGCAAACGGAATCAAGAACGTAGCCGATAAGCGGCTTGTCAAATATGGAATGAAGAACTTTTGGCATGTCTGACTTCATTCTGGTGCCTTTTCCGGCAGCTAGTATAATTGATTTAATCATTTTCCCTCCAGATTTTACTTTATGCTACCACAAATATTACAATGATTGACAAATTTTTTATATAGTATATAATAAATATATAAGGATATGTTGATTTGTCATTTTCGTTAAATACAAACTATTTAAGTAATTTAGTGCAAAAAAGCCTTGCCGATTCTACTGCGGGCTTAAATCTTGCTATAGAGCGTTTAACAAGCGGGTTTAAGATAAATCACGCAAAAGATAATGCAGCCGGATATTCGATTTCTACTAAGTATTCAAGCCAGCTTTCTTCGTATATGGTAGCACAGGATAATGCTGCTACAGGTTTAGATTTAGTAACGACGGCAAGTGACAGTTTAAGCCTTGTGTCATCTCATTTACAGCGTATGAGGGATTTGGCGGAACAAGCTTCCAACGGAACCTATTCCTCGCAATCACTTCAGGCGTTACAGGCGGAATTTAATCAACGCATGTATGAGATAGAACGTACAATGTCCAATACTGAGTACAACGGAGTAAAACTATTTAATGAATCAGGCAGCCGATTTATAGAAGATGTAGAGAGTTTATCATATAATGAAGCCGTTGCGGAAGGGTATACCGTAATAACTTCTGCAGAAGATTTACAGGCTATGCAAGATAATCTCGCCGGAAAATATATTTTAATGGCAGATATTGATTTGGCCGGTGAGAATTGGACTCCTATAGGAGATATAAGAGATCCGTTTACGGGAGAGTTTAATGGCAATGGTTATACAATAAGTAATTTAACTCTGGATAATAATACCAGGGATTATTACGGATTTTTTGGAAGAGTTGAGGGGGCTGAAATTTCTAACGCAGGCTTTGAAAATGCAATTGTCAGAGGGAAAATGTGGGTAGGAATTTTAGCCGGATACAGTTATAATACAAGTATATCAAATTGTTATATAACAGGAAGTGTTTCTGGGTATAGCGATGTAGGAGCTCTTGTGGGCGATAATATACACGGCTCTTCCATAGACAGTTGTTATTCAATTGCTGATGTAACAGGAACCCGTTACCGAGTGGGCGGACTTGTAGGGTATAATAACGACAATTCATCCATAAATTACAGTTATGCACAAAGCAGTGTGAACGGAGACTTAAATGTAGGCGGCTTGGTCGGGCAAAACACTTCAAGTACGGTTTCAAATTCTTTTTCAGAAGGCGATATCTCCGGGAATTCTCAGATTGGAGCTTTTGCAGGTTTTAATGAAAACGGAACAATATCTTCCTGTTATTGGAACAATCAAATCTCTCAAACACTTCCTGGTATTGCACAAGGAACTGATACCGGAGCCTCAGGAGCTACTTCGGCAGAGATAGAAGAACAAAAATTTGAAAAGAATTTACCGGGCTACAACGTAATGCTAGAAGAGGAAGAAACTGAAATTTATTTTCAGGTGGGAATATACAGTGCGGATTCTTCAAAAATTTCAATAAATACCGAATTTAATATGCGTTTGTCAGCCCTGAATATCTCTACCTCCGATGCTGCAAGAAAAACTTTGGCCAAATTGGATAATCTGCTTTCAATTGTAAGCTCTAAACAGACTGAATATGGTGCTGCATACAATAGAATGGAATCTGCAATAGAGAGTATAGGTGTAAGCATCAATAATTTAACATCCTCCTTATCAACTTTACGCGATGCTGATATATCGGAGGTTTCAAGCGATTATATAAAAAATCAAATTTTACAACAGGCTTCTTCTACATTGCTGGCTACAGCAAATCAAACACCTGCAATGGCATTACAGTTAATATAAGCGCTTATTAAATCTTCACAATTATTTGCAATTTATTTATGTTTATTTTAGTATTATGTCAAACGCCGATTTAAAAGAAAGAATGTGTTCAGCACATTCTTTTTAAAAAGGGTAAAAAAGGGGTAAATTTAAGAATTACACTAGATTACTCCAAAATAGCATTGAAACGAAGTTATATAAAGGAAAGTCAAAATGGGTATCAAAGGTAAAAATGACAGAATGGTAGTTCTTGCTTGTGAAGATTGTAAAGAAAGAAACTATACAACAGTAAAAAACAAAAAGAACACTAAGGACAGATTAGAACTTAGCAAATATTGTCCAACTTGTAAAAAACATACAACTCACAAGGAAACAAAATAATAGTGAATGGTGACTCGGTGATATGTGGCTGAAAATTTAAGTAACGGAATAATTCTTAGTCACTTAGTCACTTAGTCACACAATCACATTACTAAGCGTCCTTAGTTCAGTTGGTAGAACGTCGGTCTCCAAAACCGGATGTCGAGGGTTCGAGTCCTTCAGGGCGCGAATTATAAACATATAGGTAATTTAAAATGAATGATACTTTTGAAACAGCAAAGAAGAATATAGTTACATATTTTAAAGGCGTAAGAACAGAATGGGGCAAAATAACCTGGCCGGAAAAACATCAGGTTATTGTAGAAACCGGATTTGTTGTTGCAATAGTGTTTATATTCACTGTTTTTATTTATGTTGTGGATATCATTTTTAATGCATTGTTATCAAAGTTATAATTTGAAGGGTAAGAATAATGACTGAAAAAGACGAAAATATTATGAATGAAGGAACAGCGGAAGAAAATTTGGAAGCTGAAAGTAATAAATCTTCAGACAAGAAAAATCAGAAGCGCTGGTATATCGTTCACACATATTCAGGTTATGAAAACAAGGTAAAAAGTAATCTTGAAAAACGTATTGAATACATGAATATGGGCGACAAGATTTTCAGAGTAGAAGTTCCTCAGAAAACTATTACCCAGATTAAAGGCGGAAGAAAGCAGGAAAAAGAAGAAAAAATATTCCCGGGTTATGTTCTTGTGGAAATGATAATGGATGAGGACAGCTGGTATGTTGTTCGCCACACTGCAGGTGTTACAAAATTCGTGGGTTCCGCTAAAAAACCTATTCCTGCAAAAGACAGTGAAATTAAGAAGATTATTCACAGATCAACTACACAAACTCAAAAAGTTGAAATGGACGTTAAAGTCGGCGAAAAAGTCAGAATTATATCCGGTCCGTTTGCAGAGTTTGTCGGTGATATTACAGAAGTTTATCCGGATAAGGCTAAACTCAGAGCAATGGTTTCAATTTTCGGACGTGAAACTCCGGTTGAATTAGAATACAAGCAAATTCAAAAATTATAGGCGGTAAATGTAAAGAGTCAGTTTTGAAAATACAATTCTGACGATACAATAACCCTTTAGTAAAACAACACTAAGACCGTGGAAGGGGATGCCCCCCGTTAGTACCAC
>CALUVJ010000003.1 GCA_944324195.1 Candidatus Gastranaerophilales bacterium
GATGTCATCGTAATTACTCCTTTTTTATTCTAAGTAAAATGTAACTAATTACTTGACATGTACAGCAATGACATCAAGCTTGTAGTCGCACTTATCAGCCCAATCCATTTACCCCTCCCACAAGGGGCGAGGGGAAAAGACCAACCAGCCCAAAACATTTACCCCTCCCACAAGGGGCGAGGGGAACAGACCAACCAGCCCAAAACATTTACCCCTCCCACAAGGGGCGAGGGGAAAAGACCAACCAACCCAAAACACTTATCCTCTTAGTCACTTTTTAAGTTATTGTCAGGCAAAGCCTGACCGACAAACTTTGCTGCTGGCTTGCTGCGTCGGGCGTTTTTAACTTTCTTTGTCACTGCGAGAAAATCTTTGATTTTCGCGGCAGTCCATTTTTATTCAATTGTCAAGTTTGTTTTGGATTGCTTCGTCGCATTCGCTCCTCGCAATGACATCAAGCTTGTAGTCGCACTTATCAGCCCAATACATTTACCCCCGCAATGACGTTAAACCAGTTATGATCAGGTAAAACCTGACCTACAATTCTATTCACTACTCACTATTCACTAATCACTAGTCCAATCCATTTACCCCCGCTTCACTCTTAACGCATTCATTTACCCCTCACCCGCATTCGTAGCTTTCACTATGTTCAAGCACGACTGCGTCCTCTCCCCAAAGGGGCGAGGGGAAAAGACCAACCAACCCAAAACATTTACCCCCCCCTGTCATGACAACAGGCTTGTAGTTTTTCTTACCAACCCAATCCATTTACCCCCCCTAACAAAAAACTAACAATTCTGTTCTATCCTTGTAATATAAAGATTTTCAAGGATAGCATTTTTATGAAAAAGAATACACTGGTTTACTCTGTTTTGGTAATTGTTTTATTGTGCGGATATTTTATGCTTATAGGTTCTTATTCGCTTTTGGATGTTGATGAAACTCGATATGTCGAGATTGCGCGCACGATGATAAAAAATAACGATTTTATGACTTTATATTTGAACGGGGAATACTTTTTTGAAAAACCTCCATTGTATTTTTGGCTTGAGTGCTTGGCGTTCAAGACTTTCGGCGGAGTTAACGAATTAATAGCACGCCTGCCGATAATTTTATTATCATTGCTGCCGCTCGGGTTATTGTTCGGACTTTGCAAAAAAGTTAAAAATATCAGATTTGCACTTATTACTGCGTGCGTACTTTTAACTTCGCTTGAATATGTGCTTATAACTAAAATTGCAATATTGGACAGTATTTGCCAAACCAAATTTAGAAAACAAGTATACCAAATTTTTGGTTTTAAATACCATTGCAATCTTGGTTACATTAATATTTTTCAGCCTGTCCGGCGCAAAATTAATTACGTATATTTTGCCAGTGTCAGAAATCTTTTCATATTACAAAAATACAAAAAGATTGTTAGTTTGGCGTTAGGTAAAATTTACATTAAATCGTCAATTTTATCAGCCAACTCTTTTTGTTCTTCCAGCACAACTTTCAATATTGTTCCTATTGCTACAACTTCTTGCCCTTTGTCAAAGTTAAATTCACAATAATCTTTTGCAATTTCCAGCAAATCAATGCTGAGAGTTATTTTTTCTTCAATTTGTGTAATAGTAGTTAACATCTTTTCCATACTTACAGTATACAAAAGAAAATCATTTCTGTCAAGAGAAATTTGAAAATATATTAAAAAATGATTAAGTTAAAATATTGGTTATAGATGTTGTAATTACTGCGATTTGAAGCTTGTCAGCAGCAGAAATTACATCTTTTGATGCATATGGAACTATGATTAAGGCTATTCTTCCCTGTGCGGCGGCGTTAATATCATGAATAGTTAAAGGCATGTCAGAAGCAAGTACCGCATCTTTTGTTTTTTCGCAGGCATAATTAAGTGCGTGCTCGGTAAAAGGAGTTTGCAGGCCTTGAGAAATTGCGGAAGTTTTTAAGTCTTTTGCAATGACTATTGCCTGAGATTTTACATGTTTTGCAACTTTCCAGGCAAAGACCGCATCTTCAATTTGTTCGACGGTAGGTTTTTGTTTGGATACTACTTTAAAATTGTCTTTGTCCAATTCACCAAGATTCGGTGCCTGAATAAGTGTTCCTAAAGGTGTTGATATTGTTTCTGTTTTGAGATATTTTTTATAATCTTTTAGAGGGGTGTTTATCGTAACGCAGCAAATATCGTGCGCTTCAAAATAGTCTGTTGCGTTTTTTGTAAATTTCGGGGCGACAATTATATTTGCATTTTGTAACATTTTAGCAGTATCACTGTCTACTTCTGCCGATACAATTACGTTTGCCGAAATATAGCCTATCGGATCGGCATCTGATACATCAAGTATAGCGTTTTTTAAAGATTTTCCGAGTGCTGCCGCGCAAACTCCGGTATTAGTAACTGTAACCGCAGCATTTACATCAAAAAATTCGCTTATAATGTTTAGTCCTTGGGTAATGCTTAATATATCTAAAAAAGAAAGCTTTTTACTTGATGTATAATCAAGCATTTTATCACATTCTTCACAACTTGCACTCTGGTGGTTGTTTTCTCCGCTGGTTATTTCAAAATCCTTAATTTTCATAATCTAATAATCCTTATTAATATTATTCTGCACTGTTAGAACTCGCCCCTGTCGGTGCCGATGTAAGCGGAACCGGCGCAAAGTCCGGTTGTACGGGCTCTGTACGTTCTTGCTTGACTTCTATGGTTGGTGTTTCTTTTTTCTTTATAGGAGCTAAAGTCTGGTGTAATATTTCTACCGGTTTAATAATCGGCGGCTGCGGTTTATCTTTAACTGTTTGTTCTTTATTTTGCTGCTCTTCTTCCTGCTCTTTTTTATCTTCAAGAACTTTTTTAGCTTCACTTTGCGGAATTATTGAAACGTTTGCGGCCTTAAAAGGATTCAAAACAACTTCCGGATACTCAAAATCAATATTTCCGTAAGGAGCGGTAGCTACTACCATAACGTCACGCCAAATTTTAGCAGGAATTGTTCCGCCTGTAACCGCTCCCATTTGGGAATTGTCATCGTTTCCGACCCAGACTCCGGTTACAACGTCAGGTGTAAATCCGATAAACCATGCATCTCTGCTGTCATCTGTCGTTCCGGTTTTTCCTGCGGCAGGTTTGCCAATTGAAGCGGCACGCCCTGTACCGTTTGTAATAACAGTTTTCATAATTGCAGTCATGGTTGCGGCGGTATTAAGATTTAGGACTTTGCTTGTGCGGGCTTTTTTGGCTTCATATAAAATCGTTCCTCTTGAAGATTCGATTCTTTCTATTGCAAAAGGTTCGACCTTGTAACCGCCGTTAGCAAAAATACCGTACGCTCTTGTCATTTCAAATAATTTAACACTGTTTGAGCCGAGAGAAATCGTATAATCGTAAGGTATAGGTGTCGTAATTCCCATAACTCTTGCAAGCTGGATTACCGGTCTTACTCCGATTGCATCCATAAGCCTTGCCGTACAAACGTTGGAGGATACCATCAAAGCCGTATAAAGAGGAATCGGACCTCTGTATTTATTGCCGTAATTCTTTGGAGTCCAATCACCTGCTTTGAAAGGCAAATCATCAATCATGTCATTTTGAGAAAAGCCTTTTTCTATAGCGGCAGTATAGATAAACGGTTTAAATGCAGAGCCGGAAGGTCTTGCAGATTGGGAAACTCTGTCATACTGGCTCTTTGTATAATCTTTTCCGCCGGCATAAACAAGGATTCTTCCGTCTATCGGGCTGAATGAAAATACTGCTGCCTGATTCTTGTCTTTTGTGAAGCCCCAGGCTTTTAGATTTGTTAAAATTGCTTCATTGGCTTTGACTTGGGCTTTATAATCAAGAGTGGTAATAACTTTATATCCGCCGTTTACAATTTCATCTTCCGTAAATCCCAGCTTATGCATTTCTTTAACGACATAATCACAGAAATACGGAGCCTTGTTGGTGGCGTACATAACAGGCATGCTTGATAAAACTATCGGTGCCTTTTTTGCATTTTCATAAGTTTCTTTATCAATGTATTTCATTTTATACATTCTTAAAAGAACTTGATTTCTGCGTTTTTGTGCTAATTCTTTGTTATTATAAGGTGAATATACGGAAGGAGCTTGCGGAAGTCCTGCGATTAGAGCCATTTCCGGCAAGGTCAGCTGATTAAGATTTTTATTGAAATAAATCTTTGCGGCTCCTTTTACACCGTATGCACCGGAACCCAGATAAACATTATTCAAATACATTTCTAAAATCTTATCTTTAGAAAGGGTTTTTTCTATCTGTGCAGCAACTTGCAGTTCCTTTATTTTTCGTGTGAATGTTTTTTCATTTGAAAGGAATAAAATTCTTGATAATTGCTGGGTTATTGTGCTTGCTCCCTGAACTACACGGCCGGCAAGAATATTTGCAACGGTTGAGCGGGCAAGCCCCATAATATCGTAGCCGGGATGTTTGTAAAAATTCTTATCTTCTGTTGCAATGAACGCTTTGACAAGAGTTTCCGGCACTTCTTTTAATTCAACATTTGAATATGTATAGGCGGCGAAAGTTTTAATAACTTCTCCGTCGTTTGCACAGAACGTTGTAACGATATTAGGTTTGAGCGTATTTAAATTCCTTATAGGCGGAAGGGACATTAAATATAGTTTTAGGGCTATCATTCCGGCTAAAACAACTCCGAGAGCAAAAACCAGCACTCCCGCTAAAAACTTTAAAAACGGATTGTCAATTACTACACGTTTAGATCTCTTTCTTTGATTTTTCGGAATATAATTTCCCATAAAAATAATCCTTTATTGATTTTATTTTTCAATCTTAGTACCATGATATCATTCTAACAGATAAAAACTTGTGTGGGAGTTTTTTGGAAATAATGTTAAGTTTTTTGACAATTCTTAAAAATGAAATTCTATCATATTTTGTACCTGAAAAAATGGAATATAAGATTACCGGGCATTGTCTCAAATGCGGAAAATGCTGCAGATATATGTATAGTTTTGATACATACACAACAACTGATTTTAAAATAATGCAATTTTTATTTCCATCCTACAGGCGGTTTTATATAAGAGGAAAAGATGAAGAAGGGAATTTGATTTTTGCCTGTAAATATGTGACGGATGAGGGGCTGTGTTCTGTTTATGACAAGCGTTTGCGGATGTGCAGAAACTATCCGGCAAAAAAAATTTCATATCCCGGAAAGCTTCACGAAGGCTGCGGATACAAAGTTGAAGATAAAAGTTTTGATTCTTATTTAAAGAAGGAGAAATGAACGTTTCGGTTAATGCCGGCTTAGTATGCCGAATATATTTTAATGCTCCCCTCACTCCTCACCCTTCACCCATTACAAATCAGTCTGTCCAACAAAACTATTGACAGATTTTAAAACATCATATATAGTGTAAAAGTTACAATTTTTGAAAAGGGATAATTTTGACTAACTTAAATTCACTAAATATGCACCTATCAGTTAAGAAATGCCGCGTGATTATGCCGGTCGTGATATCGTGCTTTAATGTAGTGAATTTGCAGCTTTGTTAACAGTCAAAACTAAATATATTTAAACGGGGCTTGTAAATTCAGAATAATTTACAAGCTTTTTGTATCTACGATTAGAGGAGTATACTATGAGAATCAATCCAATCACGGCAAGAACAAACTACTACAGCCCGTCTGCAATTACTAAAACAAAAAACGAAGTAACCCCTGAAGGCAGGACGGATTTAACCGACCTTAATCATCTGAACTTGACTTGCAATCAGTCAATGGTTAATTTTAAAGGAACAACTGAGATCTCCAGAGCACTTATAAGGCAAATTCCTTTGGAGGATAAACTTGCATCATTGTTTCAGAATTTCAAGCTCGGAGATATGATTCTTATAGGAAAAAATATGCATGAATGCGCCAAAGAGATGTACAAAAATGCCGGACTTGTCAAAAATGCAATAAAAAGAGGTTTTTTTATTCCTGATGAAAACCTTGGCGGGAGTCTGGGTTTTATTAAAAACAGTATCGGAGATACAGAAGTTATAAATCTTAATGACTTTGAAATTCCGCTGATTACCAATAATAAGACGTATTCTTTAAAGGCGCATGAAAGTTTTTATGTAGTGCCGGAGGATATTCTTTCTGTTGACGGTAATTTGCTGAAAATTAAAGAAGAGCCAAAAACTGACATGAGCATGTACCGGAAAAATTTTTCAAAAGCCTTTGACTTTGAAAAAGAAACTAATCAAAATATTGAAAAAATAAACAAAAAAACTATTTCCCGCCTTATGCAAACTTCCAGAAAAAATTCGACACCTGTTACTTTTGCTCAGGTAGGCGGACTGCAGGAATTAAAAGATTCTCTGAAAAAAGACATCATATATCCTATACGTTATCCGGAAGCTTATGAGGGTATGGAACTGAATCACGGGTTTATTCTCTACGGACCTCCGGGGACAGGGAAAACGCATATTGCAAGGGCTTTGGCAAATGAAGCGGGTGCAAATTTCATAAGTCTTAACGGCCTTGATATGGAATCCAAATGGGTCGGAGAATCGGAAGCCAATTGGCGTAATTTGTTTTCAGAGGCGAAAGAAAAGCAGCCAACCATTATATTTTTGGATGAATTTGATGCGGTGGCCAGAAAACGTGACAGCCGTGACGTCTACGGAGACAAAGTTGTAAATCAAATCCTTACGCTTATGACAGACATAGACAACGAGAATGACGATGTGTTTGTAATTGCCGCCACAAATAACTTTAAAGCTCTTGACAGTGCAATTACCCGTTCGGGGCGTTTTGGCAAACACTATGAAGTTACTCCGCCTGACAAAGAAGGTTTAAGAGAAATTTTTAAAATTAATACTAAAAATCGAAAAGTTGATGAAGATGTGAACATTGATAAAATGCTTGATAAACTCGTTGATGCAAAAGCGACCGGGGCAGATATGAGACATATTGTTAATGAAGCGCACAACAACGGATTTGTCAGAGCCGGAATTTTCGAAAAAATGGAAAATCAAACATATACCGGCGCTGACGGTGCTAACTTCAAAATAACTCAGGCTGATTTTGACAAAGCTCTCAGTGACTTTTTGAAAGACAAAAAAGATACTTCAAGAAAACCTATAGGATTTATTAAGAACCAGGCTTCTTAAATAAAAAAGACTCCGTAAGAAATTACGGGGTCTTTTTTTAAGGTTAAACCGTAAAACGCATATAGCAGCTGAAGGTGGGCACACTTACGTTTTGCCCACTACAAAACTGTCACCCTCCCCAACCCTCCCTCATTTAGGGAGGGAGAGCTCCAAGCTTGGCGCATTCCTTCCCTGGAGGGAAGGTTAGGATGGGTGCTTTTTTATAATTATCATGACTTCATTTTTTCTTCTTTAAAACAAAAGAAGAAAAAACGAAGCAAAAAAGAAGAAATTTTGTTGTTTTCAATGCTCTTACGAGCATAAGTTCAAATGGATGTTTGCGGGTAACCCCGCACTCAGCCCCTCGCTAAGAAACGCTCGGGAGGGCTCCGCCGGTGTCACGTTAGAAAAATGTATGTTTATAAGAAAAGTTTTTGTCAGGTGAAACCTGACCTACTGATTTTTAACAAGTATCGCGCCGCGAACATGTTATGTGTGAACATAATAACAGTGAGTAAAAAAATACAGGTCTGATTTGCAACAAAAAGGCGCCGTAAATTTTACGGCGCCTTTTTAACCTAAATAAATTCAGCTTAAACGTTTGCAGTGGCTCTAGGACCTGCGTTAACAATTTCTGCCGGCATATTTGGATATTTTGCGGCAAAGTTGTCTGCAAACATTTGAGCAAGCTTGTTAGCAGCAGCGTCATAAGCATTCTTGTCTGCCCACATACCTCTTGCGTCAAGCATTTCAGAAGGTACATCAGGACAAGATGTAGGATAATCTACATTGAATACGTCATGGTGTTTGAATTCAACACTATCAAATGAGCCGTTCAATGCAGCTGTTACCATAGCTCTTGTGTAAGCAAGTTTCATACGTTTAGCGCCTGAAGAAGCACTTCCGCCTGCCCAGCCTGTGTTAACCAAGTATACCTTTGTACCATATTGTTCAAGTTTATCACCGAGCATTTTAGCGTAAACTGAAGCATCCATCGGCATAAACGGTTCGCCGAACAATGTTGAGAATGTAGGCTGCGGTTCAGTAACACCTCTTTCAGTACCTGCTAATTTTGAAGTAAATCCTGTTACAAAGTGGTACATAGCAGCGTTTTTATCCAATCTTGAAATTGGAGGCAATACGCCGAAAGCATCAGCCGTTAAGAAAATAACAACCTTTGGAATACCGCCCAGGCTAGGAATTTGAGCGTTGTCAATGTAGTTAATCGGATAACCTACACGTGTATTTTCCGTTAATGTTCCGTCGTTGAAATCAAATTCTCTTGTTTCAGGATCCATAATAACGTTTTCTACAAGTGAACCAAATTTGATTGCATTGTAGATTTCAGGTTCGTGTTCTGCAGAAAGGTTAATACATTTTGCATAACATCCGCCTTCAAAGTTAAATACACCGTCAGGAGACCATCCGTGTTCGTCATCACCGATTAACTTACGGTTAGGATCTGCTGATAATGTTGTTTTACCTGTTCCTGAAAGTCCGAAGAACACAGCAGTTTCACCTGTTTTTGGATCCATATTTGCAGAACAGTGCATCGGAAGAACATTCTTCTTAGTCATAATATAGTTCATAGTTGCAAATACAGATTTCTTGATTTCACCGGCGTATTGAGAACCGCAAATAATGATTTCATGAGCTTCATAATCAATAGCGATACAAGCTTCGGAATTTACGCCGTCAACTTCAGGATCGCATTTGAAGCCGGGAGCACAAAGAATTGTATAATCAGCTTCGCCGTAACTTGCTAATTCTTCAGCAGTCGGTCTGATTAATAATTGGTGAATAAATAAATTTTGGCTTGCAAGTTCGTTGATTACTCTGAACTTTTGAGTATAAGTTTTGTCAGCACCTGCGAAACCGTCAAAAATAAATACTTCACGGTTTTGCAGATAAGCTGCAATCTTACCCTTGATTGAATTAAATTTTTCTCTGCTTATAGGGCGGTTAACTTTACCCCATGCGATGTCATTGTGGATACTTTCCGTATCAACGATAAATTTGTCTTTAGGTGAACGTCCTGTATATTTACCTGTTGTAACAACAAGTGCGCCTGTATTGCTCAAAGAGCCTTCACCTCTGCGTAATGCAGCTTCTGTTAACTGAGCAGGAGTTAAATTACGATAAACTGCTTTTGGTCCTATAATACCAAATTTTTCGATTCCGTATGTTTCCATAGAATGCTTCCTCCTTTTTATAAAAGCTTTTCTCTATACAATAATAAATGTAGTACAAACACTAGTAAAAATCAATCTTTTAGACATAAAAAAAAGAGACGATATAAATTCGTCTCTTTTTTATTTTGAAATTTTTTATGAATTCTGCAATCCTCTCTTGAATTCTTCCGGACGGCTTGAACGAGCCAGCGCATCTTCAAGAGTAATTTTCTTTCTCATATACAAATCTCTGAGTGACATTTCAAGAGTTTGCATACCGAAACCGGAGTTGGTTTGCATTGTAGAATAAATTTGTGCCGCTTTAGCTTCACGAATCAAGTTAGCAATAGCAGGGATAACCAACATAACTTCCTGAGCCATAACACGACCGCTCTTTGTACCGTCTGCCTGAAGGAGCGGTAACAATGTTTGTGAAAATACCGCAACTAATGAGTTAGAAAGCTGTACACGAACCTGTTGCTGCTGCCCTTCCGGGAATACGTCAATAATACGGTCAATTGTTTGTGATGCAGAAGAGGTGTGCAAAGTACCAAATACCAAGTGACCTGTTTCTGCAGCTGTCAGAGCCAAACGAATTGTATCCAAGTCACGCATCTCACCTACCAGAATGATATCAGGGTCTTCACGGAGTGCTGATTTCAAAGCATTTGCGAAACTTCTTGTATCTTGGCCCAATTCTCTCTGGTGAATAATAGAACGTTTTGACGGGTGAATAAATTCGATAGGGTCCTCAATTGTCAAAATGTGTTCAGAACGGGTTTCGTTAATATAGTTAATCATTGCAGCCAAAGTAGTTGATTTACCTGAACCGGTAGGACCTGTTACCAGAACCAGGCCGCGCGGTTTTTCCGAAATCTTTCTGACTGTATCGGACAAACCTAATTCTTTAAAAGACGGAACTTTAGATGCAATTACACGGAATGCAGCCGCATAATTTCCTCTGTCCTTATAAATATTAACCCTGAAACGGCTTAATCCCTGAATACCGTATGAAAAGTCAAGTTCCCAATCTTGTTCGAGTTTACGTCTCTGTTCTTTGTTTAACATTGGGAATAAAAGTAATTCAACTTCTTCCGGCTTAAGAGCAGGAACATCCATACGCTGGAGGTTACCGTCTATACGAACTACCGGAGGCAGACCCGCAGAAATATGTAAGTCTGACCCTCTTTGTTTAACAACAACTTCCAAATATTTTTCTATAAGCATTAAAAAGCCCTCATTTTCTGGCGTACGGGGTGAGTTTTAATTTGTAAAATTATTTCAAATTATAACATTCCCTCGTTAGCACTCTTTTACATAAAAACTATATCATAAAATAAATATCTTGTAAACTTATTTAGATAAATAATCATTAATTGCCTTCGCCGCTTTTTTACCTGCACCCATTGCATTTATTGCATTTGATGCTCCGACCGGCGCGACGTCGCCTCCTGCATATACAGTAGGAACAGATGTTTCTCTTGTTTCAGGATCAACCGTAAAATACCCTTTTGAATCTACACTAAAATCTAATCCGTCTAAGTGTGCAGATTTTTGAATAATAGGGTTTGGTCCGGTGCCGAGTGCAACTATAACGGAATCTACGTCCAAATCCGTATAGCGTCCGGTGCCTACAGGTCTGCGTCGTCCGGATTCATCCGCTTCTCCTAATTCCATTATCTCAAATTTCATGCCGGCAACGTATCCGTCTTTATTATAAATTTCTACCGGAGCATGAAGAAAATGGAATATTACGCCTTCTTCTTTAGCGTGACGGATTTCTTCCAGGCGGGCAGGAAGCTCGGCTTCTGTTCTTCTGTATACTATATATACTTTTTTAAATCCGACTCTTACCGCGGTTCTTGCCGCATCCATTGCAACGTTTCCGCCGCCGATGACTGCAACTGATTCTCCCACTCTCAAAGGTGTTGCGGCATTTTCTTCATTTGCATGCATTAAATTAACTCTTGTTAAAAATTCATTTGCAGAGTAAACTCCATTGAGATTCTCGCCCGGTATGTGCATCATCTTTGGAAGTCCTGCGCCGGAACAAATAAAGATTGCGTCATACCCTTCTTCTTTAAGCTGCTTAAGTGTAATTGATTTTCCGACAATTACATTTTTTTCGAATTTAACTCCCATTTCTTTAAGGTTGTTAATTTCTCTGTCTAAAACCGTTCTCGGGAGTCTGAAAGGCGGTATGCCGTATCTTAAAACTCCGCCGAATTCATGTAAAGCTTCAAAAATTGTCACATCATGTCCGGCTTTTCTTAAATCGGAAGCGGCGGTAATGCCGGCACATCCGGAGCCCACAACAGCAACTTTTTTACCGGTAGGTATAATTTCAACGGGTTTGGCTGAAGTATTATCTCCGACATATCTTTCCAATGCGCCGATTGCAACGGATTCGCCTTTTATACCGAGTACGCATTGCCCTTCGCACTGTCTTTCCTGCGGACAAACCCTTCCGCAAACAGAAGGAAGCATGCTTGTGTGTCTTATAACTTCTCCCGCTTCTTCCAAATTATCTTCTTTTAAAGCCTTAATAAATCCCGGAATATCAATATTAACCGGGCATCCTTTTACACAGCGCGGATTTTTGCAGCTCAAACATCTTGAAGCTTCTTCTTTTACCTGTTCCGGCGTAAAATTTTCTTCTACCGGAAGAAAATTATGTCTGCGCTCAATTTTATCCTGCTCTTTAGGTCTCTGACGCATAATCATACTCTCCTTCAGTGAAATTTACATCACTACTTATATGATATCAAAAATAGTAAAAAAGTCTATAAAAATGAAAAAATATTTTATTGTATAATAGCCTTATGAAAAATATTATTTTTATCTTTGGAACACGTCCGGAAATTATTAAACTTGCACCTGTAATACTTGAGATGAAAAAGTATCCGGCAGATTATAAAGTAATTATCTGCAATACGGAGCAGCAAAAAGAACTTTCTAATCAAACACTCGCATATTTTGGTTTGAATGCTGATATAAATCTTGACTGTATGCGGGAAAATCAATCCCTTTCATCGGTTCAGGCAAGAATTTTGACAAGTTTGGATAAAGTTTTTTGTGAAAATCAAATTGATGCGGCAATTGTTCAGGGTGATACTATGACGGTTTTGTGCGGAGCACTTACTGCTTTTTATCACAAAATTCCGGTGTTTCATGTCGAAGCAGGCTTAAGGTCTTATGATATTTATGAGCCGTTTCCGGAAGAAATTATGCGTCAGATGACTTCAAGAGTTGCTGAATTGCATTTTGCACCGACGGGGGTAAATAGAGATGCTTTATTAAAAGAAAATATTGCGCCCGAGAAAATCCATGTAGTCGGGAATACGGTTATTGATGCACTCTTCTGCCTTTCTGATGAAGTTATTGAAAAATCAAGAAAGTTCTTTGAAGAGAAAAGTATTCCGATAGACGACAAACTTGTACTGATAACTGCGCACAGGCGAGAAAATCACGGTGAGAGAATCGACAGAATTATAGATGCGATTTCTTATCTTGCAGAAAAATACGAAGATCACACTTTTGTAATACCTGTTCATCCTAATCCGAATGTTCATGACAAAATTCATTCAAGACTGGGGAATTTTAAAAACATACATCTTTTAAAACCGCTTGATTATCCGTATCTTGTATATTTGATGAAGCATGCAAAGCTTATTCTTACGGATTCCGGCGGAATACAGGAAGAAGCACCGTCTTTTGCGTGTCCGACTCTTGTTATGAGATATGAAACAGAGCGCAAAGAAGGTATAGAAGCGGGAGTTTCAAAACTTGTCGGGGCGGATTACGAAAAAATCATTGAAGAAAGCGAAAAAATACTATCTTCAACTAAAGATTCAACGAGATTAAAAGCTCAAAACCCATACGGTGACGGAACTTCTGCCAAGAAAATTGAGAGTATTGCGCGCAAATTTTTTAAGCAGCAATAAAATTTTTTACGGTTTTTTATTTAAATAATGATGCGAAATTCAATAGTACAAAATAAAATTTTGCCGGAAATTCGGTTACCTTTTGATACCGTAAAAGGTTCCGTTTTAAAAAGGCAAAAAATGGCCAAGAATTATACCGAAAAGTTGTATAATTCATTGAATCCGTTTTGCAAAGACGGAACTTGCGAAGTCGGACAATTTAAAACTTCGTTGGATAAAGTTATTGCACCTTCGAAAATTAATTATTTTATCGCACCGGAGCTGAATGAATCTTACAACGGCAGTATGGGAACGATATCAAAATTGAGAATTAATGAGGATAATAATTTTGTAATCACACATTTGGCTTACAAATTTATGCTTCCGCTTGATGACAATTGTGACTACATACTCAGTAAATTTACAGCTTTACATGAAGCAAGGCATTTTTTTGACAGATTATTTAACCCTAAATATAATATCAATCGACTATCCAGCGGCGTAAATAATCCTGAATACCGTGACAGTATTGAAACAATTCATCAGTTATTTTTAGGTGATATTGCAAAACCGGTTAAGATGCAAGAGCTTAAGCAAAAAGTCAGCTCTCTTGCGGCCGGTATGCCGAATTCAGTAAAAATAGATACTTTTCAGAGTATAAAATATCGTTTGCAAAGTGAAATTAATGCGTATAAAGACGAGCTTAAATTTTTCTCTAAGGAGAAGTGGTCTCTTGCAAATATAAACAGTATGTTGAAATTTTTAGTATTTCTTAAGGAAAATTGTAAATTTGGAGCAAAATTAAAGTTTGTAAAGAAAATAATAAAAGACAGTATTAATAACGAAAGACTTAAGCTTAAAATATATTCTGTCAGCGGAATTTAGCATGCCGGCTTAAAAACTCCGCGAAGTCCATAACCTTGTACTTGCCAAAAGAAAACAAGCCTAGCGCGGCTTCGCAGCCAAGACAGGAAGTCAGTACAATTTTTGCTCCGGAATTAACAATATCATTATGTTTGCTTTTAAAAATTTCGGACATAATTTTATATTCGGAAATTTTTGTGACTCCGTTTAACCCGCAGCATTTATCAAAATTACTCATCTCAATATATTCAAGGTTCCCGGTATGTTTTAAAATCCATTCAATATCTTTAAAATTATCTATATTGCAAGGTTTGTGGAAGGTAACTTTAAACTTCTTTTTTAATGCCGGTTTCAGTTCCTTTTCTCTTATGTATTCAAAAATATTTTTAATCTCTAATCCTTCGATTTTGTAACCCTTAAGTGTCTTTTCACAACTAGCGCAAGTTGTTACAACTTCTTTGATATCGTATTTTTGGAGAATTTTCTCAAAGCTTTTTTTATAGTTTTCATAAGACATTTTATCTCCCCTTACGTAAAATGGGATTCCGCAGCACTCAAAATTCGGGGTTATAACTTCGACCCCGCAAGAATTAAGGATTTTTACAACCGCTTTATTTCCCTTTATTTTTCCGCTGCAGCCGCCAAAATAAATAACTTTTCTGTCAAATTTTTTACTCTTAATTTTTTTTGAGAATATTCCGCATAATTTTATACCAAATCCAAAGATAAATGTCTTTTGGATAAAAGAAATTAATTTTTCAAATTTGCTCGTCTTAAAATACTCCGCTTTAGCAGAAGCAATGATATCAACAACATCAATTGCGCTCGGGCAAAATTTTGAACAAGCGTCGCATTTTAGGCATAAATCTAAATATCGGTTAATTTTAGGTGACATTTTTAAGTCGCCTTTTATCAAGCCTTTGAGCATAATAAACTGTCCGCGTGACACTGTGCAGTCATTGCCCGTAATTTTATATACCGGACAAACCGACTGGCAAAGGCCGCATTTTGAACAGGAGTGGATTTCTTCTTTATACTCAGCTAATGGTTTCATAATTATTATTTTAAAGCAAAGAATTTTTGTAGTAAAATAAAGTTAATGTTGGATTGGTAAACTCAACCTGTATTCTATAAGCTTAACGTCATTGCGGGAATAAATGGATTGGACTAGTGATTAGTGAATAGTGAGTAGTGAATAGAATTGTAGGTCAGGTTTTACCTGATCATAACTGGTTCAACGTCATTGCGAGGAGCGCAAGCGACGAAGCAATCCAGAACAAATTTGACAATAGAATAAAAAATGGACTGCCGCGAAAATCAGAGATTTTCTCGCAGTGACAGGGGAAATATTAACCCCTCACCCCTATCCCTGTCTTGGATTATTAGGGGTGGCGGAAAGTTCCCAGCTTCCCGACACCTTACGGGCTCGCTTCGCTCCGCCCTGCCGAAAATCCGCTCTCCCGCAAGGGGGGAGGGGAAGGAGTAGATAAGTCAAAGTAAAAAAACGCACGGTGCAGCCGGCTAGCAGCAAAGTCAGCAGAGGGTGACCGGAAAATTAAAAATAGACGTGGAATAATCACCAATGTCACCCGATAAGTCATAGTTAAAAGGAGTATGAAAAATGTCTGCAACTGTTCAACAATCTCAAAAAGAATTAGACAGACTCTCTGCAATAAGGACAATTGACAGAGAGATTAAAGCAATAGAAGAATTAAAACATTCTCTTGATGCTGATAGTCTTACAAAGGCTTTGGATTTTATGCAGAATGCAAAGGGCAGAATAATTATTACCGGCATGGGCAAGTCCGGGCATATCGGGAAAAAGATTGCCGCTTCACTTGCTTCAACCGGAACACCATCATTTTTTGTACATCCGGCAGAAGCAAGCCATGGCGATCTCGGAATGATAACAGAGGATGATGTTGTCATTGCAATTTCTAACAGCGGAGAATCAAGGGAATTAATCGATATTCTTAATTATTGCAAAAGGTTTGGTATAACCTTGGTTGCAATAACAAAAAATCCTGAAAGCTCTCTGGGAAAGGCAGGAGATGTCGTTCTTGCGCTTCCGAATAACGGTGAAGCCTGCCCTCTTGGGTTAGCGCCTACCAATTCGACAACTGCGACGCTGGTCTTGGGTGATATTTTGACAATCGGAATGATTGAGCGTAAAGGTTTTTCAAAAGAGGACTTTAATGACAGACATCCCGGAGGAAAGCTCGGTGCTATACTTAAGCGTGTATCCGATCTCATGCACACCGGGCAGGAAATGCCGCTTTTGGACGAAAATTCAAATATGCAGGCTGTACTGCTTGAAATGACTTCCAAACGCTTGGGATGCGTAGGATTTATAAATCAGTCGGGAATTTTAACCGGCATACTTACTGATGGTGATTTGAGAAGGTGTCTTTCATCGAAAATTCTGGAGGAAAAAGCTATTGATTTGATGACAAGAAACCCTAAAACAATTTCTCCAAATGCAATGACGGCAGAAGCTTTAAAGATTATGCATGATAAAAAGATTACAAATCTTTTTGTAGTTGAAAATTCAAAACCTGTAGGCGTAATTCATATCCATGATTTGCTTAACAACGGAGTTGCATAAGGAGCCTGTATGAATATTGATGCTGAAAAGAAATTTGCAGCCGGCCTGTCTATTACTTCCAATGCGATTGTGATTCTTCTAAAAGTTATCGCCGGAATTGTATCCGGAAGTATAAGTATTATATCGGAAGCGATTCACTCTTTATCTGATTTTTTGGCATCTGTATTGACTTTTTTTGCAGTAACCCGTTCCTCAGAACCTGCTGACAAAGAACATCCTTTCGGGCATGGAAAATACGAGGATATGTCCGGTTTTATAGAAGGCGGTTTAATTATTTTTGCGGGGCTTTATATCATTTATGAAGCTTCCAATAAATTAATTTTTGGTTATCACGTTAAATCTGAACCGACTATAGGAATTTTTGTTATGGCATTTGCCGTTATTGCCAATTTTCTTGTAAGCAAATACCTTTTTTACGTTGCCCAAAAATCGGATTCGGTATCGCTATATGCGGACGCACAACATTTGAGCACCGATATATATTCTGCCTTTGGAGTACTTGCCGGCTTAGTTTTAATAAAAATCACGGGAATTACTGCACTTGACCCTATTATTGCAATAATCGTTGCATTGATTATACTAAAAGCCGGTTTTTCCATTTCAAAAGAAACCCTTAATAACCTTCTTGACGGTTCGATTCCTGCAAGTGACATTCAAAAAATAGAGGAAGTTATAAATAAAAACAAAGTTATTAAAGGTTATAAAAATATTAAAGGCAGAAAATCGGGGCAGTATAAAGAAGTAGAAATGACACTTTTGTTCAACCCGGATATGAAACTCCAATGCTGCCATGCAATATGCGATCAGATTGAAAACGAAATAAAGTCTGTTATGGACAATGTTTTTATAATAATTCATGCAGAACCATATCAGGATATTAACAAAAGTATTTGACAACAAATTTTGTTTGAATTAATATAAACTTGGTTGACAGCCGGTACAGTTTCACCTCTCCGGGAAGCGTCAGCAAAAAGCGGTACGTAATGTGTCAGCAAAAAGCGGCATAAGAAGCGTCAGCAAGGGTCGGTGCGGAATGCATCAACTGAAGGCAACGCAAGAAGCGTCAGCGAAGGGTGGTGCAAGAAACGTCAGCAAAGGGCGGAGAAAGCATCAACAGAAGGCGGCGTAAGGAGTGTCAGCGAAAGGCGGCGAGGGGAAATTTCCGAGGGCGTTTAGCTCAGTTGGTAGAGCGTCTCCCTTACAAGGAGAGGAATTTTCAGAGTTTAGTGTAAACTAATGTGTTTCTGAATCAACAAATGCAAGGCTTTTTAGGATTTGTTTTCGTTTTCTTACACTCGTTTATTTTTAATATTTTAGGCTTACTTTTAATTCAATTACATAAAATTACATAATGGAATTTTTGTTATTCAACTAACCAATCAATTAAGTTCAATACCTTGATACCGTCGTCATTTGTTCCTACAAACATACTATCCAGTGTAAGTATAATCTTTTCAAAGTTATCATTTATAGCTTTTAATGAAGCGAACTCTCTGGTTCTTGTAGATTCTTCCAATAACGTATCACTAACTTGCACATATAGTTTCTCATTAAACTTGGTAGCTATGAAATCAACTTCTTTTGTATCAATCTTACCTATAGATATATTATAACCTCTATGCAATAACTCAAGGTAAACAACATTCTCTATAAGATGTCCTTTATCTTCACCTTTAAAGCCTAGGAAGAAGTTTCTTAAGCCTGTATCTGCCATATAATACTTGCCTTGTGTTTTAAGGTATTCTTTTCCTTTGATGTCATAGCGACTTGCATTATAAAATACAAAAGCATTCTCTAGTAGCATTATATAATTATCAATTGTGCTTGGTTTGATACCTTTAGAAACCGTATTCTGTGATACTAATGTATTCTTAATCTTGTTTATTGAGATATTGTTGCCAATGTTATCTGCCAAAAATTTAGTTATTTTCTTTATTAACGCAGGGTCTCTTACATCAGCCTGTTCTATTATATCTTTGGTTAATACAGTAGAGAATATACCGTCTAAAGTTTGTGTAATCAGTTCTTCATTAAAATTAAATAGAACTAACCCCGGCATACCTCCATATTTAAGATAAGCATTGAACTTAGCTTCACGTGGCATATCAACATTATTATAAAACTCCAGAAACTCCTTAAATGTCAAAGGTTGCATTTTAATTTCGACATACCTTCCTGATAAGTATGTTGATAGTTGAGAAGATAACATATAAGCATTAGAACCTGTGATGTACATATCGGTTCTGAAATCTAATCTCAACGAATTAACAGCCAACTCCCATTTGTCAATCTTCTGTATCTCGTCAAGTAATATGTATAACTTACCTTCTGTTGAACTTAGCTTATCTTTAATAAAGTCATTAAGTTCTAAATAAGTCATATTACCATACTCTAAATCTTCAAAATTAATTCGGAGTATATTATCTTTATTAATCCCAACTGATTCGAGATACTCTGCAAATAACATCAATAAACTTGATTTACCACATCTTCTAATCCCAGTTATAACCTTAATTAATTCGTGGTCTTTAAATGATATTAATTTATTTAGATATGTTGGTCGATTAAACATGATATTACACCTCCATTTTTACTATAGCAAAAAACTTTGTATTTTTCAATAGTTTTTTGCTCTTAGGGTAACAAACTTGTAACATTTTGTTTTTACTAAGAAATGAGTCTAATTCACATTAGAAATTACATTTTACTATATATGAGCAATCTTTCTGTATATACAAACTTAGGAGCTTCAAATCATTCTCTTGGTATTAGAGAGGAGAATGATTTTTATGCTACAGAACCAAAAGCTGCTGAATTATTGCTTGATGTTGTACCAGAATTGAATAACATCTGGGAATGTGCTTGTGGTCAAGGGCATTTAGCTAAAGTATTTGGTAATGTTGATAAACTTGGTAAGGCAACGGATTTAATTGATAGAGGTTATGGGGCAACTGAAGATTTCTTGCAAAGTAAAGAACCTTATCACAATGGGGATATAGTAACCAATCCTCCGTATAAATATGCTAAAGAATTTGTAGAAAAGGCTCTTGAATTGGTTGATGTCGGAAGATATGTTTGTATGTTTTTAAAGGTACTGTTCTTGGAAAGCAGGAGCAGGAAGGAATTGTTTATAAAGTTTCCTCCAAAAGTAATATATGTATCAAGTAGTAGAATAAATTGTGCTAAGAATGGGGATTTTGATACCTATACATCTTCAGCTATCGCTTATGCGTGGTATGTATGGCAAAAAGGATACAATGGAGAATCCGTTATTAAATGGATAAATTAAGTTACTTAATCTTTATCGCACTAATGCCAATACCACCGTTACCGTTTGTACTTTCAGCCATAAATATTCTATAAGTGCCTTCTTCAGTGGTTACTTTAGTTGTTGTAACGTGGTTTCTATCAGTCATTACAACTTGCAGAGGTTCTGCTGTTATAAATGCTTTTGCTATTGAACATCCTGTGCAAGTTAGCCCAACGGCTAATCCAATGCACAATCCTATTATAAGTTGTTTCATATTATCTCCTTTGTTATAGGTAAAGTTCCCAGAAATCTTGAAAAATTCTATGAGGGTTTTATCTTAAATTGTTACATTCGCTTTCAGAACCCTCTATCGCCCTATTTGGGACAATTTTTAATTCATACCCATACAGGTCAAGTATTTCCATGATTTCTGATAATTTAAAAGATGCTCTGGAAAATTTATCATACATACTAGATGTACTTGAAGACCTTCCCAATTTGTCATGCATTCTGCCAACTAATTCAGGAATACTAATTTCATGCTCTTCCAGAAAACTTTCTAAGAAGGCTCTGACCTTCTTCTTCATTCTTGCCGGGACTTTATAAGGCGTTTGTTTATTAGTATTTTTTACTGTCATATTTTTATCTCCCACATGTATTATATATTACTTTTGCTATTTTGCACGTGTTTTCACGTTAATTGTAAAGAATTGCTGCAGAATAGATGCACATGGGCTGCGTTGGTCGTGAAAAAGCGTTATAATAGACCTGTAAGCAGCTTACAGCAAGTAATACAGTAAACAACAAGGAGCAATTACTATGAAAAATACAAAAGTATTAGTAACAGATATTAATCTTGAAGAACAAGCAGGTATTATCTTAAGTCTTTCACAAAAAATCGAAGAATTAACTGAACTTAAGAAGGAAAAACTTCAAGAGGTTCGTCAATTAATGGAAGAAAACAATCTAAAAGAACTTCCAGCAGGCAAGCACACCTTCAAACTATCTGAAATCCTTCGGAATTCACTTGATATGAAGACCATGAAGGCTAAATATGCAGAGTTATACAAGGCTCTCTTGAAGTCTTCGGTATATACCAAGATGGAGTTGGTGTAAGGGCTTTTGCCCTTACCCTCTCTGGAGGAACAAAAATGAAATGCAGTTTTGAAAAAGAAAATATTAGCAGTAACCAAGAAGAAATGGAATCTCAATATATAATTTGTAAACATTGTGAATGGTTCTATAACTGCGATGTAGCATTTGATTTAAATGAAAAATTAAAAGAATTGATTGAAGAAAGCGAAGGTGAACAAAATGATAACTTATAATACAGCAGAACAAGTTTACAGCAGAAACCAAGGGTCAGAAAGATTATTCAAAAGACCATACTGTCAAACTCTTAACTATACGGAAGGTATTTATGATTTTCAAAAATCAATGAATGCTTTTTGGGTGGTAGATAATATGGTTTCCTATATGCCCCAAATATTGAAAGCATATGAACAAAATGAATATGAATTCTTTGTGATTGAAATATGTGTAAATAAAGAAAACAAAGGACATATGGAAGTATTCACTGAAGGTTATATCGGAAATGATTATAACGACCATATAGAAATTCTAAAACAGGAAATCGAATATATTGATTTACCACTAAAAGATGATGATGAAATAACCACATATAAGTTTTTCTTATCGCTATCGGCACTAGAACCCTTAAGATTTACGTTCTACTTGCCATCGGAATATTAAGGGGATTCATTCCTCTACCCCCTCCGGGGTAAACATAGTTATTACAAAAATAAAATGAAAGGAAATAATATTATGGGACAACGCACAGCATTTTTAATAAAAAGAACTTATTGGAACGGAAAAGTAAATATAAGATTGGTTCACCACCAATGGGGAATTGGAAGAGTTATGCACAATCACTTTATACGAGACTTTATGGAAATGATTACCGATAGGAGTTATCCGAGAAAAACTCTCAAAGACTTCATGAAGATTATTGATGATGAAGGTTCACTATATCTTGAAAGAAATTTCCGTAAAGGCAGTATGTCTATTCCAGATGTGTTTGATAAGAAGGTCATCAAAAGATACTTTAATCGTACCGATAATAACAATGGGGGAATGATTATAGAAATCACAGAAAAGCAATCAGATAAAGAACCATACAGCTTGGATATAGATGATTTGAAAATCGGTTTCATAGTTGGCTGGGAAGAGTGCGACTATGATTATAAAACAGAGAAATGGTTAGGGGATGAGCCATTTGAAAAGCTATACACTGGAGAAGAGTATGTGAAGATTTCTTGTGAAGGTCAATATGCTTATCCAGAGTTTATTCAGATGTGGAACGGTTTCATCAAGCAGTATGAGATTGAAGAAATAACCGATACACAGGAAGTCAAACAAGTAGCATAGATTAGAGGGGGATTCTTTTCCCCCTCCTATAACAAAGGAGCAATCAAAATGAAAAATAAAATTGAAACAATTAAAATAAGAGAACTCATTAAAGATTTAATGATAGCAATGAATCAATTAGGTGATATTCCAGTGATTCACAGCCGAGACGAAGAAGGCAACAGTTACAACACAATTAAATCAGATTCCATCAGTTATATGGATACTGATAAAGCAGGTCGAGTGTTGGTTTTGTATCCATTTGAAGAATATATTGATGCACAACTGTTTAATAATGATTAAAAGGGAAATAGCTATGGAAAATACAGAAATAGAAATAAAAACATATAAAGATTTTGTTGGGCAACTTAAGAAGTTGCAGGATGAACAAACGGCTGCTACGCTCTCATTCTACAAATGGTGTGCTAAACACAGACAGGAAATTTACAGCGTTTATGTTGAATGTATTGAAGATAAATTGGCAAGGTTTGGACTAAAACCTTATAAAGTTAATCACAATATGGATTGTTTGGTAAAGTTCAAAAATAGAGCTGAGGCGATTATTCAGATTGGAGTTTGTGAAATTAATCTACTGATATGCAAATTGTGATTGTGTGGCAGTAGCTAAAGTTTAGGGAATTTCTAAAAATTCCCAAAGGGTATTACATAACATAAGGAATAATTAATTATGAGTAAAACATTTGCATATGTTCGTTGTAGTCATCGTTTACAAAATGAGCAAAGACAAATAGATGCCCTCAAAGGCATAGAGGTTGATGAAATTGTAATAGAAAAAGCTTCAGGTAAAAACTTTGTTGGTCGAGAAAAATACCAACAAATGAAGAGCCTACTTAGAAAAGGAGACCTAGTTATCTGTCACTCAATTGACAGATTCGGAAGAAATTATTCTGAAATATGCAAAGAATGGGAATCTATAATCAATATGGGAGTCGATATACAAATTCTTGATATGCCTATATTAAATACAAAAAACAATTCCAATGGTCTTACTGGGCAATTGATTACTGATATTGTACTTAAGCTACTAGGGTATGTTGCTCAAAAGGAAAGGGAAAGCATTAAAATAAGACAAGCTGAAGGAATTGCATCAGCTCATAAACGTAATGTTAAATTTGGAAGACCTAAATCTGAAATACCTAAAGATTTTATAAGGTGCTATGAGCTTTACAAACAAGGACTGATTAAGGTTAAAGATGTAATGAATATGTGCAACATCAAAAGAAGTACATTTTTCAAATATGCACAGTAATATTTGTATTAGAAGTAATGGAGTTTTGATATAGAATAGGGGATAAGTATCTTAATAAAACGGCAACTAAGCCCTAAAATGATGGCAATATGCAATATTTCATTAATTATTCATACACAAGCATTATAACGCAACGGTCTCAAACTGACTTATAGAGTTTTATTTGGTGATTCAATATCTCGCATATACAATTTTGTTAACTTTATAAGTACTTCCAGTATATATATATATTTACTGTTTATTTGTTAAAAACTTCTATTGCATTATCTAATATATTTATTCGTATATTTTCTTTAAAGTTTATTTTTTCTCCATCTATATGACAAGTAAGCCAAGAATTTTCAATATTAACATCTTTCGCACGAATATATTCTGCACGATTACTATTTTTTCTTATTTTTAATATAATACATAGCAATTCAAAGAAGAATATAATCGGATTTGACGTTTTTAAAACAAATATATCCATTAAGCCATCATCTAATGTCGAACTATGTGCAAGCGAAACTATATTACGATACATATTTGCTGCATTAGCGAATATTATACAGGAAGCGTTTATATTGCGTTGTTCTCCGTCAATAAGCATTTTATATTCCCTCTCTTTAAACCTTAATGCAAAAATAATACCTGTTATAAAATATGCAAAGTAACCGAACTTATTTTTCAAACTTTGTGGTGTTTTCCCGATAATATCAGCATCATATCCTATTCCGCAACGCAAAACAGACAATTTATCATTAATAGACATCACATCTATTTTTCTGACATTTTCTTTATCAATAGCCTTTAATGCTTTAGATATATTGTTTATTCCGAGTTTAGCTGCCAACAAATTTGCAGTTCCGCAAGGAATAATCCCCAAATTTTTATTCGTTCCAACTAAATACGGTAAAACCTTATTAACCGTTCCATCTCCGCCAACGGCAAGTATTGTATCGAATATATCCATTTCAACTTCATTCAGTTGGTCTATCGTTACAAAATGAAAATACACTTGTTTTCTTAAAAGAAACTTTTGAATTTTCTTTCTGTATTTTATTGCTTGTTTTCTTCCTGCACTAAAATTTGCAACTACAAGGACGTTATTCATTCAAACCGCCTTTTTTGAATAATTTAGTGTAAACTGATAACAGAGCCAAACCCAGCAGATAAGCACCAATAACGTCTGTTGGATTATGTACTCCAAGCCATATTCTTGAGATTCCGACAAACAAAATCCATATAATAGCAAAGACTATTCCTGCATATCTCAAAACTCGATTTTTGCAGTATTTATTTATAAAATAAATTATTATTCCCCACAGGCAGAATGTAACCAGACTGTGGCTTGATACATAACTGAAACTTTCAGGATGTATTGCAATTTGCATTTCATAAGGAGGTCTTGCTCGATGTACAAGAGGCTTAATTATACAGTTTAAAAGAAATGTTACAAGCGGAATTGAATAGAAATATACAATAGATTTATATTCTTTTCTTTTTAAAAACCAAATGCCAAAAATAACTAATGGCAAAACAATCATTATTGAATACAGCTTGCAATCCGGCAATAAAGCAATCCACAACGGTATATTTTTTAATATTTCTTGCAAATGCATAATGAAAACCCTGTCCCATAATTCAATTATGGGACAAGTTATCGAAGTGATTGAAAAAATTATAAATATTGCAAATAAAAGCAATGTCTTTTTCATTTTTATTTACCACATTCTGCACAAAGACCTGTACATTTGTGAGCATTCTCTCCGTTCGGTTTTTCAGTCGAGCAGAAAGTATCTCTGTCAACATAATACTCGCCTTCAAGAGGGAAAATAGTCATCCAAAGATTATTTCTCCAATCTACATCAAGGATTTCTTTAACATCTGATGAGTATTTATCGATTTTTGCTGTAATTTCAGGATTTGTTAAATAATCCGCAGCCTTTTCATGTGTTTCATAAGGCTTAAATTCCTCATAGTATTTTCTTAAAATATCAGGTCTGTCAACAATCATGCAAGGTCTTAACATATTACCGTCATCGTAAGGAATACCATCTCTGATTGCCCTCATAAACGGAGCTGCAAGAGCTTCTGTCAATGTACAATTATTAACATTATGAGTTGCAAGGTGAACAAAAGTACATGGTTCAACATCACCTTTTGGGTTAACGTGAATATACTGTCTGCCGCCGGCAATACAACCCATCATTTCAGGGCCGTCACCCCAGAAATCAACAGTCATCATAGGTAAAGTGTTTCTTGCATTATAGACTGCTTTCAAGATTTGTTGTCTTTGTTTAGCATCAGGAACTAAATCGACATCAGGATTTTCTCCGATTGGCACATAGTGGAAGAACCAAGACCACAAACAACCTTTATCTGAAAGCATTTTCATAAACTCATCAGATGTTACTTCGTCACAATTTTCTCTTGTTACTGTGATTGAACTGCCGAAGAAAATACCGGCTTTTTTCAGCATATCCATTTTCTTCATAACCATATCAAAACAACCTTCGCCTCTGATTTTGTCGTTATTTTCTCTCATTCCGCCTAATGAGAACATTGGTTGAACGTTGCCGAGTTTTTTCAGTTTTTCGACAGTTTTTTCAGTAATCAAAGAACCGTTAGTGAATGTAATAAACGTACAATCGTTAAATTCTTCACAAAGTTCTAAAAACTCTTTGCGGCAGAACGGCTCTCCGCCCACGATAGGGAATATGTGAATTCCCATAACATCACGAGCTTCGGTGAAAATTTCTCTCCATTTTTCTTTTGTCAAATCCTCACGAACATCATATTCATGAGCCCAACAACCTTTGCAATGGAAGTTGCAGTTTTTTGTAATACTTGCCAATAATACGGTTGGCGGGAAAAATCCATTTTTCTCATTAAATTCAGATCTTTTTCTTAGGTTATCTCCGTAATATCCGTTCACAAAGAAGTTTTTAATCCATTTGTTTCTGCAATTTGGATGTAATTCTGTTAAAATCTTTTTCCACCAATATAAATGTGGATGTTCAGATTCAAATAACCATTGCATTCTTCTAGCGTGGTTAATTCCGCCTTTAGAACCTGCAATTTTTTCAAAGATTTTAGCAAGATTAATAAGTTTTTGTTTGTTGAAATTATGACCTAAATAATTTATTGTTTGATCAATTACAAAATTGTTTAGTTTTAATTTAAGTTTATCAAAGCAACCCATAGAATTAGATTGCCAAACAGTTGATTGTTTTTCTACTCTTGTTTTCATACCCTCTCCTTTATATTAATACTTCTAAACTAATTTCTCTATTCATTTCATTAAGCATTTGCTTAATTTGCTTGTAGAATTTTGAATTTGTTTTATTTATTGAAGCGAATATGATTACTTCTTCAGAATTCTTAACTCTTTCAACAAATTCAGATGAAATATCCGCTTTTATGAAATCTAAATTCTTAAAATCTTTTAATTGTAATGCTAAAAACGAACTCAATTCTTCAAACATTACACAAGCAATTTTTTTATCTTTTTTAGCAAGTATTTGAACTTTTAAATCAGTAAAATCATTTTCGCCATTATAGATAATGTTTTCGCTGAGCATTGAATAAGTAAGTTTTTTATCAGTATTTTCTGCAAAAATCACTGCAAATAGTGAAGCAATTGCACCAAATACAATTCCTAAAATAATATTGGTAAATAATTTAGGTGATACTTGCTCATAGTCTTGTAGGTGTCTTGGCTCTTTTAAAACTACAACATTTGATGATTCAGACATATTATCTACAAGTTTTGCCCATTCTAATTTTTTAGCAAGTTCGGACACCTTTTCAGCATCTTCCCTAAGACTTATTTCAGATTTTATTCCGCTTACATATTGTCCTTGAATGCTAGACATAGCTTTTCTTGCTGATTGAGAGAATGCACTCATTGCACTAATTCCACCAGAACCAGCCATTGCTTGCGATGGCATTCCACTTAAAGAATTCATTTTTTTATTTAAATCTGCTTTAGCTTTATTGTATTCATCTTCTAATACAGCTTTATCTGATTTAGCTTTTTCAGTATTTAAATTTTTATGTAGTTCTACATAATTATTAATAATAGAATTAACAATACTATAAGCTAACTCTTTATCTTTATCTTTGTAGCTTACAGTAATAACATTGGTACCTTTTTTTATTTCAAAAGAAACTTTTTTCTTAAGAAATTTTTCAGTAGACATAAGCTGACCAGTTTTAACTGTTGGAAAAATTCCGAAAAGCTTTTTATACCGAATATCATTTTCTTGAATAACTTTATCAATTACAAGAGGGGATTGCATAAGTTCAAGTTCATTTGTTAAATTTCCACCTCCTGAAAGCATAGCAGCCATGCCAGAACCTGTACCAATTTCTGAGATAAAATACGGATTAATTTCCGCCATGTTAGAATTGTTTGTTTTGTTGATATATAAATCGGCATCAACTGTGTATTTTTTTGCCGAAATAAAAGTCATCAAGACAAAGAATAGAAAAACTGCGACAAATATTTTTGCAATAAGGAACTTTCTGCTCCAAAGTGCAAAGAAAATTTTCTTTAAGTCGATAGTGAGTTCTTCGTCCAATTCGTCCTGCGGACAGTAGTAGTTTAATTGTTGTTGCATGTTGTCTCCTTTATATATTAAGCATAAAAATTAATCATTTTATCTTTTGTAACTTTTTCTGTTTCATTATCAATTGTATACTGAACTTCTTGAACATTTTTTAATTTATGAATTCTTTTATAAAAATCAGCAATGTACTTTTTTATGGTTTCGTTATTTAGAGAATCCGGTTTAGAAAGAACCTCCTTTAAGAAACGTGCAAACGCCACTGATAACATTTTAAGTCTTCCGTCGGTTAATTCATTAACAAATGGAATTATCATTTCTGCTGTAACTATAGGAAGTACAAAACTTGTTACAATAATGCAACTCCCAGGTCGAACTTCTTTAATATTAAGTTCAAAAATCTTTTTAATACCTAATTCTTTTCCATAATATTTATTTAAATTGTGAATAAATATTTTATTTAATTCTCTATTTACAATATATAAATCATTTAAGAGATGAGATAATGTAAAAGCACTTATACCTTCATCTGGCATACATATTTTTATAATTAAGTTATTATCATTTTGACAATTTTTAGTGGAAGTATTATTTTTCAATATAGAATAAATCTGATTATGATAATCGTAAAAACCAAATAAAGCATGAAAATAATCAGATTTTGATTTGTTCAATTTTTTTTGAAAATCTTTAACACAATAATCTTTATTCTTCATAAATCCCTCTTTTCTATATTTAATAATTTATATTTTTTTACATAATAAATTCGGTGTAAAAACATAATTAAATATGTACAAGAGACTAAAATCGCAACATTATAAATATTAATTAAGTTTAAAATATATAAAACCAATAATCCTATAAGATTAAAGATTCCACCTATAATGTAGCATTGATTAGTTTCTTTGATATGGCCAAAAGCTCCTAATAATGGGAATCCTAATGTATCTACAAAAATGTAAAAAACAAAAGATAAGCTAAATATTTGTAATATTTTTACAGCTTCCAAATATTTTTCTGAAAAGAATATTAGTATTAAAAACTTAGATGCAAAAAATAAAAATATACTTGCACCAATTGATAAAAATACTAAATATTTTATCATTTTTTTAAAAAATACAATATCTTTATTTCTGGACATATAAGGGAATAGTGCATTAACAAATGTTAAATATAACGCAAAAATACCCCAAAATATTTTATCTGCTGCAACATAATAAGCAACAACCATAGATGTAACAACTAAACCTAAAACAAAAGCACTTGTTGAACGATACAATGCAATAGAAACTTTTGTTAAAAAATATGGGCTACTGTATTTAATGGTTTTAAATATATCTTTCAAAGTAACAATTCTAAATTGAATATTAAAATATTTTTTAATAAATACCAAACTAACTATACCTGTAATTAAATAAGATATTGAATTAAACAACGGATATAAAATATAATCTTCAGATGTTTTTATGCAAGAAAATACTAATATTAAAAAAGAAAATCGAGTAATAATATTTAATATTGTAATAAACTTCATCCTCTCCATTCCTTGATAAAACCATGTAAATAAAAGTATTTGTCCAACTAAACCTACATACGTTAAGTGATAAATTAACCAATCAACTCTAAATTTTGGAATTATTAATGTTATTAACATTAATATGAGAAATCCTATAATAAAAAATAATATTTGCACATTCAATATTGAATTAAAAATATGTTCGCATTTTTCTTTATTTTCTCTATTTATTGAAATTTCTCTTACTCCAGATAAATCAAATCCAAACATAATTAAACGCCAGAAATAATCCATAAAAACTTGAGCAAAGAATATAATACCAAATTTGTCAACTTCAAAAATCCTTGCAACGTAAGGCAAAGTAATGAATGGTAAAATATAATTCAATATTTGAATTATTGCTAAAGCTATTGTGTTGTTTCGTAGTTGTTTTGTATTTGACATTAATTATGTTACTCCTGATCAAAATCTTTAAAAATGCCTCTTAAACCAACAGGGTTAACAGATATAATTTCGATATCTGGATAATAGATATCAGCAAACTTTTTAAGTTCTTTCCAACTATTTATATACTTTTTATCAATTTTTATTTTTTTATTATTCGTATTATAATACCCGTTAGAACAATCGCAACCAACTAAGTATATTCTCTTAGGGTTAGTATAAAGAGCGAATTGAATTGCAGAAAACGCAACTGAACCACCATCTGCAAGCCAAGTATAATCGATATTTGGATTAAAAGTTATTGGTAAATATGGATATTTACAATACACAAAATATTTTTTTGCAGAATGTTTATTAATTATTGATTCTGGAATAATTGCATTATTTAAATGTGATTCCTTTAATCCATAAAACTGCCGAGGAATACAACCATAAAATTTTGTTATTTGCTCAGTCTGTTCAATATCTGAAATACATTTTTTAAGTCCATTATAATCTTGAACAAACAAATAATCTAAATTTAAAGATTTATTACTAATTGCACTATTAAGACCAATGTTTACAACATCATCTAAATATTTATATTTATTTAAACTCGGACCTGTTCCAATTATAACAATATCTTTTCCATTGTTTATATTTTTATATTCTGCAAATGTTTTTTGATGAACTTGTGAAACTGTTTGCACTTGTGCAATGTACATATCAGTTTGATAACGAGTTCTAAAAATATTTTGAAAAAATGAACTCACGCTTTTATAAAAATTTTTAATCATATTTTATTCTCCTTTTGTTTATTATTCTTTTTAAATTTATAAATTAATATTGATATAAGTATGAATACGAGATACATTTCCGGCATTGTAAAATAATTTTCATATAAAAATAAAATAATAATGCTAATTAAACAACCTTTTAAGCCTATTGAAATATCTTTTTCAAAAGAAGAGAAATGATTTCTAATAAAATATTTACATATCATATTGATAGAAAAATAAAGCTTATAAACAAAAACCATCCAAATTGTTGTTATTATAATTCCGTGTTCTGCTAAAAAATTATATATAAAACCTATATTTGTACTATAAGGAACATTATACGCATAAGAAAAATTTAATTTTGTTTGTATTTCTGGTGTTAATGGTAAGGGAGAAGATTCTAATTGATTTATCATAAAATTCCCAATATTCCCCAAACCAACCCCCGTTAATATATGGTCTTTAAAAATACAACAAGAATTTACATAGCTCACTATTCTAGTGGCTAAACTCCCTTCAACCAGAATAAAATCTTCAAAAGTTTTAATTTTAGTTAATACATTTATAATTCGAGATAAATATGTGTCTGACAAATCAACATTTGAAATTACAATACATAATATTATTAAAACACCTAATGTTGGAAATACTAAATATTTTAAATATCTTACAATTTTATTTATATATAATATTATTGTTAAAGCAATCGCTAATATTAAAAAAATTGGTGAAAATGTTAAAATCAAATTAATCCAAGCTAGCGGAACTATTGTTTTTTTTATCATTACATTTAACACTTTATTACTATAAATTTTCGTCTTAGAAAAAGAAATAGAATAAATTAAAGGTAAGAAAATCACAATCAAACGTGCGTACCACCCAGGTTCTTCATATAAATTATCTAAGCGTGGTAAACCAAAAGCATAATAATTTGATGTTTGTCTAAATAAATCATAACCAGTTCTTGATAAATTTATAATTCTAGCATTCGCAAAAAAATCAAAAATGTTATTAATTATTTCAACATTAAAAAGCATACCGAACCAAGCTATAAGACCAATAACTAAAATTACATAAAAAGTAAGAATAAAAAATTTTAAATATCTTCTATAACTAATATAATTATCAATAACACCGAGGTAATAAAAAAGAATAATACCAATACCCAAAAATATCTGCATGATAATAGAAGATATAGCTAATGAAAAGCGTTCAACTCCAAATAAAGATAAAAATAATGTATTTATAATTATAATAAACAATGTTATAAATAATGTTTTTAAGGGGGTATTATTTATAATAGAAAAAATTTTATTAATTGTTATTCTAGCAGAGGTTAATAGTAAAAGAAAACAGCAAATACAAAGTATTATAAATTGAACTTTCAATGAAACACTCAATCCGGGTATAGCTACCGCAAAAGCTGGGAAAAAGAACGATATTATTGGTAAATATAGAAAATTTTTAAGATTCAGTTTCATTTTTTAAATACCTTTCAAATTATTTGCCAAGATATTAATTTTGATAAAAATTTGTTTTACAAAAATTTATAAAAATATTTTTCAATTGGATGTATTAGAAACCAATATATTTTTGATAATTTAAATTTTTCTATTAATAAATATTTTTTTGTTGTACTAAGACTAGCAAATTTTTTGTTGTCATCAATACTTTTAAATATTTCTAAAACTTTTTCGATATATTCTTCTTTATATTTTGAAAAATACAAAGAATGCCACAAGCCCAATAAATTATATAATAATAAATTCAATGAATAGTAATATAAATCAATGTTTTTATCAAATAACTGTTCGTATAATAAAATATTCAAGTTCTTTATACTATCAAACTTGGAATAAGGCTTTGTAGAACCGCAAACAGAATCGGAATTTATAACATGATTGTATAAATAATCTTCTACTATAAGTTGTTTGGGGTTTTTTGAATAAAGTAAAGCGACAAATATAAAATCCTCAGCAAACTTTTGTCCTAACGGAAATTTTATACCATTATTTTCTATAAAATTTTTTCTATATAATCTATCCCAACAAAAAATATAATCATTTTTAGGAAAACTAATTTTTAAATTTGATAAAACATTATAGGCTTTTTTTATACTTTTTTTGTACGGAAACAATTTAAATTTATTATTTAGAACAATATTAACGTGCTGGAATTGAACAATATCGATATCAGTGTTATTTATATAATTGTACAATTTTTCACAGGTTATTTTTTTTATTGTGTCATCTGCATCCATAAACATAATATATTCAGCAGTAGCTTTTGAGATCCCATAATTTCTTGCAACAGAAACTCCTTGATTTTCTTGGTTTAAAATAACAATTCTACTGTCTTTTTTTTGATATTCTTCTAATATTTCTAAAGAATTATCAGTAGAACCATCATTTACACAGATAATTTCAATATTATATAAAGTCTGAGATAAAATACTTCCTAAACAAGTAGAAATATATTTCTCTGCATTATAAATAGGTATAATTATCGATATCATTGGTATTTGTAACATTTAATTACTTCCTCAAAAACCTTTTATATATCCAACTTCTCAACCAGTTTGGTATAACTCTTAATAAAAATTTTAGAGTTACATTTCTAACAAACTGATAATTATTTATGTAGCCCATTTTTTTGAATTCATAAAATAATAAAAATTCTTGTTTAATTTTATTCCAGCCAACTCGTTTTGCGAGCATTCTTGAACCGGCACGTGCATTTACTAAGCACTCTTCAAAGTTATGAAACATACAACCATTCATAAGCATTTTGGCAAATAACAAATAATCTTCGCCAAAGTTGAATGAATTATACCCCCCAACTTCTAAAACTTTATCTTTTTTGTAAATAATGGTCATATTGTTCATTGGACTACGCCATTTACCAAATTTGAAAATTTCTTCGTGCGTTATGGGTACAATTTTTTTAGATATAATATTTTCAGGATTTCCTTCGAATTCAGTTATGTTAGATCCAATACAATCGATTTCAGGATGTTTCTTTAGATATCCTATTTGTTTTTCAAATCTTGTTAAATTTGCAATATCGTCACTATCCATTAAAGCAACATAATTATATTTACTAGCTTGCAAGCCAGTATTTCTCGCTTTGCCCTGGCCTACATTGTCTTCTAAAGCTACAATATTAAATAATTCTGGATATTTGGAAAGATATTTTGCGATAACATCTTCAAGAGCTTCAGTCAAAACCCCATCTTTAACAATAACTATTTCGTTGGGCATTAAAGTCTGATTAACAATACTTTCTAGTGCGGTATTAAAGTATTCAGGATTTTCTTTATAATAAATAGGTATAAGAACACTAAATTTTAATTCATTATCCATGTCTTCCTCCTAGAGCCAAGAATACTGCTTTTATTAGAATACCGATTTCCCACAACACATTTCTGTGTTTGAGGTAATACAAATCATATTGCAATTTTTCAGCCACATCATCATTATTTATACAATGACCTTGATTAATTTGTGCCCAGCCTGTCCACGCTGTTTTCGTCCATTGTCGACAAATATAATGAGGTATTTCTTTTGAATATAATTTAACCAAATCTTCCCATTCAGTTCTTGGACCAACAATAGACATTTCTCCCTTTAAAATATTTATCATTTGAGGGATTTCATCAAAACGAGCCTTTCTTACAAATTTACAAAATGGAATTACTCTATCATCAGAATCTTGGTTTTGAGCATATCCACCTTGTTGCACATTTTTAGGGATATAATCATTTGAGTACATTGTTCGAAGTTTGTAGCATTTGAATACTTTTCCACCTTTACCAATTCTATTTTGTGTATAAATAGCTTTTCCTCCATCAGCCATTTTTACACGAATTCCTACATAGAAAAGAATTGGGAATGTAACAGATAGAATAATTAAAGCTGATACAATATCAAAAATTCTTTTACAAATATCATAAACAATAGAACGTTTGTTCATAAAATCATAGAATAATTTATTTACCGACTGTTTGTCTATGAAGAATTTACCAGTAATCATTTCATACATGTCTGGCATTCTATAAAGTTTAACGTGTCTTGGAATTGCTAGAACTAAAGCAGAAAGTAATTCATCATTTAGCCTTTGTTTATTTGCTATAACAACTATATCAATCCTTTTTTCTTTTATTAGTTTTGATAAATCAACTGGCTGTTTGTATATTTTATAACTCTTATCTTCAATAATATCTTCTTGTGAAAAATCTTTAACAAACCCTACAATATTCATCATTAATGCTTTTTTATTAATTATTTCATCTGCAATTAATTTCGAATAGGAGTTATTTCCTATTATCAAAACATTTTTAGTAGGTTTAAAGTTAAATAAATAATAGTGAAAAATTAGTCTGTAAAGCTTTAATCCAGTAAATATTGTAATTAAATTTGCGAATAAAAATTTAATTACAACTAGGTGTTTAAAGTATAACAAGAAAAATATAAATACTGGTATTTGAGAGAATATTACGCCTTCAAATAATAAATATGTATTTTTCTTTGTATTATTGAATTCTCTTATCTTATAATTAGCTTTTAAAAACAAAGATATTAAACCTGTAAGTACAACAAAAATTACAGTTACAATTTTTAGGTTTTGAGGTAATTGAAAAAATCCATACCAAAATGTTGTTGACAATCCTAAAATTATCAAATCGAAAGTAAACATTATTGGTATAGATTTTGACAATATTTTCATTATTTTACTTCCTAAATTTTGGTTACAATAAATGCTGCTGTCATTACAGAAACAATACTTCTTAATGTGTCACATACTGGAGTTATCCAATCGTTTCCTGCAATTTTACGAGGAACAACAATTACATCTCCAGGTTCTACCTGAGCTAATCGTCCAACTTTTTCAGCCCTACCATTTACTCCAACCTTATAAATTCTGAATTTGTTTGCATTTGGAGTATATCCACCTACTTCTTTAATATAAGAACTAACACTACCACCTCGTCTATATGTAAAAGATTGTTCATTGTAAACTTCTCCCATAACACTGACTTGGTTATTTATTCTAGGGATGTATATGTCATCGCCGTCTTGAACTTCTATATTATCGATATCTCGAATTTTTCTAATATCATTACTCTTTATATTTAAAGCTATTTGGCCAGTATAACGTTTTGTAAGATCTTTTTCTTCATTTTTCATCATAGAAATCATATCCATTTTGCTTTGTTGATCTGCTTCAGTTGCTTTCCACGCTCCAGCAATTCGACCTTCAAGCAATCGAATATCTCTATCATTGTTCTTTCTTGCAATATTAATCTGTCTTCCTTGCAAATTTGCTCTTTTATATACAATTCCTCTTAAATCTGCTTTTTCTGTTAAACCTCCTGCTAACATTATCATATCAATTAGCTTTTTACCTTCTATACTTGTATATACGCCAGGACGTTCAACAAAACCAGATATTTTAACATATTTAATTGCTTCATTGTCTCTTAATGTTCGGAAAAATATTTTGTCATTTGCGTGAATTGGGATTTCTTTTATTCTATCTGAATTAATCATAATATCGTATAAATAATACAATGTAGTATCGCCGTCTTCATTTGTGATTTCTACAGCCACTTTTTCGGCAGGAATAAGTTTATTGTCGTTAGTAGTTCCTGCTGTTAGTACAACTTCATTGTTTGATTGTTTTTTATACGATACATTTTGAACTTCCGATGTCTCATTTTTGATATTTGTTTCCATAAAACGAATATCAGTCATTACATCATCTAAGGTCAGACCATCAATGTAAGCAAGGTGTTTTGGTTGATTTATACATCCATAAATATCAACAAACTCTGAATTTGTATTTTTGTATATACTTATGACATCCTTTGGTTGAAGAAGAGGGTCGGACAATCCTTCAAAGAAGTCTTTTAAGAATACTGGTATTGTTTCTACCATATTGTCTTTACCAGAAATTCTTCTGATTACTGCTTGATTTAAAAATGTTTCTTCCAAAAGCTCATCTTCTGACTTTAAGATGTCTGATAATCTCATTCCTTTTGTATATGCATAAGTTGCTGGGTGTTTTATGTTACCTTGAATGGTTACAATATTCTCAACACCATTATATAATTCTCTGAATTCTAGAGAATCACCATTATTTAATTCGACATTTTTTGCTTTATTCCAAACTATATTTTTAGCAGTTTTTTGATTTGCTTCTTTATCGAACCCAATAAGTGTTACTTCTGATATTTGCGTCGTAGGAGCAAAGCCTCCAGCATATTTAACTATTTTTTGTATATCTTCTTTATCTTTTGTTTCATAAATCCCAGGTTCAATGACACCATTTTTTATTGCAACTACATTACCAATTTTATTAACGAAAATTTTATCATTTGGTCTTAAAATAATGCCATCATCTTCACCTAAGAAAATAGTTTTATACAAGTCAATATTCTTTGGTTTTGAATTATTTGTTGAATATGAAATGTTTCTCAATGTACCTGATTTTTTAACACCTCCAGCCATATTTAAAGCATCAAATACAGTAGAATTGTTTCCCACAAGTACTTTACCAGGTCTATTTACTTGACCAAAAACGAAAACTGCAAATTCTTGTCCAGTTGTTACATTAAGGTGAATTTTTAAACTTTTATATTTAGCATTTGCTAATTTATTAATAGCTGCTTCTACTTCTCCGATACTTTTACCTTCTGCCTGAACCATTCCTATCCCTTGAATAAATAAATTTCCCTTAGAGTCTACAGTGGTTGTTGTCATTGGATTAAGTAAAGAAGCTCCCGAAATTGCCATAACATCAACAGAATCTCCTTGGAGATATGCCGTAACTTTTTCACCAATATTTAATTTGTAATTATTATCAAATTTTCCGGTTGTAGCATTTGATGATACGACATTCCCAAATAAATCATAACCAACTTGTTTTAGCATAGAGCCTGAAATTTCAACATTTTTTCCATTGAACATTTCTTCAATTGGACTTATTAAAGAATTGTTATATAATCTTTCTCCTGCTTTATATTTATTTGTGAAAGCATCGTTTTGTTTTTTTGATTTTACAACATCTTCTATTGTATTTTCATTTTCATTATTTAACATTTTACTTGAAGATTGTTGTACTTGGTTATAATTTCCCTGCTGTAATTTAAGATTAGAATATTGTAATTCCTCTTGTTGTTTTATTTTTTCTAGCTTTGCTTTTTCAGCAGGAGAAACAAAACGTCTCGCTTCTGTTGGCACAGTCGTTACAGAAAATATTAATAAAATTAAAATTGCAATATATTTTTTCATTTTTTACTCCTTAAGTTATAGCAATTTCCATTAATGATTTGATTGCAGGCCACTCAAGCTTCCATAGTCCAGAAGCATCTAGTGCATAATTCCCTACACAAGCTAACTTACAATCTTTGCATTTATTTACTGTTTCTATAAATAATGGATCTTTGATTACTTCTTTCAAAGGTCTGTTTTTAACACTAATAAAAGGTTTTCTATCATAGCATCTAAGCATATCGCCATTTGAATAAATAACAGTTGCAATTCTTGGCCAATGGCATTCATAGTAAGTTTTTTTATTAATAATGTAATCCATAAAATAATATGAATTTCTAATTGGATAGCCTTGTTTTTTTAATTCTTTAATTTTAATAAACATTTCTGCTAATTGATCATTTTCAAGTTCTGTTTCGACAACATTTTGAGCTTCTTCAGGTCTTGATGCTGCTTTATTAACAGTAAAGTAAAGAAGAATATCGGCATCTTTACAATATTGGGCTACTTCTTTAATTTGTTCAAAACTTGTTTGAGTTGATACTGTACAACAAATGTATATTCTCATTTTAGGAAAATGGATTTTATGGTATTCAATACCACTCATAACTTTGTCACAAATACCTGGCATATGACGGATATCATCATGTGCTTTTCCAATTGCATCAAGTGAAATAAATGATAAATCTGTATATTTTGCGAAATCAGGATTCGTTTCTAAAAACCATCCGTTTGTTGCAATTTTTGTATAAAGTCCTGCATCGTGAGAGGCTTTACAAATTTCTGCAAAATCTTGTCTCAATAAAGGTTCTCCCCCCCAAAGTATGCTATCCATATAGCCAATTTCTCCAGCTTCTGTAAGAAGTCTAATGATTTCTTCTTTGGGCATATCATCTTGACCTTTTTTAGATTTCCAAAAACAGAAATCACAGTCACAATTGCAAGCACTTGTAACCATTAAAGAAAAACACAAAGGTTTAGGATTTTTTGAGAGTCTACTTTGAATACATTCTAAAGCTCCTCCAAAAAGATGTCTGTAGTATTTGATTCTTTCTAATGTCATTTTGTTTCTAGATTCTTGCTTTAACATTGCAAAATACCCTCTTCCTTATTTTTTATATTTTTTTGTCTTACTTTTTTACGTTTAACCAAATCTATAAAAGCTTCGATTCTTGTTTGATATCCAGCTTTTCCTGTTTGTTCATCTAAAACTAAACTCATTACAGGGATATTTTCTTCTTTACTTACTTTTGTAAGAATATTTTGAGAAACAATTTCTGGCATGCAAGAGAATGGCATTATATGAATTACCCCATCAATCCCATTTTTAGCCGCAAAAACAGTATCACCTATTGTTTCAATAGTTTCTCCTCCAATTGCTCGTTTCATATATTTTTCAGCAAATCTTACACAACGTTCTCTGTGAGATTCTTTTTTGTATAAAAAAGACGGTTGTAAGACGTGTTCAAGCCAATCTGAAAAGAAGATCTGTCGTTCAACTTCTACTCCTAAATCTCCTAAAGTTTTTTCAATTTCTTTATTAGTATATGGGTCAAGGAGTACAAAGAATTCACCCAATAAATAGACTTTTGGAACAATTTTATTCTTATCAATTGGTATTTTTTTGAAATCATTAATTATTTGTTTTTTTAATTGTTTACATCCCCAAATAGAAGTTGTTTCTGCAATTATTTTGTACCATTTTTTATAACAACGCTCAGCTTCTCCCTTATTTAATTCTCTTGGACGAGTGTAGAATAATAATCTTTCAGCAGTATCAATTGCAAAAGCTTTGTTAAAACCAGTACTAAACCCCTTATAATATCTGTAAGGATTTGCACATCTTGTAACATGCCAGAAAGCTTGAAGAGTTTGCTTCATTTTGCTTTGGTACATGTCAAATACTACCATATCAAATTTATAACCCATTTTCTTTAAAGTTTTTTGAGCCATTTTTGTATAATTACCAAATCTACAAGAACCCGGAGCTTGGAACATCATTAGAGTATTGGCACCTTTTTCAAGAGCCATAATATAATTAGCTAAGTTTAGTTTATAAGGTAAGCAAATCCCTTCAATACTGTTTTTAACTCCTATTTCTAAAGCTTCATTAGAGTTAGGTGGAGCTTCGACTATTTTTACTCCTAAAGAACTTACAAGAGCAACCAGAGCTAAATCAATATTTCCCATTCTAGGCCAAGCTACAACTCTATCTTTTGTAGCTATGGTATTGTCCTTTTGGAAAAATCTATTTTTTTGTTCTTCTCTTTGTCTTTCTTCTTTCAAACCAGGCTCCCACTACATCACAATAATAGGATTTGAATACGCAAATCCTTTATTGCCAATAAGTATCTCAACACGATACTTACCAATTTCTGTTAATAATAGATTGCATTTCTTAGCAACACATTCATAAAGCTCTCGACCGTTCAAAATAACTTTGATTAAAGCTTTCTTATTAACATCTACTTTTAAATAAGTTTTTTTATCTAAGTTTAAGAAATCTCCACTATTAGCAGATTTTAAACTATTACTAATTTCAATATTTGGAATTTCATTGAGTATATGACGATTTACTATTGTGTTATTACCATTTTTTATGGCATTCAAGATTTGTTCTTTTGCTATATTAAAATCGTTTGATAAAGGTTTAGTTAAATATATAATATTGTTTATAGTTTTAAACATCGTTCTATATGGAAAAATTGTAATAGGTAGTATATAATTGTTTATTTTTAATGCATGAGCATCAACTCCACCTATTGCAGGCACAATTGTTTGCGTTTTAGAGTTTAATTTATCCCACCATTTTAAAGATTCTTGTGAAGCTTTTGATATAAGCTTATGTTTGAATAAATATGAATAGGCTAAGGTAAAAATATTTTTACTATTTAATTTATCTCCCCAACAAGAAAACCAATTCCATATTTCTACACCATCTGGCATGAAATTCTTATTCCAGGTAATAGGAGGATAGTTATTTTTTCTTTGTTGATATTCATCTGGATGAGCTGCAAAGCCAATTCCATTTTGTTTTCTTACTTCGTTTATATAAACTTGTGGATTTTCATTAGGTTCTATCTGTTTATTTATACCAAGAGCAATGTAGTGATTTTCTTTTTTAGGTGAAATTTCTTCTCCTTTTATGACATAAATACCATTATAAAGACCTTCTTTTGTATCAAAATAATTGTGGTCAGTAATTATAATCCAAGATAATCCAGCTTTTTTTGCAGCTTTAGAAATTATTTCAATATCTCCACTCCCATCTGAATTTAGAGAATGGATATGAATAACTCCTTTGTATTTAAATTTTTTCAAATTATCGTTTTTCAATTAACTATCCTGTCTATACAAAATTTACGGTCTTATCATCTTTTTTTGCAGTTTGTTCTCTTTTTGAAGAAGGTAATCTTTTGATATTGTTATTATCTTTAAGAATTTTACGTTTTCTTCTAATTAGCATATCAACAAAGGCTTCAACTCTTGTTATAAATCCGGCCTCGCCAGTATGCTCATCTATTGTTAAATGAATCATAGGAAGTCCTTTTTCAGAAGCATGGTATTGGATTTCATCTACCATTAGTGAATCTGGTCCACATCCAAAAGCAGAAAGTGCAATAATACCATCTACTTTGTTATTCAACATATAATAAGCTGCTGCTCCAGTTAAATCTAATTCATTTGCCCAATATTGAATTTCTCCAAGTTTTTCAATAGAACTGATAGCATCTTGCTTGGAAACATTTAATCCTGTATATGCTTTGACCCCCATTTTTTCGAGTTTTTTTATCAAACTCATAGAAATTCTTTCATCAAATAAATTATATCCATGTGCCATAATTACTACAGATAAAGGCTTAACAATTTCAATCGGTTTTGAAACGATTTTGTTTTCAATTGCATATTTAATGGCATCTTCAAATGGAATGCCTGCTAATGTCATTTGTTGGAAATTATTGTAAATAGACCAACCATATTGAATTGCAACTTCTATTTTATTTTCATCAAAAATATCTAATTGATGGGCTGTATCGTAACAAAAATCTTTAAAAGAAATATTATTTGTCTTATCTAGAGTTGGTTCAATCATTTTAAAAGGTCTATCTATAACATTTCTAATAATTTCAGGTAACCCCCTGATTTTTGTACAGTTATTAACTTTATAAGCTGTTGACTGTAAAGATGGTATGAAAATTGTATTACATCCTTTTTCTAATAAATTTATTACATGACCTACAAAAACTTTAATAGGTAAGCAAGTATCAGAAACCACGTAATTGGAACCTTCATTAATTAGTTTTGTAGTAGTTTTATCCGACAAAAGGATATCAAATCCAAGACCTTTGAAAAAACCAAAATAAAAAGGATAATTATTATAATAAGAAATTGCTTTTGGAATTCCTATAATATTATTATAGATTTCAGTATTATCTTTTTTCATTATACCTCTTAGTTCTTGCATCATTTTATGTAATTTGGTGCAAAGTATAATAAACATACTCTGAAATACATAGTAACACAAACAAAATACCAAATTTCATAAAATTAAAAAAATGGTGTATTTTTGTAACAAATTTATAATTTTATCTTTTAAAATTCAGTAATAACAACTTTTTTCAGTTCTTGCGCCAAATTACATAAAAAGTTGTATTTAAAAATGGTGTATTCTGTTCCTTTTATGGTAAGCTTTTTGCTATAGAATAAAGTCTATATAGCTTTCATCAATTTTGTCTTGTTCAAGTCCAATGTATCGCAGAGTTATTTCAGGATGACTATGATTGAAAATTTTTTGCAACATAACTACATCTTTATACTTTTTGTAATAATGATATCCGAATGTTTTACGTAAGGTGTGCGTTCCTATATTAGCTTCAATGCCAGCTTCGGCACAAGCGGAGTTAATTATTCGATATGCAGCCGATCTATCCATTCTATTTTTAAATATCGTAGTAAATAATGGTTCTGTTACTTTTCTACCTTTAGTAAATGCGTTAAGAAGAGGTTTTAATTTAGAATTTATTTGTATCTTTTTGGATTTACCTGTTTTCTTTTCAATTAATTGGATGTAATTTTTATTTTTAACATCTCCTACGTTTAATGACAATATGTCTGAGATTCTTAGGCCACAATTACTTCCGATTAAAAAGATTAATAAATTTCTAAGACTTTGTTCTTCTAAAATCTTTTCAACTTTTTTCAAATCTTTAATGTTTCTAATGGGTTCTACAGTACTCATTTATCCTCCTTTCATATACTAACTTTTACATATTAAAATTTAATATATGTCGTAGAGAATAAATAAAATGGTGCAAGGTTATAAGATACATCATTTTATATTATGAATGTCTTATGTTATAGAATATTTCTTTTTAACATTATTTAATTTATGAACTAAATTCTTAGTTTCTCCTGTAAAATACATATCTGCCACATCTTTAAATCCAGAATTCTTAGGAATAAAGATTGGATGTAATTTTAATCCATATTTATCCATATCTCTTTTAATTTTCTCGTAACCTCCTAGACCAGCTTCATCATTATCTGGAATAATAATAAAATCATTTGTTAAATATTTAAGATATTTTATATTATTCCCAAGAGTATTTCTGCCCATTGCAAGAGTATAAGGGTAAATTGTTTGCAATGCTATAGCATCTTTTTCACCTTCTACAAGTATAATCGGCATACCATATTGAAAACTCTTAAAGTTATGGAAACCAAACATAAATGGAATATTTATGCCATTTCCAAAAGGGGCTTTTACCTTCATCACTTTTGGTTTCCCTTCTCCTGTTTCACCGTCTCCTATTCTAAATGACATTTGAACAATATTTCCATTTGGAGAAACTGTTGGAATCATATAAAGAAATGTGGTATTTAGTGTAAAAAGTTTTCTTATAAATTTATTGTCATAAGTTACATATTTCTCCTTATATTTTCTTAGTATTCCATTCATCCCAATCACATTTTGTCCAATCAAAATCCGGGTTTATTGTGAGTGTTATTTTACTCAAGTCATCTCTATTAAGAGTTTTAGCTTCAAATACAGGTGGTTTTCCAATGAACACACCGAATTCAAAAGCTGCTTTGAAAAAATACTTTAAATAATCAATAACTCTTTTCCTATGCTCGTGAACCATATCATACAGATTTATACTCTGAAGAAGAGTTTTAATTTTCATACTGAATTCTGTTGGAGCTTGCTTATCTTTAAACTTTGCTGTTTTAGTAAAAAGCAACTCCAAGAACAAAGTTTCATATTTGCTATGACGTTTTTTGTTGTAGAAGCCACGTCTCTTGGCATATCCTTTAACACTTTTGTTCTGATAATCATAAGCCAGATACTTTGAAAATCGTAATGTATAGCAATCACGTTTTCTCTTCTTGGGAGTTTTATCTTCAGAATTTTTTTTAACAGGTCTAAGTAATCTATCAATTACGTAATGCCCACCTTTATTATTTGTTTTAAACACAAAAGGTCGTGATAAACCTTTTATTATAGGGTCAATGTCATTTATTCCAGATAAATCCCTGATTAGTTTTGCAGAGAACTTAAAGGTTGTTGTTCTTAAATCAACATCATTTTTATTTATATCTGTTTGAAAATTGGAATTGGAAATCAGAGTGGCTAAAACATTTAATATAATTCTCTCATTTTTTGTGAGGTCGAGCCCAATTATACCCTGATAGAATGTATCAATTACAGTTTCTTTTTCTCCATTTCTTATTAAATTACCAAAGGCAATTTGTTCTTTATTAACAGTACGTTTTGTAGGAACTAAATTAATAACTAATGGATACTGTAATTGTGCTACAGCATTTTTTAAGCAATCAACAGTTTTACCTATTTGCAATTCATAAGTTTTGTTTTGCACAACAGGTTTTTGCTTGCTCTTTATATATGCATCTTTTTGTTTCTTACTTTTTGCCATACTCTTCTAAGTTTCCAAATTAACCTACTGTTAAATCATCATCCCAATCATCTTCAAGAGAAATATCATCAATATCTTGCATTCCAGTATTCATACTTGCAGCAATATCATCAATATCGTCTTCTGTTTCTTCTTCAGAAGTAACTTCAACATTCAAGTTATCGCCTTCAATATATGAATATTCAAACAAGGCTGCTATATGCTTAGGTTCTTCATTACCAGTCTTTTTCCCATGCCTGTTTTTTAATATTCTTAAATCAATTACAGTATCTTTTGTTTTATTAATAGAGATGGCTGCAACAACTCCTGCTTTTGTATATAAGTTTGAATATGTTGATATATGCGTAAAGTTAAGGTCAGGTTTATCTTTTGCAAGCTCTGTAATACCTGTCCTATTGAGTTGAGCTAAAAATAAAATCATTGTACCTTGACCATTAAAGTGTGTAGTAGTATAAGCATTTAACTGGTTAATCATCTTATTAACCATTGTCATATCTGCATCAGATTTTCCTCCATCCTCAAAAGAAGTGAGTTCATCTGCATTATCAACTACAACTAAATCTACCTTTCTACCTTCTTTTTCTGCTATAGCATCAATAATTGCTGTGAAAGACTGTACGGAACGCAGATTACCATTACTATCATCAATGACATATATATTGCCATGATTTTTTATTATGGCACTTTGATAATTATCAATCAATAAGTCATCTATTTCTTCAGATAATTGGTAAAATTTGATAGAGTTTACTGTGCCGGGATAAACTTCGATAATACCTTGTATTTTCTTATACGTCTTAAATTCTTCAGCAAGAAAACTTGTATCTTCTTTTTGTTTACGTTTATATGCTAAGGATATTAATGAACATAAAATTTCTTCTGCCGAAGATTCTAATGCACAATATACAACTAGATTACCTTTTACGGCATTATTGTAAGCCATATTAACTGCAAATGTAGTTTTTCCACCAGATGAAGGTGCTGAAATTGTGTTGATAGTCTTGTTTTTAAATCCATAAGTTAGATTATCAAAAACTTGTATTCCAGTTGTAATAGGTGAATAGTTCTTTCTGCCTTTTCTACGCATAGCCTTAATATCAAGTATTTTATCAATATTAATCTCAGGCAGTGGTGCAGAAGGTTGCAAGGATTTTGCAAAATCTGCAATCCTACCAACATCTTTACTTCTAACTGCTGAACGCAATTCGGATACAAGGTGTTCTTCGTGTATTCTATCCCCACCCATTACCATATATGCATCTTCAACATTAGTTTCAGTTCTATTTTGAATAGGTTCTGAATCACAGTGTTCATTTAATTCAGCAAGAGTTGGAAATCTCTGGTTTTGTTCTAAGAATTCTATTGCAGATTGAAAATATGGTAAATAATGTTTTCGTTCATCAGTACCATGTTCATCAATGTATGAAGTTAATTCAACTATATCCTCAGTTCTTTTATTGAAAGAGGGTAAATTGTATAACAATATTTCCGGGGCATCTTCATCCCAAAGGAATTCTGATACAGCCGTTGAGGTATTAATTGTTTCTGTTTTTGTCATAGTTTTACTCCTTATGACTTCTTGTAAGGAACAGGAATGTTCCTGAATTTGTGGAATGATATATGGGGTATTCCTGAGCGTTTAACAGCTCTGTCAAAACTGGAACGCACATCTTTGTATTTATCCAGAGTTATAGGGTTTATAAAAACATATTCTCCTATTTTGGTAATAGAATTTAACACCTCAATTAATGGTTCACACAAAGGAACTTCTCTTGTCTTGTTATTCTTTGTTTCCCTTGCGATAAGATATTTTTCATTAAAATTAATATCAACCCATTTTAAGTTAAGAAGTTCATTTTTTCTTAGTCCAGAAAGTATAGCTGTTTTAATAACTGCTTGCATTGTAGGACTACATACCTTTAAAAGCTGAACTTCTTCATCTTTGGTCAAATAGCGTTCCGGGGGATTCTTAATTCTTAAATTCCCCAATTTTCTGCAAGGATTCTTGTCTATCAAATCATTGTCTAATGCTAGAGAAAACACTTTTCTGATAGTATTTAATTCCCTATTGATACTTGAAGCTTTAACAATACCTTTTCTGGAGGTGATGTATTCTTCTATATGTTTCAGCTTAATATCATTCAAGTTCATACCTTTAACTATTTTGCTGAAAGCATCTAGTATAATGACATACATAAATATATTATCTAATATTGGAGATATGTACGACTTACAACATCTTGATAATATAACTGGTGCTGATAAGCAGTTACAAAGAAAACAAAATGAATTATTAAATACTTATTCTAGGCTTCGCAGAGAAACTCCTTAGATACTTATTATGTAATTTAATGTAAGAAAGAAAAAATAAGCATATTTTACTCCAATTACATAATAATTACATAATGGACTAAATTTTATGAAACCATGCCGGGAAATAAATTTATGAAAAACTAAAAATTGAGTTAATCCATCACCTCTCAAAAGACTTATAAATAAAGAAACTTGACAACGAATCTTTAGCATGTAATATAAATATAAACCGAGCAAGGGCGTTTAGCTCAGTTGGTAGAGCGTCTCCCTTACAAGGAGAGGGTCAGAAGTTCGAGTCTTCTAACGCCCACCATAAAAAGGACAATGACTTTTGTTATTGTCCTTTTTATTTTTACAGGCTAAAGCTTTTCCGGTATATTTCGGAATTTTTACTCCCTTGATTTTTGCTAAACTCTCAAAAAATTGTTGATAAAGAATTGCGGTTTCTTCTTCCGAATATTCTTTGTCGCCAAATGTGATTATCTTATTAGTTAACACTAAGCGTACTGTCATCCCGAACTTGTTTCGGGATCTTACCAGAAAGCAAGTATGATGCCCCATTGGTAAGATGCTGAAACAAGTTCAGCATGACAAAATAAATTATCTTAGACACTAGTGGAAACAAATTCAGGGTGACAACAAGTTTTAATTAGCTTCACTGCTTTTTAAAATTATTGTTTGCAAAATTAACGTTATTAAAATAAAATAAAGAAGAGGGTCGTAACTTGGAACATTATACAAAATCTTTACCTTATGAATTAGAGTTAACATCTCGCGTTCTGCATGAAGCTGCGAAGTGTTTTTTTGAACAAAATAATTTTCCTATTTCACAAGAAGAGTTTATAATTTTGGATTGTCTGTATATGTACCCGGGAATTATTCAAATTGAGCTTGCTAAACTTATTCTGAAAGGCAGGGCTCATACCGGAAAATTTTTGAAATCTCTGGAACAAAAAGGGCTTATTGCAAGAACTCCTAAAAATCACGGTTCAAAAATAATTATGGAGAGCAAAATTACTTCTAAGGGTTTAGAGTTATATATGCAAATAAGTCAAGCAATGGACGAAAATATAAAAACTTCAAATTCTTTTAGCGATATTGATATGAAAAATCTTATAGCGATTCTTCAACGAATTCGCTCTGAAGCTGTAGAGAAATTTAACATAAAATTCAACTAAATAGTACTTGCAAAAACCGGAATTATGTGGTTTAATTTACGTGTTGATATTTCTACATGTGGTAAAGGAAACATAAAATGGGGCAGGAAGCAGCAGTAGCAGCAGAAGAGTGGAAGTTTAAGTTAAATCCTTGGGTAACTATGATACCTCTGATGATTTCAATATTCATGTTTGCGTTGGATGAAACTATTTCTAACGTGGCGCTTCCTTATATGGCAGGTACATTTTCTATAAGTCATAATGAGTCAACCTGGATTATTACAAGTTATCTTGTTGCAAGCGGGGTTGTAATACCGACAGTTGACTTTTTTAGTAAACTTATGGGACGTAAGCAGTATTTTATGCTTAGTATTGTTATTTTTACCGTGGCATCGGTTTTATGCGGAATATCAAATTCTATGGCAATGATTCTGTTTTCAAGAATCTTACAGGGTGCAGGCGGTGGCGGGATATTACCTGTAGTACAGGCGGTTATTTTTGAAATATTCCCGAAAGAAAAACTGCCGGCCGCAATGGCGGTATTCGGTCTGGGCGTAATTGTTGCGCCGATTATGGGTCCTGCACTCGGCGGATGGATTACTGAAAACTGGTCTTGGCCTTTTATCTATTTTATTAATATTCCGTTTGGTATAATTGCATTTATCCTGACACACAAATATCTTGAAGAACCGCCTTACTCACGAAAACAAAAAAATGTGTCTATGGATATGTCGGGCTTCTTTTTCCTTGCACTCTGGCTCTTAACGTTGCAGGTCGTTTTAGACAAGGGTAATGATGCGGACTGGTTTGGTGCACCTTGGATTTGCAAACTATTTACAGTATCAATGATATCCTTTCTTATTTTTGTATTTATTCAGGTTAAAAAAGGAAAAACGAAGACCGGCTTGATAGACCTTTCTATACTAAAAAACCATAACTTTTTAATAGGTACAATGGGACAAATGGTTTTGATGGCCGTAATGATGTCATCAGCATCAATATTGCCATCAATGCTTCAATCGCTTTTAGGTTATACGGCTTTTCTGAGCGGTATTTCCATGGTTCCGCGCGGAGCGGGATGTCTGTTAGCATCAATTCTTTGCGGTGTCTTTGTATCCAGAATAGGTATTAGGCCTGTTGTAATAGCCGGACTTATTACCCTCGCCATATCAGGATTAATGCTGGGTGAAATTAATACTCATATTTCCCTTGCGGATATTGCGTTTCCAAATTTTGTATTTGGCTTGGGTATGATTTTGGCAATGGTTCCTTTATCAAATATTTCTTGTGCAACTCTTCCAAAAGAAGCTCAGACAAACGCTGCAGGTGTTCAAAATTTACTTAAAAATACAAGTGCAGCAATAGGTACATCTATTGCAACAACGATGATTACACGTTTTTCACAAGCTCATCAACATATGTTAATAAAGTTTCTTACAGATACAAACCATGTATTCTCAGAAAGAGTTCAGGCAATGATGGGTTCTTTTTCCTCTCTTGTCGATCCGCAGACTGCTATGTATATGGCGCAGGCTCAAATTCATAACATTTTAAGACAGCAGGCAACTTTGTGGGGATATGTAGAAACTTTCAGATATTATGCGGTAGCGGTTGTCTTGATTGTTCCTTTTGTACTCTTCTTGTATGAAGGTGATAAAGAAAAGAAAAAGAAGTCAGATGTAACTGAAAAATTTTAAAAAAGGTTTTATTCGCTTTTACTCAGTATAACACTCTCTTCAAGCATTGTGCAAAGCAGTCTTGTAATACTTGCATCGATTTTTTTATTATTTGTGTGTCCCAAGGGTAAATCTTTGTCAGAACCTTTGGAATAAAAGATTTCATTATTAATTTTTTTGAATGAAACAATATCTCCGATATAAACGGAACCCATGCTGTCTTTATTGTCATTGTAAGAAAGTCCTAACGGCACAACTTTTATGTTTCCCTTTGAATCTAAGATATTCTTTATAATTTTTGCGGTTCCGGGCTGAAACTTTTCGGCTAATGTTTTATCCTTATAGATAGAGTTGTTTCCTTCCGGAAAAATAAACAGATTGCATTTTTTGTGCAAAAATTTTGCAATTAAATACTTCATCGGAATAATATTTTTATCTTTATTGTTTTCCGTAACAGAAGCGTCTATAGATATTAACCCCATTTTTTTATATATATTCTGAAATTTTCTGTTGACAAAATTAATTACATTTTTGCTCACTAAAATATTAGGCCGCGGACAATCATTTTGCTTACCAAAAGCTGTGTATGCATAGTTTAAAAAAGAATTGAAAATTGGATAAATAAATTTATCTCTCTCAGGATTATCATGATTCAATATAAAAATATGGGAATCGCCGGATTTTGCAATTTCTTCAATCTTGCCTTCTTCTATGTTCATATCAATAAATCTGTTATTAATAGAGTTGCCGATTTTTGCCCATTCTTCAATATACTGCGGGGATGCCGGCGTCATTTTTTTTAACAGTAAAAAAGATTGATAGAAGGACTTCAAATGTTCAAAAACCAAAATTTTATTTGCACAAGCTCTAAGTTTATTTGCGGCATAAAATGTTTTATTTAAAATATTCTTTTTTAGTTCTGAATTATTATTTTTCGCTTGTTCTTTTCTGACCCTGTCCTTAATCTTTCTGGAAATTGAATCTAAACGTTTTTTATTTTTTGATTCCTTATAAAAAAAGTCCATGGGGCTTGATGAATAGAGAATATCAGTTTTTTGCGGTAAATTTAAAAGACCTTTATCTGAAAGCTTTACACGTATACCGAAACCAATTGAACTGTTATTTTTAGTATTGACAAGCATATTTAACTTTTCCGGAATAAAAATTTGTGATATATAACTGAAATTCTGCTGTTTTCATGAGTAAACCCCGTAAAAATATAATTTGCTTTTCAATTTTAATCGGATTTCATGCTGATAAATTATACCTTTTTAAAAACAGGCGGCGGTTGAATATACAACGGTTTTAGTTTCCTCCAGTCAACAGGTTCTTTTTCTAAAGCGAGTTTTGATAAAATTTCACCTATCGGATACTCTCCGCTTTCGTATGATACGGCGCCGCCGGCACTTTGACTTATACGCTCCAGTAAACTGTTGTCAGTAACAACTTTTCTCCCATTAACAATTTCGTCAACTTTTTCAAGTTCAACCGCGCCTAAAATTTTGTTATCATAAACGTAAGCCTTGTTTTTTCTTGCATCAAGGACAACTAAATCATCTCCGCCAAGGATTTTTGATAAAATTTCAAGAGAACTTATTCCGACAGTCTTTATATCCAGCTGCTGCGCAAAAACCCTTGCTACAGTTGTGCAGGCCCTTATCCCCGTGAAACTTCCGGGCCCTATATCTGTTGCAATCAAATCTATGTTCTGAGGGGTTAATCCTTTACTTTTCAAAACCTCCGTAATTGTTGAAATTAAATACGCAGAATGATAGTTTTTGCCGTCGGACAAAATAGTTTTACTTGCCAAAATTTCTCCGCCCTCGCACAAAGTAATATATGTCTTATCAAGACAAGTGTCAAATCCCAGTATTTTCAATTCTTTAACCCTTCTACTACTTTTTTATATTTTTCTCCGACAGCTTGAAATTCATATATTCTGCTGTCGTCTGTGTCATCATATTTTACGTTCATTTCAATTCTTTCAAACGGTAATTCACCCTGAGAAAATTCTGCCCATTCTACAAAGGTTATCTTTTTACCTTCACTGTATTCTCTTAACTCGTCCGTAATTGTTTTGATTCCTACATTTTCCAATCTGTACAAATCAAAATGATATACCGGAATTGCAGCACTGTGGTACTCATTAAGTATTACAAAACTCGGGCTTGTAACTTTTTCTTTTATACCCAGAGCTTCCGCCGCAAGTTTTACAAATGCTGTTTTCCCCGCACCGATTTCTCCGAACAGGTTCACAAAACAACCCTCTTCTTTAACGAGATTCGCAAACTTATATGCGAGTGCTTTTGTATCTTCTAAACTTACACATTTTTGCTTATACATACCCTGTTCCTTCCGCCCTCTTTTGCTTCGTACAAAGCCTTATCTGCACGTTCAAACAGTTCTTCTCCGGTCTCGTTTTGCGTAAATTCTGCAAGCCCCATACTTATTGTTACATTGATATTCAAGCTGTCAAGCTGAACTGTAGTTTCTTCAACCGCTCTCCGTAAACGTTCGCCTACAATCTTTGCTTCATCAATATGTGTATAAGGGAGAAGTACCGCAAACTCTTCGCCGCCGTACCTTGCAGGAATGTCTGATTCACGCAGCTGTGCTTTTATAATCGATGCAACCGTTCGCAAAACTTCATCTCCGCTGGCATGTCCGTATGTATCATTAACCTTTTTGAAGAAGTCGATATCAATCATCATTGCACAAAGAGGATTGTTTTGACGTTTTGTAATTGCAATTTCCTGCTTAAGCCTTGTCTCAAACTGACGTCTGTTGTTGAGGTTTGTGAGCGCATCCAGAGTTGCATATTGGAGAACTTTTGAATAAGTATTTGCTCTGTTTATTGTAATTGCTGACTGTCTTGTAAGCTGCTCCAAATAGCCGATGTCTCGTCTGGACAACTTATCCAGCGTACTTCTTGCAACAATGCAGCCTGTAATTTCACCCTCAGATGTTAAAGGAAACGCGCCTATTTTGTCGTTGTTTGTCAAAATATACTCGGTCTCAGGTGTTAATTCTTTTAATACTTCATAAATTCTTTCGTCTTTGCAAGCTTTTGGCCAAACAAGTTTAAATTCGCCGTCCTGTTTTAAGAAAACATAAATCAAATGGTCGGAAATGAAGCGGTCAAGCATTTCACCGATAAGCGGTACAATGTAATTTAATTCATATTGCGTTTCAATAATCTTTGCTATATTTTTCATTGAGTCATGAAAATCAACGTTAATTTTAGATTGCTCGTTAAGTACAATATTCTGAAGTTTCAAAGAAATTTGTGCGGATAAAATTTTCATCAAAGACAGAAACTCCATATTAATAGTTGTTCCTTCTTCAAACTCCATTTCAATAAGCCCAAAGTCCTGCCCGTCTTTTGTTGTCGGGATAAAAAGCGATTGAATCTTAAAGCTTATATCTCCAACATGCGCAGGAATTTTGTAGGCTTTTGAGTTTATAATGAAATCTTCTCCTTTAATGTTTGCAAAAGCCTGATAAGCATAAGAATTGTCAGGAATAATATTCCAATTTTCGACACAGTTTCGCATTGTATTTGTAATGTTGTCAAAAACATAAATATACAAATTTTTGACTGAAACAACTTCCTGCAAAAGCTGTTTTACACCCTCTGCAAGTTCTCCTGCATCTATCGGTTTTGAAAGTAAATTAGAAATCTTTATTAAAAACTGAATGCTGTCCATTTTTTATTCTGCCCTATCAGGTGATATAAACAAGCTTACCACAATCTTACAAAAACTGCCAAGTGTCTGGTGTTGTGTAAAGAGATGGAGGAAAACACAAAAGGCGGGGCGCTTTGAAAAAAGCGCCCCGCCTGATTTCTATAAATATTAAAATTAATATCTGTAGTGAGCAAAAGCCTTATTTGCTTCTGCCATTTTGTGGGTATCTTCACGTTTTTTGCAAGCTGCACCATTTCCGTTAGAAGCATCAATTAATTCATTTGCTAATTTATCAACAAAAGATTTACCGCTTCTGTTTTTTGCCGCTGCAATAATATTTGAAGAAGCAAGTGCAAAGCCTCTGTCCGGTTTAACATCGATAGGTACTTGATAAGTAGAACCACCAATACGTCTGGCTTTAACTTCCAATAATGGGGTAGCATTTGTAACCGCTTTCTGGAAAATTTCCAAGCCTTTTTCATTAGTTCTTTCTTCAATCTTAGTAATTGTAGAATAGAATATTTTTTCAGCAAGAGACTTTTTACCGCGTCTCATAACTCTGTTAATGAATTTTGAAACATCAACGCTGTTATAAATAGGGTCAGCTGCAGGAATTCTTTTTTCCGGTTTAGATCTTCTAGACATTATTTCTTACCTCCTTTAGCTCTCTTAGCACCATATTTAGAACGGCTTTGTGTTCTGTTAGCAACACCTGCTGTATCTAAAGTACCACGTACAATGTGATATCTCACACCAGGAAGGTCTTTAACCCTTCCGCCTCTGATAAGAACAACACTGTGTTCCTGGAGGTTGTGTCCGATACCCGGAATATAAGAAGTTACTTCAAATCCGTTAGTGAGTCTGACTCTGGCAACCTTTCTCAAAGCTGAGTTAGGTTTTTTAGGGGTTGTAGTATAAACCCTCGTACATACGCCGCGTCTTTGTGGACATTCCATAAGAGCCGGCGATTTGGTTTTGTCTTTAAGCTTTTTACGTTCTGAGCGTACAAGCTGATTCATTGTAGGCATAATTTTTCTCCTTTTACCTATTTTGTAAACTGCGGGCAAAGCTGAATGTCAGAGTTTTGCCCTTTTTTTGACTAACCTCTGATAAGCAGAGGGTACGTCATCCCTCTAGCCGTCAAATCCGGCAAGAAAATTTCGACTAGAGTACTTTAATGGTAAGACGAACAAATATTACTGTCAATCATGATGCGGGATTTTATTAATATTTGTGACAATGTATTAAATAGAATGTTATAGACTTATGTAAATGTGGCATAGATATAATATAATAATCAAAGGATATGATTAGCGATGTCGTTTAAACAAGAAGAAGCAGCATTAAGAAACACAATATACCCGGGTTTTGAAAGCAGCCCTGCCGCAGCAATGCGTTTTTTTGGGGGGGGCCTTTTGTAGTGCCGGTTTTGGGCGTTTATGTAGAGTTGAGGAGTTTAGAAGTTTAGGAGTTGAGAAGGAAGGCGGGGTAAATGTATTGGGCTGGGCAGTTTCTTCCCCTCTCCCCTTGTGGGAGAGGGCTAGGGTGAGGGGTCCAATCCAAACAACCTATAGTGTCATTCTGAGCCCGATAGCAATACAGGGGCGAAGAATCTTTAAAACTATACAAAAAGGAGATTCTTCGGGCTTCCGCCCTCAGAATGACGGCACTCCGGTAAGTCTCGTATCCCCTCGCCCTTTAGGGAGAGGGTTAGGGAGAGGGGCCAAATCTTTTGGGTTGGCAGGTGTAACTGCCAGCTTCAAGTCATTGCGAGCGCAGCGAAGCAATCCAGTGGACTGCCGCGAAAATCGAAGATTTTCGCGGCAGTGACAAGGTGTGCAGTCGTGCAGGGTGAAGAGTAAAGGATGAAGCGGGGGTAAATGGATTGAGAATTGTAGGTCAGGTTCTACCTGACAATATAATTTATCCTGGACAATAGTGCCCGCAAGTGGAGAGGGGAAGAATCCAGGCCAATACATTTCCCCCGCTATCAACTTCATAACTAGTAGCTCAACTTACCAGCCCAATACATTTACCCCCCCCCCCTTGTTCTTTTTTATTGTTTTGTATTATAATATTATTATTGAAACAGCTTAAGGAGAATAGCAG
>CALUVJ010000004.1 GCA_944324195.1 Candidatus Gastranaerophilales bacterium
CCTTGTGGGAGAGGGAAGAATTTCTTAGCGAGCTGTGCGAGCTTAGAAATTCGGGTGAGGGGTCCTGGATTGCTTCGCTACGCTCGCAATGACAATCATATAATCACCCTTCACGCTTCACGCATTCCCCCCCCCCCTCTTGACATTAGAGATTGATATTTTATGATAATAAATGCGATGGGGCGTCGCCAAGTGGTAAGGCAGCTGGTTTTGGTCCAGCCATCCCGGAGGTTCGAATCCTTCCGCCCCAGTTAAAAAAGGGCATGCATATGCCCTTTTTTATTGCTTTTTGTTTTTTTACATTTAAGGGGTTCACAAGTATATAAAGATGTGATATAATTATTATTAAGATTGTATTAACATAACATTTTGTATAAAATGTTATGTTATATAAAATATAATAACAGTAAAGGTTTTAACCAAAACAATAATAAATTATTGAAATTTACAGTAAAAACAATAACGCCCAAAGGCAGCTGCCAAGCGCAAAACAATAAAAAACATAACTTTTTATACAAAATGTTATGTTGCCTAATCGGCGAAAGCCGTGTGGCTAGTACAATTAGGAATATCTAAAAATGGAAACTCGAACAATAATAAATAATAATACTTGGAATAGGTATCGGAATTTTGCTTAGCCGATTTACCGGTACCTTTTTTTTATTATTTGAGTGATTAACTGACATAAAACATAAATAATAAGGAATAAGACAACAGTAATTTACCCCTTTACAAGGACATACAGGTAGTAAAAATGACCATTTCATTCAGCGGATTAGCATCAGGATTAGATACCTCATCATGGGTTGAGTCGCTTGTAGCATTGAAACAAGCGAAAGTTGATACGCTTGAAGAAGAGAAAGAAACTGTCTTACTTTCGCAGGAGACTTTAAGTAATATAAAATCATTTTTTAGTTCATTTAGAAGTGTTATAGAAAAAGTAACTGATGCAAAATATAGTATTCCGACGATGGATATTTTTGCTCAGAATTTAGCAAATTCAAGTGATACCAGCGTATTAACGGCATCAGCCACTACAGAAGCGGAAGAATCTACGTATGAAGTTCTTGTGGACAAATTAGCTTCTAATACACAGGCATCAAGTAATTATACTTACATGACTACAATTGTACAAACAACAACCGCTACTCTCGATACCAAATTGATAAATTTAGGTGTTCAGACCGGTAAAATTGGGGTTAATGTCAACGGTATTGAACATGGAATTAATATTGGTGAAAGCGATACAATCGGAACTTTTATAGAAAAGATGAAAGAGATTGGTGTTGATGCAAGTTTTAATACTTCAACCGGCATTTTTTCCATTAATATTGATGCAAATGCGATAAATGATATTGACGGAACGGGAATTGTTGACGCATTTCACTTAGAGGGTGTTAATGAGGGTTATGTAAGCAATGATTTAGCGATATCAAAAGTTGATACAATATATTCTGCCGCAACTGAAAACACTTTGTTGAGTGAGTTAGGCGTGAAGTCAGGGGAAATAGTTGTTGCTGCAAATGATACCAGTTATACAATATCAATTGATGAAAACAGTACGCTGGGCTCCTTTATACAGGATTTAACGGGAAATGGTATTTTAGCGGAATTAGATGCTACCGGTGTATTTACAATTACTGATGCGGCGATTGTTGATGAAGGTACAACCTGTATTTTGGATGCATTAGGTTTGGATGTTGATATTTACGGCAAAATTCAAACAACGGGAAATTTAACTCATGTAACAGTAACAACAGAAGTTACTTCCGCAACATTGGACACTTTGTTGAAAGACCTTGGTGACGGAATAGAAATTACAGGCGGAGAGACAATAGTTGTAAAAGATAATGATAATAATGTTTCGACAATTACAATAGATACAACTGCGACATTAGGTGAATTATTTGATTCACTGGGCAAGGCCGGTATAACAGCATCATTAAGAGATGATGGGACTGTTGAGATTTCCGGAGGTGTTATAGAGGGTGGAACATTTGATTTATCAGGCGAATTTGGACTAAAAGTAAATGCTTATAACGGTATGGTAACCGGTAATCCTTTGACAGAAACTATTACCGAAGTTACTCAGGCCGATTCCGGAACAAGATTAGTTGAGGATCTCGGCGTGCAAGCCGGCTATATAGAAATTGCAGATACAAATGGCAATATTCACTATGAAAAGATTTATGAAGGGCAGACCATATCAAATTTTATAGCTGACTTGTCATCTTACGGGATAAAAGCATCTCTTGGAAGTGACGGCGTTTTAGAAATTGCCGGCGGCAGTTTTACGACTTTGACTGACGAGCAGGTTAATGATTTAGTAACTGCAGGTTCTATATTGGAAAGCAACACTGAGTATATAAAAGGTACTGATTTACTTACCAGATTATACGGAGCCCCTGTAATAAGCACAGATCAGATTACTGTTGTAAGTGTTTATGCCAAGACGCAGGCCTTGACATATTCATCCGTAAATACAGTAAACGCTTCTAAAACAACAACATTGGCTTCACTTGGATTGACAACAGACGGAACGGTTGTTTTTACCATAGATAATAACGATACAAGAACTATAGATATTGATGGTACGATGAGTATTGAGGATTTGCTGACCTCATTGCAAAACTCAGGTATTACGGCATCCTGGAATAGTGAAAATTCAGGAATAACAATAGAGGATGCAGTTCTTACCGGCGGAACATCGGATTTAGCGGATGTATTAAATTTAACAACGACGGTTAATCAAAAATATGTCACATCGACGGCTTTATCAAAACAGGAAACCATCGTATCTTCTGCAACAGAAGATACATTGTTATCGGAATTCGGGATAACAAATACTATGTCTATAGAAGAGAGAACTGCAAGTATTTATGATAATAACGGTAATTTGGTAACGTCTGTAATTTTAACAGAGAATTTATCAGTTGGTGATTTGATAGACTATATTAACAGTTCAAATACAAATGCCAGTGCAAGCATTTCAAACGGGATTTTTTCAATAGAAAACGGATATATTGAAAATTCAACTCTGGAAGCTGCTATGGGACTTGAAACATCAAGTAAATCAAGTTACGTACTTGGTTCGGTAATGACAGTTACAACAGCTGCAACAATAATTGATGATACTACTTTAGGTGAAATTATAAGTATTTTGGGAACTCAAAATGCGGTTTCAAGCGGCTACTCTTTGCGATTTGATAACGAAGAATTAAATGTTTCATCATCAACAACGCTAGGTAATTTAATGCAGCAGATTCGTGATTTAGGCGGGACTGCAAGATTCGATTCTTCCGGCAGATTGGTAATCTCAGGCGGCACAGTTTCCGGAACAGTGGCATCAGCATTGGGAATTACTGTAAGAACTGCAACAACCGGTGTTACTGCAACCGGAGATGTGTTATATACCCAGGGAACTGTTTATGCTGATAGAAATTCAACTTTTGCAGATTTAGGTGTTAATAAAAATTTAACTTATATTGTTCACGACATAGATGGTGCAACATTAAAAAAACTTACGATAAAAAGCTCTGATACTATCGGAGAATTTTTAGATACTTTAGAAGCAAATGATATTAGCGGAGAAATAGAAAACGGGGTTATTTCTCTGGATTCTCTTGCCGGGAAATATATTACGGGAGAAGTTGCGGACTTTTTGGGTATTACATCTGCAACGACTACAAAAGTCGTTGAAACAACCCAGAGTTCAACAGCATCAATTACTCATACAGAGACTATTATTGCTGATTTAACAACAAAACTCGGTGACATAAATGCTATAACTCAGGACGGGCAAAATATTTTAATATACAACAGTCGTCAGGAATGTATCGGCACTATTTCCGGGCTGACAACATCTTCAACAATAGGTGATATGTTTAATGCCTTAAGTGTATATGATATAAGCGGTACAATTACTGACGGAATCATATCATTAACATCTCAAAGTAACAATTACGCATCCGGAGTTATAATGGATAACCTCGGAATAATCGTAACAGAAGGTTTGGCAACTACGGTTACTATCGGACAAACTGTAACATCAACCGCCCAAATTACCTGTACGACACTGGCAACTGCAACTGCAGGCTCCACTCTGGGCGAATTAGGAATAAGTGATGCTTCACAAGGCTTTTTGGCTCCGGTTACGCAATTGACAGAAGCGGAGGCTAAGGCTCAGGGATATACTATAATAAAAACCGCTCAACAATTACAAAGTATAAAATATGATCTCAGCGGTAAGTATATTCTTATGAGTGATATTGATTTAAGCGGTTTTAACTGGACAGCAATTGGAGATGCGACAAATAAGTTTTCCGGCGAATTGAACGGTAACGGATATGTAGTCAAAAATCTGGAAATAAATAAGACATCTTCTGACTATCAAGGGTTATTCGGGTATATAGACAGAAATTCCGTAATTCAGAATATAGGTTTAGAAAATGTAAACGTAAAGGCAAAAAATTATGCAGGTGCCTTGGTTGGTTATAACTTCTACGGAACGATTTCAAATTCGTATACAACAGGAACTGTTACCGCACAGACAAGTTATGCCGGCGGTATTGCAGGTTATAATTTGGGCACAATAATAGAATCCGCTTCCTCGGCAAATGTAAAGGCAGCATCTTACAGCGGCGGTATTACAGGAGCTAATTACGGGACAATATCAAATTCATACATTACGGGCAGAATCAACGGTACAAACACTGTAGGCGGAATTGCAGGTGCTAATTTTAATTCAATAGTAGATTCTTTTTCATCAGGTATTATAAAAGGTACGGGGTCTGTAGGCGGAATTGCAGGTGAAAACTGGAGCTCAATATCAGATTCTCTGTCAATAAGTTCTGTTACAGGCAGTAATAATACCGGCGGTATGGTTGGTATTAATTACGATACCATATCAAATTCATATGCTGTTGGCAAAGTCAGCGGAACAAGTACATACGGAGGTTTTGCAGGAAATAATAGCGGCACTATAACAAATTCCGGATACAACAAAGATATTACGGGAACATCGGCAGCTATAGGAACCGGCACTAATTCAGGTGTTGAGGATAAAACTATAGATGCAATCAGTTCATTATATAACAGCGGTTCTGTAGGGATGATTGATAATCAGATTCTCATTCGAAACGGAGATAATTCGCTGGATAGTATCTTTGTTAATTCCGATATGACAGTAAGAGAATTATTTGACGCTTTAGAAGGTTATGGAATAAGCGGTACGATAAGCGACGGGATAATCACCTTCAGTTCTTCAAACGGCGGTTATTTGGTTGGAGAAGTTGTATCGGCTTTGGGAATAGATTTGATTTCTTCAAATACCGTAGCGGTGACTACTACTTCTACAATGAAAGTTTCCTGTACAACAATAACAACTGCAACTTTAAGCACGACATTAGATTATTTGGGTGTTCAGAGTGAAAGTGTTGCAGAGCTTTCAGGTCTTAAAGCCGGTGCGGATGGGTTTATAAAGTCTGTAGACAGATTAACGGAAGCGGAAGCGAGAGCTCAAGGTTATACTATCATAAAAACTGCAGCAGATTTAAAAAGTATATCTAATGACCTGGACGGGAAGTATATACTCATGAATGATGTAGAATTAAGCGGTGTCGATTGGACTGCTATTTCTAACTTCGCGGGCGAATTAAACGGTAACGGCTATAGTATTAATAATTTAACAATAACAAAGACTTCCACTAATTATCAAGGATTATTTGCTTCTACTGCTGCGGGGGCTGTGATTAAAAATTTAGGCTTAGAAAATGTAAATATAAAAGGTGACTCCTATACAGGCGCTTTGATTGGCAGTGTCAACGCTTCTGCTACTATTTCAAATGTATATGTAACAGGAAATATAGACGGTACCTCTTTTACAGGCGGCTTGATCGGTTACGCATCTTCTATTACTATAGAAAATACTTATTCTTCTGTTGATGTTAACGCTAGATATAATTCTAATTCATATGCCGGCGGAATTATTGGCCGGGCATTGTATGCTACAATAAGCAACAGCTATACAACCGGAGATGTTACAGCAATAGGTTCTGTTGTAGGTGGTATTGCAGGTGAAATTTATTATTCAAAACTTTCGAATTCTTATGCTTTGGGTAATGTCTCCGGTAAGTCAAGCGTTGGCGGCCTGTTAGGCAGTGCTTATGCTACTACAAATATATCCAATACTTACGCTTCAGGTGAAGTAAATGGCAGCGCAAATAATGTCGGCGGTCTTATCGGGAGTTTAAGTAGTAATTCAAATCTTTCCAACAGCTATGCTTCCGGCGATGTGCGAGGTTCTGGATACGTTGGAGGCTTGGTTGGCAGTGCAAGCAGTGTCGTAAATATCTCAAATTCTCATTCAACTGGTTCTGTAAATGCAATTGCTAATAATACCGGCGGATTTGTAGGCTATGCTTATAATTCTGTTACAATTACCAATTCTTATGCTTCAGGAGATGTTACGGGTGCTTCATATACAGGAGGATTTGCGGGGTCAATACGAGACAGCGCAACTATATCCGATTCTTATGCAATCGGAAATGTTTCAGGCGCTCAATATACCGGCGGTTTCGTGGGATCAGCTAATAACACTGTTAATATTACTAATACTTATGCTGCGGGTGATGTTTCAGGAGGACAGTATACAGGCGGATTTATAGGATCCCTTTACTATTACGGGACAATAAAAAATTCATATACTTCAGGCCATGTTGAATATATTGGCAATGAACAATATGGAGGAGCTTATGCGGGTTATGTAGCAAATAATTCTACAATAACCGGCGGGTACTATGATAATACCGATTCCGGTATTACTAAATCTGTAGGTTCAATATATTCAACCCGTACTACTCCTGCTTCTGCAAGTGTTTCAGGTGTCAACACTTATGAAACCAATAATAAAATTAATTCAATTGACGTAGATAATCTTGCCGTAAAAAACGGTACAAAAACAGTTGGAATAATACAGTTATCAAAAGATATGACTGTAGAGGACCTTTTGAGGGCGTTAGAGGAATATGATATTCAAGGCACTATTGAGGATGGTGTAATTTCTTTAACTTCAGACAGCGGCAATTATGTAATCGGAAATATTGCTAATAAATTAGGTTTATATGCGGTAGTTGAAGGCGATTTGAACACTACAAACGGAATTTCATCTACATCTACTCTTGCGATTACAAAAACAGAAATGGTTTATGCAACAGGCGGAACAAAATTGAGTGATTTAGGGTATGTTGACAGTGTAACCTATTATACTGCTTCTACAACGCCATCTGATTTTGTAGAAGAAGTAGCAAAAATATCAGAATCTCAGGCCAAAGAACTTGGATACACAGTTATAAAAACTGCTGACCAGCTTCAAAGCATGAGCGGTTCCGGCAAGTATATTTTAATGAATGATATCAACTTAAGCGGTTACGACTGGACAGCTATAACAGATTTTAGAGGCGAATTGAACGGTAACGGCTATGTTATAAATAATTTGACCATAACCACTACTGCTAATCAGCAAGGACTTTTTGCTACAACTAGAGACGGAGCGGTGATTAAAAATCTGGGGTTGGAAAATGTGAACGTTACAGGCGGTAATTACACCGGAGCTTTAATCGGGTATGGAACCGAGTATACGCAAATATCTAATGTTTATGTTAAAGGAAGTGTTAACGGCAGTAACTATACCGGTGGTATAGTTGGTATGGCAAGCTCAATAAGAGTTTCTTCCTCATATGCATCAGCGGATATATCCGGCAATCAATATGTAGGCGGTATTGTAGGGTGTGACAATAGTGATTATGCATATATTAGTAACAGCTTTGTTCAAGGCCGCATAAGCAGTGCATCCAATTATGCAGGCGGTATTATAGGGTTGGTTGGAAGAGGTTCAATATCAACATCTTATAGTGCCGCGGAAGTTATATCTAACGGTGATTATACCGGGGGTATAACCGGATACGCCGGAGTTTCTGTGTCTATATCACAAACCTATGTAACGGGTAATGTTACAGGACGAAATTATACAGGCGGTATAGCAGGTGATATGAGCTATGAAGCTGATATAACACAAAGTTATGTAACCGGCAATGTTAGCGGTAACAGTTACGTAGGCGGTATAGCGGGAAATATGCACGGCGATACGTATACCTACACAAGCTCTTGGGATAATACAGAGCAAACCGGCTATAACTTTGCTGTAATAGGAGATATTTACGTTACGGGTAATGTAACTGGTGTACAATATGTTGGAGGATTGGCCGGATACTCCAGAATTGCCAAAATTACAAACGGTGATTTCTCCGGAAATTTGAGCGGTACTACTTGTGTAGGGGGTATAATAGGCTATTCTAGGGACTATACATCTTTGACTAATGATGTATTTCTGGGTAAAGTTACCGGTGATAGGTATACCGGAGGTATTGCAGGAGAGGCTGATGAGACGTATTTCTATAGTGTTGTTTCGTCAGGCACGGTTATTGGCGGGGAAAAAGCAACAACAGGCGGTTTGGTAGGGTATTATGATACAGACGGAAGCTGGAGCAATTCTTATGCATTATCATATGTAAATGATGGCGGTGCCCTTGCAGGCACTATAAGGTATGATTCTACAGTAACAGGAACATATGATCCTGATGCTGTTAATGTTACATCAACAAGGGGTGCATCAACGGGAACTTGCAGAGCAACAAAAACAACTACCGATAAAATAGTAGAAGCTCTAAATGACGGAACCATTTATTCTCCTGAGGATACTATAATTATCAGAAACGGTGCATATACTACAGGATTAATCCGAATTAATCAGGATATGACTCTTGATGAATTATGCGGCGAGTTGGAAAAATACGGTATAAAAGTTGAATTAAAAAACGGAGAGTTGACATTTATTTCTCCTGAAAACACTTATATAGCCGGCTCCTATGCGGCAAAACTCGGTATAACCACAAGTATTTCCGGCGATTCCGGTACTGTCGGAATAGCATCTTCTTCCACATTAGAAGTTACTTACACTGAATACGCTGCGGCTAACGTAAATACTACACTTAAATCTCTGGGAGCAAAAGATTATACAGGGTTTATGGCGGATTATGAATATATTTCAGAGGAACAAGCCAAGAAAATGGGCTATGTAATAGTCAAAACTGCCGATGATTTGAAAAATATTAAGAATAATTTAGATGCCAGATATATATTGATGAATGATATAGACCTTGATGGTGTTAATTGGGAAGTTATAAATAATTTCACAGGAGAACTAAACGGTAACGGTTATGTTATTAAAAACTTAACTATTAACAACTCTACAAAAGATAATCAAGGCTTATTCGGAACAATAGACGGCGCATTAATACAAAATATAGGTTTGCAAAACGTAAATGTTACCGGAAGAACAAATGTAGGCGGTCTGGTAGGATTGAATGACGGAACGATATCAAATGCTTATGTTATCGGAAGTATAAACGGCACTGATTACGTTGGCGGCATAGTAGGTTCTAATTCGGGCAAAATTAACAATGTTTATTCTGCCGGTTCGGTAAATGCCGACAATATGTATGCAGGCGGTATATCCGGTTCTAACTTTGATACTATAACTACTGCTTTTTCTGCCGCAACTATTGAAGGTGAAGGTGTAATAGGCGGTATTTCGGGTGATAACTGGGGGTTAATTTCTAAAGCCTATTTCAGTAACAGTTTAACCGGCAGCTCTACAGTCGGTGCTCTGGTCGGTGATAACAGAAACGGAAGAATACAATACGCACGATATGATTCTGACCTTGCCGGAGATATTTCAGGCGTAAGTCTCGGAAGTTCTTCCGGGATTACGGCTCTAAATACAACCCAGGTGAATGAGCTTATTAATGACGGGACAATGGCTCTGCCTGCAAACTATTTAATAATTAAAAACGGTTCTGATTATGTAGACAGTTTCATAGTAGACCCTAATATGAGTATAAATGAATTATTTGCAAAACTTGCAGAGTATGATATTACCGGTACTATGGAAAATAGTATTATTTCATTAAATTCTGAAAGCGGAAATTATATTGCAGGTGATATTGCGGGATTGCTCGGTGTTGATGCAATAACTGTCGGAACTATCGGAATTTTATCAACCTCTACTATAAAAGTTTCAAATGCGGGTGTTATTTCTTACGCAACGGAAAGTACAACACTTGGAGAACTCGGATATACTAATCAAAATTCTTCTAATCAGGCCGCAAGTGCAGGAGCATCCGGATTTATAGAAGATGTAGTACAAATATCTGAGACAGACGCGATAAGTCAAGGATATACGATAATAAAAACCGCTAATGATTTGAAAAACATTAGTAGTAATGTTTCCGGTAAATATATCTTAATGAATGATATAGATTTATCCGGTGTATCTTGGAGTGCGATTACTAACTTCAGCGGCGAGTTAAACGGTAATGGTTACAGTATTAAAAATCTTACCCTCAGCAGCAGTGGTACTTATTATTTAGGACTTTTCGGATATACAAGTTCCGGAGCGGTAATTAAGAATTTGGGCTTGGAAGATGTAAATGTTTCCGGTTACAGAGGGGTAGGGGCTCTGGTTGGCAGTGTCAGCAGTACTACTACAATATCAAATGTGTATATGACAGGCACGGTACAAGGCAGCAATACAAATGTAGGCGGTCTGGTCGGATATTCAAATTATTTAACTATAGAAAACAGTTATGCTGCCGGTGATGTAATAGGCGTGAGTTCTACAGGTGGTCTTATTGGCGATGCAATAAGAACAACGATTAGAAATAGTTATACAAGCGGAGATGTTACAAGTTCAAACAGCTATGTCGGCGGTATTGCAGGTTCTGCCGACGTGGTCAGTATTTCAGGTACATATGCTACCGGAAATATATCAGGTTACGATAGAGTAGGCGGCTTGGTTGGTAGTACTCGTAGTATTACTATTACTGATAGCTTTACTACGGGTAATATAGACGGCAGGAATTATATTGGTGGTTTGACAGGCTATTCAGATAGAACATTGAATGTATCTAATACGTATGCAATAGGTAATGTATCAGGAAGTACATCTGTAGGCGGTTTAGTCGGTTTTGTATATAATGGATCTTATTATACAATTTCAAATTCATTCACTAATGCAAATAATGTTACAGGTTCTATATCTAATAGTAGTACCAGTACTTTATATTCGAACGTGTATTACAATCCGTCTAACAAAGTTTCTGCGTCTGCGGAAACTAATACGGCTGCTATTGCTGCAACATCTGATGAAATCCGTGAAATGTTTATAACCGCAAATAACAGGCCGTCTTTTGATTTAATCCTGTCTGGCGGCGGTGCAAATTCATATGATTTTATAGACTTAGATTCATCAACAACAATCGGAGAAATCTTCCAAATATTATCTGATTACGGATTTACGGGCAGTATTACCAATGGTGTTATAACACTGGAATCTGCTGATAATAATGTTATTCAAGGTGATATTTTAGATATACTTGATTTAAATACAGTGGTAGTTAACACTACAGAGGGCATTAGCGCAACATCATCTTCTGCGGTAACCGTAAATAACACTGTTACTTCCGGCGCGACTTTGGCTTCATTGGGTGTTGCCGCAAGCAATACTTCTGCATTTCAAGTTAGTATAGATAATGAATCTGCTTCAGGGTTTATAGAAGGAGTTACAAGATTATCTGAATCAGAAGCTGCAAGTCAGGGATATACAATAATAAAGACTGCCGACGAATTGCAGGCAATTAAAAATAATTTAAGCGGTAAATATATTTTAATGAATAACATAAACCTGAATGGTTACGACTGGGTTGCTATTGCGAATTTTAAAGGTGAATTGAATGGCAACGGATATACTATAAATAATTTAAAAATTGATTCAGAAAGCCATTTTCAAGGACTTTTTGCATCAACCCAAGCAGGAGTAAAAATTACAAATTTAGGCTTAGAAAATATTAACGTAAAGGGTGGTTCATCCGTAGGTGCTTTAATTGGAAGTGTGGTCGGTTCTGCAACTGTATCCAATGTATACGCTAACGGTAAGGTCGAAGGCTCCTCTTATGTGGGTGGACTCATTGGAGAGGCCTATTATGCAACGCTTACTGTCAGCAGTACAAACGCAGATGTTGATGTAACGGCAACGAGCTCATACGTAGGCGGACTTATAGGTTATGCTAATGGCAGGATAACAATTAAAGACAGCTATACCACAGGAGATGTTATAGGTTATGGTGATATAGGTGGTTTATTGGGTTCCGGACGTTCTGTAATGGTAACCAATACTTATGCAACAGGAAATATTCAAAGTATTGGCAGTAGTGACGTAGGCGGGTTAATAGGAAATCTTGATAATGGCACAGTAAAAAACAGCTATACTACAGGTAACATAACTGCAAGGAGTAGCAGCTATGTGGGCGGACTGATTGGGAATACATCTGGTAAGGTGAGCCTGGCTTATGTGTATTCTACCGGTGATGTATACGGTAATCAATATGTAGGCGGGCTGCTGGGACGAAATTGTGGCACTATAGATAATTCATATACTTCTGCTGACATATTTGCTTCAAGTTACTATGAGGCTATTTCATATAGCGGCACTGTCAGAAGTTCCTTAACAACCGGAACGGTTAATAATGTTGAAACTATCAGGTACTACAATTCTTATGGTTCAATTGGGACTATAGCAGACACTGCCACTTTAGTTAACGGTTTAAATGACGGAACTTATAGTTTGATGAGCAACAATTTGCTTATCATGAATAAAAATGATGTTGTAGGCAGTATAAAAATTGGCTCAAATACAACTATTGCACAATTAATGAATGAGCTCGCAAAATATGATATTGACGTAACACTGGAAGATGGGTATCTTTCTTTTGATTCTCCGGAGGGTAATTATATTGCAGGCTCTGCAGCTGCGCAATTGGGTATAAGCGTATCATCAGTAAACGACTTTAATCATATAGGAAACACTGATTCCAAACGGCTTGAAACAAGCGGTACTTCAAATGCAAACGAAAATACCGCATTAAAAGATTTTGGCATTGTCAATGATAATTATGTAACTGTTATTCAAAATGGTACAGAGAAGGTAATTACGTTAAATTCTGAAAATACTATCGGTGACCTTATCTCTGCATTAGAACAGGCAGGCGTAACCGCATCAATTTCGGGCGGTAAGCTGACTGTTACCGGAAATGAAAATTCTTACATAAAAGGTATTTCTAAAGATTTAGAAAATGCTTTGAAAATCTACAGCGGAAATGGTTATACTTATGAAAGCGAGTATAGTAATTCGTACACATCTAGAAACGTTATAACTTCAGGTCTTGATGCGGATTCAAGATTCGGCAATATAGGTATGGCGGCGGATAATTATATTACCGTTGTCCAAAATAATACAGAAAAAGTTGTAACTATCATGACAAGCAATACAGTTAATGATATGATTGCGGCCTTAAAAGATTTAGGTATTAATGTTTTATACGAAAATGGTGAACTTACATTTGAAGGAAGTAAATATTCCTATATAAGCGGTATGACCGATGAATTAAAGAGTATACTTAATATGCAAGTCGGTAATGGTTATACTTATACCGCTGATTCAAATTATATTAACAAAATCTCTGATAAACTTGAATTTACGGGTACATTTACTCTAAGCGAAACTTCAACATTATCCGGTCTCGGAATTTCTGATGAAACCGTAATGGAAATATCTCAAAATGGTGTCAGCCAATCTGTTACATTTAAACCAAATGCAACTATCGGAAATGTAATCAGTGAATTGAGCAAGTATGGCATAAGCGCTTATGTACAAGATGGTTTATTGACCATTGAAAGTGTCGGAAGTAATTACGTACTAAGTGTATCTCCTGATTTTGCCAAAGCATTAAATATAAAAGTCGGCTCCGGAAATTCTTATACGAACGGAACAAGTTTTGTAAATACCATGAACACGCAGTATATTGATTCTTCTTACACAACAACAGTAAATCAAACTGCCACATTCTATTCTCTCGGAATGGAAAGCAATAACTACATAACAGTAATATCGAACAATACACAATACGTTTTAACAGTTAAGCAGAGTACTACAGTGGATGAAATGTTATCCGGTTTACGTCAATTAGGACTTAGTACTTCTATTACAAACGGTATAATTAAAATTAACGGAAATGAAAATTCTTACATTAAAGGTATGACAGATGAACTTCAGAATATATTGAAGATGAGGTCCGGTAATAATTATACCTATATAACAGGCGAAAGTTTCTTAAATACGGATTCTAAAACCCAAAACAAACAGGATATTACGACTATAAATACAAGAACCAGTTTGAGCAGCATAGGTTTGAGCAGTGATGGTTATTTCACCCTTATTTCCGATGGTGTGCAAACTGTTGTTACCATAAAAACTGATGATACCGTTTCAAATATGATTTCTAAACTGAAAGATGCAGGTATTTTTGCATCACTTCAAGACGGCAAACTGGTTCTTGAAGGTACCGGAACAACTTATGTAAAAGGTATTTCTCAAAATATAAAAGATATTCTGAATCTACAGGCCGGTGATGATATAACTTATAAAGACGGAAGTTTCACAATTAATTCTAATTCGGAATTGCAGGGTGATATAAGTACAATGACCGTAACTACTATTAATACGGAGTCCTCTTTTGCTGATATTAATGTAAAAGGCGATAATTATATCACTGTTGTTTCAAACGGAAGTGAACATGTTATTACTGTATTCCCTGAATATACTATTCGAGATATGATTTCCGAACTTAATCAGTTTGGCATAACTGCTTCCGTAAATAACGGTATTTTGACCTTTGAAGCTTCAAATAATGCATATATTAAAGATATTTCCCGCGAATTAAAAACAGCTCTGAAATTAAAAGCCGGTGAAAATAATTCCTGGATAACAGATGGTGAAAAGACCTGGGTAAACAGTGATTCAGATTATCAAGACTATGAACTTTCAAACTTGAAAGTTAGCGGGGATACTGTTTTGTCTGCAATAGACGGTTACAATAACGGCAACGGAAGATTACTTGCACATCTGTCGAATGGCAAGTTTGCAACTATAACTATTGACTCAACTAAAACTCTGGATGAATTTTTTGACCAAATTTCAGAATACGGGCTTGTCGGTAATATAGATTCTGATGGGAAAGTTACCATTGAGGGAATTGGTAATACTTACCTGCAGGCGGTATCCGGAGGTTCTAATATTTTGACGGCATTAAATTTAGGCAATGTTGTTGAAAATGTTCAGACTGTTACCGTTAATACGACTTCCAAAGCGTTCTCTTATGTCTCAGAGGTTGCCGCTACTGAAAATTCAATTCTGGAAAATATTTCTAACAATGCCGGCCAGTCATTAGGTGAAAGTGACGGAACAATAGTTCTTACGACTACATCTGAGGACAGCAGTCAGAGAATAACTTTAACATTTAGTAAAACCCAATCTCTTAACGATGTCATAACCAAATTAAGAGAATATGGAGTTAATGCTTCAATTGATTCTGACGGCGTATTCTCAATCAGCACAAATTCTCTGAAAGATTTTGATATTTCCGGCAATCTCGGTAATCTTCTGATGGGTTCTTACAGTAAAGATTATGAGGTCGGAACTACAAATACTTCAAGTGTTTTGACAGAAACAACATCAAAACCTATGGATAATTCATCATTGTTATCAGAGTTTGGTGTTACAGGCGGGAATATTCTTATTACACAAATGGGAGTTGATTATACCGTAAATATTAATACAACAGAAATTCAAACTGTTTCTGATTTTACAAATCTGCTTATGGAATATGGTTTTTACTCCGGTATAGATTCAAAGGGCAGATTGGCAATATCAGCAATAGGAAAAAGCCACTTATCTTCAATTGCCGGCGGTTCAAATATCCTGGAAATATTCGGGCTTGAAGATTGGACTCTTAACAATACGACTCAGACAAGTAATAATCTTACAACTTATGAAACTGTACTTGCCGGAACTACTATGAATACAAAGCTAAAAGATTTATTGGATTCAGAAGGTAATAAGCTTGATATAACAAGCGGCAGCATATATGTAAATCAACAGGGACAAAATCATCTAATCAGTATTGATGCTGAAGATACTTTATATACTCTGGCTAATAAATTAAATCAGTATGGAGTAAAATTAGAGTTAACATATGACGGGAAATTAAATCTTTCATCAGAAGGCGACGGTTTCTTAACAACGGAAGGTCTTGATTCGGGCATTGCCTCTAATATTTTGGAAAAACTAAATATTTCAGGGAATTGGCATACAAGCCAAACTTCAACCAGTGATACGTTAACATATGTAGAAGATGTTGACAGGACAATTACCGCTCAAACAAAATTAAGCGACTTACAGGATGCTTCAGGTAATAATTTGGGAATTACAAGCGGTACATTCTATGTCTACAGTAACGGTATCAGATATACCGAAACAATAACCGAAGATATGACAGTCGGAGACTTCCAGGATTTAATGTCAAAGTATAGAATTGTAAGCAGTATTTCTCAAAACGGTTCAATATCTTTGAGTGCATATAATAACACTTATCTGGCAGAATCAGAATTTGCTGACGGAAATTCTAATATTGTCTCAAAATTGTTTACAGACTGGGATTTCTCAAATATTTATACGTCTAATAAACTTGAAGTATCAAAAGATATTGTTAAATCTGTTACTGAGGAAACAAAACTATCTGATATAAATGAAGGAACGTATCAAGCAGGCACGATAACCGTTGTAAAAGATGGTGTAGAAACAGATATTCTGTTGGATGCCGACGATACAGTAGGTGATTTGTTTGAAAAATTATCATCTTACGGATTTGATTGTTCTGTAACATCAAACGGGCAGATAGTTATAAGTAATGATGAAAATTATACAATCAAAGACTCTTCAGGTTCAAATATCTTTGATATTGCCGGTATAGACAGCAGCAGTTGGAATCAGGATAATTCTTATGTAACCGGTGATTTGAGTTCTGTTAAAATATCAACATTGGATGCTGCAGCTACAAAAGATACTTTGTTATCTCTCTTAGGTGTTTCTACCGGAGAATATTACATTTATAATAACGGAGTAAGATATACGGCATTTATTTCTTCTGACGAAACTATCGGTTCTTTGCTGGATACCTTAAAGTCATTTGGTCTGGAAACAAGTTTTGTACAGACTGATACAGGCTCTGCTTTAAAAATATTAGGCAATGGAAATTCTTATATAGCAAAATCTAACAGTGTTACTGATGCGTCAAATATTGTAGAAAAATTATTTACGGATAAAGTAAATACAAAATATGAATACTCCGGCCTGGTACAGACTTCAGAAGTCAAAACAGCTCTTGTAAGTGCAACAGAGGAAACTTTACTAAGTGATTTTGATTTAAACTGGGGCGATAGTATCTTAACTGCAGCCGGTCGTTTGTCAATTGACATTAACGGTGTAGAAAGTGTTATAGAAATCTCCTCCGACGAAACTTTCGGTTCACTTATAAATAAATTACAAGCACTTGGTGTTGACGCTTCTATAAGTAATGGTGTATTCAAAATCCAAAGCGGTTTTGATACCATAACAATAAATCCGGATGAAACAACGTCAAACATTCTTGTAACTCTCGGCTTAGCTTATAAAGATGATTTAGGCGGGTATTTAACCAGTGACAGAACTCTGGAAGCTACTACAACAACAGTAGAAGAAAAAACTTTGTCAGTTGCAAATTATGCGGGTATGGACACAAACTTGGAATCTCTGAATATTTCAGACGGTTCTTTGAGCATATACAGGAACGGACAAAAAGCTATAATTCAAATAAATTCCGATGAAACATTTGGCGAGCTGAGAGCAAGATTAGCATCTGCTTATTCTGATTTGGATTTAGAATTTAAAGACGGCTATTTACGCATATATTCAAAAGAAAAAGACGTACAATTGGAAATCGGTTCAACAACCGATACAACAAATTTACTTGCTATTACCGGCTTAGCTAAAAATGAAGATGGCGATATATTAAGTGCAAGAGAATTGTATTCCGTAAACACAGATTCAATTATAACAGAATCCGGTTTATTCAGATTCGGCGATGTAACAGAAGGTACTTTTGTAATAGGTAATGCTACTTTTACAATAACAGACAAAACTACTATTTCTGATTTGATATCACAAATCAATTCAAATGAAGAATCTAATGCAACGGCATACTGGGATAATATTCAAGGCAAATTTGTTATTAAATCAAGATCAACCGGTGCTGCCTATATTAATATAGAAGCCGGCACAAGTAATTTTACTGATATATTAGGTTTTACAAGTTCTGAATGGGATAGTACTGACGGAAGCCTTGATGTAACGCGCATGAATATTTCATCTCAGGAAGTAGGCTCAAATGCAAGATTTTCTATAAACGGAACGGCTTATACTTCTGCTTCTAATACTGTAACAAGTGATGTATCAAGAATTAAAGGGTTAACTATAAATCTTAATGGCTTGACTGAAGGTTCTGCCGTTACTTTAACAGTTGAGCGTGATAAAGAAACTTTGGCAAGTGCGATTTCTGATGTAGTCGATTCCTATAACGAATTAATGAAAAATGTAGACGAAGCAATTTCATCAGAAGGAGAGCTTCATGGAGAGACTACGTTAAAATTGCTCAGGAATCAGTTAAGATCATATATGACGAGTTCAGATCTCGGTGCAACCGTATTTAAAAATTTAAGCGCAATAGGAATATCCGTAAGCGATGCAAGTGCAAATAATATTTCTACAACAACAGAAAGTATTATAAATCTGACTTTTGATAAAGAAGCTTTTCTTGATGCGTATGATGCTGATGAGGATGCAGTTAAGGCTTTATTGATAGGAAGCAGCAATAATACGGGTATATTTACGAAGGTGGAAAACCTGCTGGAATCAAGTTTGCAATCCGTCGGCGGATACTTTGCATCTGCAGAAAGTTCATATAAACGTGAAATTTCACGTATCGATACTAAAATTGTAAATGCAACAAAAGATATTGAAAGATATAGGGAACGTTTGGAAAATAAATTTGCGTCAATGGATTTATTGATTGCAAATATGCAGCAGCAATACAGTTCATTTTTGGTATAGAACGTAGTTATTTTCAACTTTATTTTAACTATTGAGAAAATATTATAAATGGGTTATACTAAGGTGTGATTGATTAATAAAGAGGTAAGATATATGTTAAAAAGAATTCTTTCAATCTTTTTTGTATTCAGTATTTTAAGCTTGAATACTATCCCTGTTTTGGCTCAGTCATCAGAACAAACACAGGCTATTGAACACCTTGATGTTCATAAAAAAGCTCCATGCAATGTTGTAACAATTACAAATGTAAGAAATGTAGTTGAAAAAGGAAATGTTTTACAATTTGTTTTTGATGAAAAATATTTTTCAAAATGTTCTCAAGCCGGAGAACTCGTACATTTTGTTGTGCCGCAGGCTCTTTATACAAGAGAAGGTACGCTTCTCCTTCCTTGCGGAACAAAAATAGTAGCAGAAGTGATAAATGTTGAAAAACCAAAATGGTTTAACAAAAATGCTAGGGTAAGTCTTATATTCAGAAAAATCGTACTGCCTGATAACACTTGTATTGATATTAAAGCAAGACCATTTACAAAAGACTATAAGCTGAAAGAAGGTCCTTGGACTACAACCGGCAAGTTAGTATTATCAACACTGACTCTCGGTATTGTAGGTGCAGGTGCCGGTGTAGGTTTTGCATTTATACCAAACCCTGCAGAAATAGGCACCGGTTTGGCAATTGGTATTCCTATCGGCTGCGGTGTAGGACTTGCAGTAGGCTTAATTACCCCTGGCTGCCACTACAAAGCTAAAAAGGGTGAAGCTGTATATGCAATCTTGATGGATGACTTTAGTATTTGCAAATAATGCTTTTTAATTCAATAAAAAAAAGGAGCCGGATGTAATCCGGCTCCTTTTTTGATTAGATAATTTGGTGCGGCATAGCAACTGAACCTCGTTCAAGTCGTTTCTGAAGTTCTCCTTCCGGATTATAGAACGGAGATACCGTCATAATTTTCGCCGCGATATCAGGATAATGATATATAAATTTTAGTTCACTTTCCGTAAGAGGTTTTTGAGTATGAACATTAGCATATCGGGCAAGTTCAAGAATGTTTCTTGCTTCATTTTCATCCTTAAATTCAATTTCAAGCTTGTCATAAACATTTCTAAATCCTTTTATGCCGCCATATTCTCCGGTTGTAATCATTCTTCCTGTTTCAATGATTTCCGGTTCGCCTCTTCCGAGCTCTTCAAAATCATATAATTCATAATTTCTTCGGTCTTTTAAGGCTCCGTCAGCATGGATACCTGATTCGTGAGCAAAAGCATTATCTCCGACTGCCGGCTGGTTTATAGGAATAGGTAGCCCAAATGCGTAGGCAGTATATTTAGCAAGCTTCCAGGATTTGCTTAAGTCAATATGCTCATCAATTGAATATTGGTTTTTAAAACCTGCAGATTTTAAACATGCCAACAGACAAGATACTAAATCCGCATTGCCGGCTCTTTCTCCCATACCGTTTATTGCCGTGTTTATATAGGCATCAACACCTGCATCAACTGCTGCGCGTGCACCCTCTACAGAACAGGCAACCGCCATACCTAAATCATTATGGTAATGCAGCTCTATCGGCATTTCCGTCTCTTTTGCAAGCCTGTAAATTCTTTCATATGTTGTCTGCGGATCTTCATACCCTAAAGTATCACAATATCTGAAACGATACGCACCGCATTTTTTTGCTTCTTTTGCAAGTTTAATTAAATAGTCCAAATTGCTTCTTGATGCATCTTCCGCATTTACGCCGATAATTTTTGCTCCTTTCGATACGGCGCATTCAACCGCCTCACAGGTCATCTTTAATATATCATCAGGAGTCTTTTTTCCCAGATACTTACCGTTAATCATTTGTTCCGATGTAGATTGGGACAGATTACAGTTTTCTAAAAGAGGACAGTTGTTAAATGATTGCTCTACATCAGCGGCTATAGCACGCATCCATCCCGAAAGCTTAGTTCTTTTTATTACGCCGCGCTTAACCAGTTCTAAATTTGCATTAAGATAATTTAATTCGTGCATTGTTGTCGGGAATCCAAATTCGGATTGTGTTATTCCCATATCATCCAGCATCAAGTTTATAATTGTTTTTTGTAATTTTGCAAGTCCCAGTCTTGAAGTCTGGACACCATCCCTATTAGTTACATCCACGAAATAAATTTTTGGCATACACTCCTCCTTGTCTGTTTAAATATTCTACAATATATCTTTACCCCCTGCAAGTATTTATCCCAAAGTATCCTCCAAAAAAAGTTTGGACGGCATATTTAAGAAGGGGCTTTGTGATATTGTTTTAATTTAACGCAGATAGTTTACGATTTTCCCGCCAATGTCATAACGCTCGCAATATCGTTTAAGTTCCTTAATTATGACTCCTGACAGAGCAAAAACAGCAATTAAATTAGGAACTGCAAGGAATAAAGTTACTGCGTCTGAAAGATTTATTATACTTTTGAAATTCATGGCTGAGCCTGCAATTATACATATACAATAAATAATTTGAAAAATTCGGGTTTTAAGATTAGAAAATCCGAATAAGAAATTCCAGGCTTTTAGTCCGTAATATGAACCGCATAACATTGTAGAAAGTACAAAACAGCTCGCCATAACTGTTAGAATAACGGGATACCAAGGACATATAGTTGCAAAAGCTTTTGATGTAAGTTCAATTCCGGCAATACCGTCAACAGACAAATACGCTTTTGATACAACAATTACAAAAGCGGTTGCGACACCAACGATAACTGTATCCACAAAAGGCTGCAGCATTGATATGAAAGCTTGAGCAACAGGTTTATTTGTATTAACTGCAGAAAATGCTATAGGTGCAGTGCCAAGTCCTGATTCATTTGCAAACATTGCGCGCCTGAAACCCCATAGCATACAGGCAAAAGCTCCGCCCGTCATTGCTTTTGGAGAAAATGCTTCTTTAATTATAAGAACTACTGTTTCCGGAAGATGATGTATATTGACGATGCAAACCAAAAATGCACTTAAGACGTATAAGGAACACATTATAGGTGTTACTTTTGAGGTAAATTTGCCAATAGCCTTAATGCCGCCTATTATGGTAAACCACGTAATAATAGCAACAATGGCACCAAGTATCCAGCCGTTATTTGCAAATATACTGGAGTTGCCGCCCGTAACTTCCGTAAATTGTGCTGTCATTGCATTTATTTGAAAAAGGTTCCAGCCGCCAATCATTGCAAAAATGCAGCATATTGCATAAACTTTTGCAAGTATAGGGGCAAAGTATCGGGAAATTTTCCCTTTTGATTTCAAACCGACAAGAATGTAATACATTGGTCCGCCTGAAACAGTTCCGTCCGGATTTGTTTTTCTGAATTTTACTCCCAGTAAAACCTCAGAGAACTTGAGGGCCATAGAGAAAAATCCGGCAATTATCATCCAGAATATTACGCCCGGGCCACCTATTGATACTGCAGCTGCGGAGCCGGCAACATTGCCGATTCCGGCGGAAGCTGAAATGGTTGCACTTAATGCTTGAAAAGAGGATAATTCGCCCTTTTTTTTTCTTTGAAAACCTCCCGGGTTATTGTGCTTGTATTTATTTGTAATTAATTTAACGGCATGTTTAAATCCCCATATCCCTACAAAGCCGGTTCTGAAAGTAAAATACACGGCCGCAATTATAAGCAGAGCAGTAAGAAATTCCACCTTAACATTTCCTATTGTAATATATGAAAATATTAATCCGGATACTTTATCTGCTATAGGTGATAATAAGCTATCTATTACGGCATCAAGATTCATATGAATATTTTATAATAAACATGTTAAAAATACCGTTAATAATAAAAAAAAGCCTAATTTTAAAAATCAGGCACTGTAGATTGGGGAATTAAAATAGTTAAATAGATGGTTTGGTACTAAATTTAAAGTTATTTTGCAAATTATTTATTGCCTTTTTGCGCGGGATATAAATGTTACTCTTGATTTCATATCCATAGCAAAAAGTCTCATTTCATCCATTAATACGTAGGATTTATCTTCCGCTTGATTTTCTTGAATATAGAATTCTCTTGAAATATTTGTAGCCATAGCATTAATATCGTATGTTTGTAGTAGTGCCATACTTTTCTCACCTCATCTCAGTTCTGATAAAAGAGCGTATTTACTTAAGCCTGCTAATAATTTTTAGCTGATGCATTTTTACTTAAGCCACCGTCAGAAATCCGGTGATGCATTTCACTTAAGCCGGGAGTTTATATCTTACATCTTATCCGCTTTAAAATAAACGGTTGAAGTATCAGATTTAACTTACCGATTTTCGTTTTTTACTCTCTTATGTTTTTATTAGATTTGTCTTACATATATATAAAGTTTATAGAAATTATCAAATTTCAATTTTAAGCAGTTTTGTTACAATTCTTAACATATTATATAGCGGTTATATAAACTTATTTCCTTGTTATTACTGTATTTAAGGCTAATTTTGTAAAGTTTTGTAACAGTTTATTGAAAAACCCTAAAGTTTTTAGAAAAAATGCCGATATACATTATATATCATATAAGAGGTGTGTATCATGTCAAACTTCACAGTCAACGGAGTATATACTTACACAAGTAAAAACATTTACTCTTATCTGGGCAGAGTACCGGTAAATTCGGCTGCATTGGAAAGGGCCTTTGACGATTTTGGCATTAACCCTACCGGCTCTACAGATGATTTAAAGAAACTGAACAAGGCTATGTATGAAGAGTACTCACAGCAAGTTCAGGAACAGATTAAAAATCAGAATAATGAAAAGGTTATACCTTGGGCTGGGATAATGGCACAGATCGGAATTCAGGCGACAGGTGATTATGACAAAGATTACGCAGCATTCAACAATGCCATTCAGTTATTGAGCCAGAGTGCGATTGACGGTCAGGCAATGACATATTTTGCAGGCTTAAGATCTGAGGCACAGCAGGCTTTTGGATTGTCCAACAAGCCGGGCGCTCAGGAAGCACCGATAAGTTACAAAGCTTATCAGGCACAATTCATGAGCTAAGTTTAGGGCGGTCTGACAGTGGTAAGACCGCCTTTTGGTAGACTTATTTTCTTATCCTTATGATATAATATTCATAAGGATTTTTTATTATGAATATACTTATTACAGGTGCAGGAAGAGGTATCGGAAAAGCTATTGCGGAAAGGTTGAATGGCGAGATTTTTGTGTGCGGAAGAAATGAAGAGCGTTTGAAACAGTTTGAGAATTATATCGTTTGCGATTTAACCGTCAATGAGGACTTGGAAAAACTAGGTGCTTATATTGTTCAAAATAATATTGATGTACTTATAAACAATGCCGGAGAATATATTTATTCTCAGATTGAGGATGTCAGTATGGCTCAAATTGAGCACATTATGAAAACTAATCTGGAAGCGCCTTTGTATTTAATTAAAAAAGCGGTTCCTTTTATGAAAGAAAAAAAATGGGGCAGGATTATTAATATAGGTTCCATAAGCGGAGTTATGGGAGAAGCCGGTGCCAGTTTGTATTCGGCATCCAAAGCCGGACTTATAGGTGCAACAAAGGCGCTCGCTTTAGAACTTGCGGAATTCGGAATCACGGTAAATACAATTAATCCGGGATGGGTTGATACAGATATGGGAAATGCTTCGGCTGACGAAGGAGAGTTTTCTAAAGAAGAGATTATTGAATGTATTCCGCAAAGAAGGTTTGTAACACCTGAAGAAGTTGCTGGCATGGCTGAGTATTTAATCGCTGATGAGGCACGAGGTGTTACGGGACAGTCAATAAATTTGTGCGCAGGCTTAACCTGCGGGTGTTAGTTTATCCCTATCCAGTTAGGAGAGGGCAGGGTGAGGTAAATATGTTAACGAAAGAAGAATTATTAAATTTATACAATACGGATTTAGAAGAACTTTTAAGCAAAGCTCAAAAATATTTAAAAGATAAGGTTGAGTTTTGTTCAATAATTAACGCACGCTCCGGCAAATGCTCGCAAAACTGCAAATATTGCGCTCAGAGTTCGCATTACAATACAAATATTGAAACATATCCGCTTATGGAGGTAAATGAGGTTCTGGGAGCCGCTCGTGACAGCAAAAAGAATGGAGCAGACAGAGTCGCCATTGTAACTTCCGGCAAAACTCCGGATGAAAGCGATTTCAACAGAATGCTTGAAATGATAAAAGCTTTAAATAAAGATGGCATAAAAAGCTGCGCAAGTATAGGAATCTTAAATGAAGAGCAGGCAAAAAAGCTATCAGAAGCAGGATTAGTCAGATTTCATCACAACATAAACACATGCCGGTCTTACCACCCGCAAATATGTACGACCCATACTTATGATGACAGAATCAATACGGTTAACCTTGTCAAAAAATACGGAATGGAGCTCTGCTGCGGGGTAATTATCGGGATGGGAGAAACTGTTGAACAAAGAGTTGAGATGGCATTAGAACTTGCAGAAATTAATCCTGACAGTATTCCCGTAAATATACTGACTCCGATTCCAAACACGCCTTTTGAAAATTATTGGGATAAAATCGATGAAGAAAATGTTTTGAGAACGCTTGCTATATTCAAAATTGCATGTCCGAACGCTTCTATAAGAATTGCTGGCGGAAAGAAAGCAAGATTGTCCGAAGAAACTATTGAAAAAGCTTTCAAATATTGTGCAGACTCTGCTATTGTCGGAAATTACCTTACAACAACGGGCTTTTCTCCTGAAGAGGATATACTGCTGGTTGAAAAAGCCGGTCGAGAATTAAACGGGCAAAATTATGTCATTGTTTAAATTGTTTTTAATATTTTGTAAAATAGGAGCTATTTTGCTTGGCGGCGGTTATGTAATACTGCCGATTATGACAAGCGAGTTTGTGGACAAAAGAAAACTTGTATCACATGATGATGTCGTTGATTATTTTGCACTCGCACAATCGCTTCCGGGAATTATTGCCGCAAATATGTCAATGTTTATCGGATATAAACTCAGAGGGAAATGGGGCGCAATTATTGCAATGCTCGGTGTAACCTTTGTTCCTTTCTGGTGTATTGTTTTGCTCGCATCTGTACTTTCTACCTTAGTCAATAACTCATATGTGCAGGGAGCACTCTGGGGTGTCGGAGTTTCTGTTATCGCGCTTATTATGCTTACTGTAAGAGAAATGTGGCAAAAATCTAAAAGAAATGCATTTTTCTATACGATTTTTACTCTGACTTTAATCACTCTGATTGTTTTTAAACTTTCTCCTATCCAGACAATTTTATTATTTACACTTATCGGTGTTGGATATAAAAGATTCAGGGAGGGCAGAGCATGATATTTGTTCACCTTTTCTGGGAATTCTTTAAAATAGGTGTCTTTTCGTTCGGCGGCGGATACGCTACAATACCGTTTCTGTACCATATATCGCAGGTTTACAACTGGTATTCACTGGATGAGCTTACACAAATGGTTGCGGTAGCATCAATTACTCCGGGGCCTGTAGGTATAAACGTTGCAACTTATGCGGGATTAAAAAGTGCAGGAATTTTAGGTTCTGCGCTTGCCACAATTTCAGAAATGCTCCCGTCACTTTTCCTTGTCATTATTGTTTCAAAACTTCTGAAAAAATTCAGCGATAATTTTTACGTAAGAGCAATTATAGAGACGTTAAAACCTATAAGCTGCGGACTTTTAACTGCCGTTGCAATTGGACTTTTAAAACCGGAAATAAAAGATGTCAAGGCAATGATTCTTCTTGCCGCACTTTTACTTCTTAGCTGGAAATCTAAAAAAGATCCGCTGTTTTATATCCTGATTGCGGCAGTTATAGGTGTTCTCGTTACAGCAGCAAAAGTTTACTTCGGTTAGTCTTTTTTATCGTCCTGTTTCATAACGACTTTAAGTTCAACTCTGCGGCTTTTTGCATAATCTTCTTTGCCGTTTACAAGAACAGGAGAAGAGAAGCTTGCGCCTTCGACTATAATCATTTTTCTTAACCTGTTTCCATTCTCTTTGTTATAAGGGGTATTTGTCATATAATTTGCAACTTCATACGCTCTTTTAAGACTCAGTTCCATGTTTTTCATATACTGCTCATCGTCGGAATACTCACCTCTGAAAGTCTGCGAATCCGTATGACCCTGTATAATAATTTTTTCTATATTTTTATTTAAATACTCATTAGAAAATATTGAATCCAGATACGCCGGAGAGAATTTAGCCAGATACTGTTTTCCCTTCTCTGAAAGTTCATAACTATTAACATCAAATAATTCCAAATCCGAAATTTTAACAACACCGGCAGAGTCAATATTTGCATCAATATTTTGTTTCTTTAATGTCTCTTCAAGAGCCTGCGATGCCTTCTTTTGTTCAAGTTTACCCTGAATTTTCTCATAATAGCTTGTCATATATGTATAAAAGAACAACACAATAAAAACCAACACAAGTGCGGTCATCAAATCTGTCATTGTGACCCAGAAAATATTATTTTCGTTTGAATCTTCTTTGTGCGGTCTTATTCTCATCTAAATCTCTCACCCCTTAAAACAGTTTATCCACAACATCCCCGCCGTTGTTACCCTTATTGAAAGACTCGTTTAATTTGTTTAAACTGTATAGAATATTTTCCATATATGGAACTGTTGTATCAGCAATACTTTTTTCTATAGCTTTGGCAAAATTTTCAGGCAAAGCTTTTAAAAGTTTTTCATTTGTAATACTCTGAACTTTTGACTCTTTTACCAAATCAATAAGGAATTTTTCGCTGGTAACAACATCAAATAGGCGTATTAACTCTTTTTGAATAGCCAAATAATATTTTTTACACATTCTGTTGTACATTATTTTTTCAATAAGCATAAACAGGAGCGAAAAGCCGACCGCAAATACCGAACATAATGCTGCTATTTGTATATTTGCAGTAAGTCCGTTTAAAGACTCACCAACATTTGCTTCCATTGAAAAATTAACTTCCGTAAAAGCAATTGCCATTTTTAAAAAGGTAAAAAACGGACCTAAACCGGTCAAAAGTGTAGGCATTGTTTGTATAAATTTATGGTTAATTTTTGAATAAACAAGAGTATCTTCATTAAAAAAGTAAGAAGCATCAATTGTTAAATATATTTCAGGTTTAAATTCATTATTGGAGGTAGGATTTTTGGAAGCAATATATAATTTTTCAGGAAAAATCAAAGCTTTTTTGAAATCTTCCCAAGAGGTAGACGTAAAAGTATTGTTTTTCATAAAATTATCAAGTTCATTGAATCTGTATGAAAGTTCTTTTTTGTTTAAAGATTTTAAAAAAACATATACTGAATTAAGGTTTTTTTCAACGACTGAATAATTTCTCAAAACTGTCATTATGCAAAACAAAAAGCAAATTGTTATAATCAAAATGGCAGGTTCTGTTATTATCTTTAATAAAGTCATACTCTCTCCCTTAAATTACCTGAAAAATTTTGTATAATAAAAAATTTTACTTATCAATTATAGCATAAAGTTTAATTTTGAACTATAATATTTGTATATGAAATGTCCTAAGTGTCATAAAGAAATTCCGGAGAATGCAACAGTATGTCCGTGCTGTCATAAAGTTCTTGCACTAGAGTGTCCCAATTGTCATACGATTGGTGAAACGCCTGTATGTGAAAAATGCGGGTATATTATTCTTACAAAATGCTCAAAATGCGGGAAAATGGTGCCTGCTGCGTTAGAAAAATGTAAGTGCGGGTTTCCTGTAAAAACAAGTATAGCATATCAGGAATGTGAAACAGATGAATTTGCTTCTATAATAATTCAATTCCAGGCTCTAAAAAATATAAGACAGCAGTTGGGCTCACAGGAACTTTTTACAAAATTTTATTTTAAACTCCAAAATCTTTTGACGGCGCAATTTGCAGGATTTGAAGGCAATATTATAAATTATAACGGTACTTTTATCCTTAATATGAATAAAGAACTCTCATTCCCGACATCTGCAAATAAAGCGGTGCGTCTCGCTTTAAAAATCATGAATGCTTTTTCAGATTTAAATCTAAATGTATTTCAAGAATTAAAAACCCCGTTAAAATTAAATATTTCAATAATAAAAAAAATAGCAGAAGATTTGCTTGAAAAAATTACAGTTGATAATAGTGTAAAACTGTTGAACGTAAAGAAAACAGAAAAAAAGTATTTAAAGGGCATGCAGATTATTATTGATCAATATGTTTTCGACTGCATTAATAAAGAGTATAAGACGGACTCTCTGTATTCTGTAGAACAAAACGGACAATCACTTGTTTATTATGAAATATTGCTGGAAAGTTATATTTTGCCGCCTGCAGAAAAAACAGCCGATATACCGCAAGAAGCTGCACCGAGAGATATTGCGCGGAAATCGCCGGAGCCCAAAAAAGTTGATGATATATATAGTTTTAAAGTCTTTGATATAAACGCTAAATGTAAATTTTTAAAAGCAAACGCCGTAAATTTTTTTGATACATTTGATGGCAATAAGATTATTTCGGTCCGCTCAGAGCAAAATTTAACTCTTAAAACTTCGGATTTAATTGCTTATTTTGAGTCAAAAGGTATAAAAAGTATACGCGCGGTTTGTTCGGAAGAAATGACATATCAGCCTTGGGGTGTTTTTATAGAATTATTTAAAGATTATTACGGACTTTCTTTACATAAAGACTTTATTCCGCGGGATTTTGACGTAAAACGTTTTAATGAAATTGTAAACCTTATAAAGTCAAAACCCAGAAAGGCTGCCGCGCCGGAGGATGCAAGATTTGCTTATATGGAGGATTTTGGGGCATTTTTGGCATCATTAAGAAATTGTGTTGTGATTATTGAAGGTTTTGAATATATGGATGACACATCTATTCAGACCTTGGAACTATATTTTGACAGATTTAATAATATAAATATACAATTTGTATTTTTAACTGACAGAGAAGTTTCTCTTCATTCAAAAATTAAAGGCTTGCTCAGAACACCTTTGTATTCAGAATATATATTGCAGCAAACAGGTATCGATGCGATTCTTACAAATATAAAAGAAGATGCGGCAGATTTTATTCAGTCTTTTTATTTTGAAAAAATTAAAGAAAATTTTAACGGTTCATTAATTTATTTTGATAATGCAATAAAGTATTTATTTGAGAAGAATATACTAATAAACTTTGAAAATAAACTTATAATAAAAAGCAACAGTTCAATACTTATACCAAATACTTTATCAGGCTTAATAAAAGCCCGATTAAAGCATATCAGTAAGAATATGGAAGCTTCCATGATATTGGCCTATTCTACATATCTTGGTGCCAGACTTGATTTTGATACGTTGAGAAAACTCGGAATAAAAAATGTTGAGCAAGCTGCAAATGATTTAATAAAAGCCGGATTTGCATACGTAAACGATTCTGTTTTAAGCATAAATAACTTCAACATAGTTAAACCTGTAATTCAAAGCTCCTTAAAAAAAGAAGTAAATGAGTTTTTGTCTAAAAATATTCTTGCAAATCTGGGTAAAGGTCTGTGCGATACCACTAGTTTGCTTATCATGGGAAAACTATCGCTTTTTAAAGAAGAATACCTGCTTTTATGGCGTAATTCACAATTTGCAATGAGTGTGGGGGATTATGATGCATATTTAAAAAATTGTCTGGGCTTTTTGTCCTTGATTGAGTATATAGAAAATAATATTTCACAGGAGGATATTGAGAATAATAAAAAAGAAGTTTATCAGAATATATTAATGAGTCTTTATAATTATTCTCCGGAAAAAATTTACTCTATAGAAAATGTTTTACTTATAGATGCTATTAATGAAAATAATGACGAAAAGATTGTAAGACTTTCAAATTTGATGCTCCAAGGAGCTCTTATAGCTTCAAATTATACTGATGCTTTATCGCTGCTCCATAATATACTAACACGAATGCCAAGCCCTACATTAATAACTGCTGATGGTGCCGTAAATACAAAGTTTTTGCTTTTATCTTTGGTAAATATTGAAATTTTATTTAATATTGGTGATTTTATTCAATGCGTTGATGTTGCAAAGGACCTGCTTGGTGTTATTAAGCCTGACATTATTGAGAAAATAAAACCGGCAAGTTTTTCTAAAAATTTATTTGTGGAACATATGTTGGAAACTTTTCGGCTGGCAGCGTTTGCAAAATTATTTCTGCAGGATGGTGATTTGGAAAATTTCTTTAGTGCGGTTGAACTTTCACTCAATACTGCTCTTCCTGACAAAGAATGTATAATAGCAATTCGGGATTTCTTGCAGGGAAAATCTTTTTCAACTTCAAATGTAGAAAATGCTCCTGCGTTTTCAAAGGTTATATATCTTATTCTTAATGAGTTTGCATATCACTTAAATGATTATAAAACTTTTGCGCAAAATATTTATCAGGCAAAACTTCTTGCAGCAGAGATTCATCAAACCCAAATTGAAATGTTTTGTGACTTGCTTATTGCATATTCGTATGCAAATATCGGAATTAAACAAAAAGCTGAAATCATATACAATGATGTATTGCAAAAAGCTGAAAGTTCTGCAATATTTAATATTTATACTCTTGCAAAGTATTTTCTTGCACTGCTTTACCTTTCTGATAACAAACAGAATGAAGCGTTACTCATAATAAATGATGCTCTTGCACTTTTGCAAAAGAATAATAATCAGGCAAAAATTATATATGTCCTGTTTGAAAAGCTCTTTATAGAAACAGCAAAAGCTCTTGATTTAACATCAATTGATGTCGAATCAGAAACGCAAAAGCTTGCGCTCGCAATCGGGGATGGCGAACTTTCAAGACTTTTATAGGCTTAATGCATCCTTTTCTCTTTAATTATTTACCCTTCTTTTCGCAAAGCGTAGGAATACCAATCAATGCAAGGTAGAATACACAACCGAATAATATTAAGTTTAGTACTTCCATTGTTAAGACTCCTTTCCGGCAGTAAATATAATCACACTTGTGAAAATACCTACCACTCAGCTACCTATTATTCCTATTCCACATTTTCAGAATTTATAACATCATGTGACAAAAATCGTTACAAAACTTAACATATTGTTGTTTACAATGAAATACATTTGAGTGTACAATTATATAAGGAGGCTTTTAATTTTGAGTAAAGGCTACGAAAATTTCAATAACATGGAAACATCTTTTAGAAAATCCACACTAATTCAGGAGAGAATAGGGCTTGTATCAAGTCACATGTATAAACAGTTTCTGGATTATCAACACGCGACCATGAATACTACTGAAATTTTCTATGAAATGATAGATAATTTAAAAGCTACTGCTGATTCACTGAGACAATCTTTTGCCGCCAGAGGTGTGACTACAGAAAACATATATGTTGAGCATGATAAAGATAAAACTGTAGTAGTTATAAATATTCTATGGCATACAATAAGCCTTACCACACGTTGTAATTATCAACCCCAAGCTCTGTTCAGAGAAAATGCCCCTCCAATGTTTTCCGGCAGAATAATGGCTATAAACGGAAATTATAATGAACTTATGGAAGGTATAACTTCAAGAAACGAAATGATGCAGGTTCTTTTAGATAAAGAAGTTGCCTCATTATTTGTTCCTGCCGATAAGTCACAAAATTCTATTTTCAAAATCAGGCATTTGGCAAACAGAGAATTTTTCTTAAACTCTTCCGATGCATCAAGAGAATTTGTACTCAAAGTCGTCGAAACAATATGCGGCGGCGGTTTATATCACGAGTTTAAGAAGAAGTTTTAAGCAATATTTGAACTAAAGCGTGACAAATGTTTTATTTTCTCATAACAAAAAGCCGCAATCTGTTGCGGCATTAACTCTCGTTAGATAAAGGAGTGGAGGAGAAAATAAAGAAAAGAGATTATATTTAATTAATACCACATTATATATATTTATAACATAAAACGTATATATTTGTTACAAATCTTTACATTTAGTATTATTTTGTTTATTGTATAATCATTGTACCGGGAGGGTAAAGTATGATTAATATAGCGGTATGCGGAGCAAACGGAAAAATGGGACAAGAGGTTATTAAGGCCGTTAGTGCAGCTGACGATATGTCTCTTGCTGCTAAAATTGATATAAAAGATGGGGAATTTGCGACTATTAAAGATGCAAAAAACTCTGTGAAAATAGATATCTTAATTGATTTTACACAGCCAAAGTCTATTTATGAAAATGCTCTGTACTGCTTAAATAACGGAATAAGCATTGTGATAGGTACAACGGGCCTGAGTGACGAGCAGATTGGCGAATTAAAAAAACTTTCAGAAGCTCAAAAACTCGGCTGCTTTATTGCACCAAATTTTTCAACAGGCGCGGTTTTGATGATGAAATTTGCTCAAATGGCATCAAAATATTTTGATAATGCGGAAATTATTGAGCTTCATCATAACCAAAAAAAGGATGCGCCTTCCGGAACTGCTGTTAAAACGGCTTTAATGATGTCGGAAGCAAATTCTGATTTTACTAAAGGAAATTGTGCTGAAGTTGAGACAATTGAAGGTGCGCGCGGAGCGTCATCATACAATAACATACATATTCATTCTGTAAGGCTTCCGGGCTATATAGCCTCTCAGGAAGTTATTTTCGGAGCGGGCGGTCAGATTTTGACAATACGGCATGATTCAATGAACAGAGAATGTTACATGGACGGTGTTTTAAGAGCTGTAAGATATGTAGATGCAAACCATAATTTTGTTTACGGTTTAGATAATATTTTATAATTCAGAAGGGCAAAAGATGAGAAAACCAAGAATAGCTATTTTAGGTGCAACAGGCGTTGTAGGAAGAGAAATTACAAAAATTACGGAAGAACTCGGCATTGAGTATGAAAGTATAAAGTTTCTTTCAAGTGCAAGAAGTGCCGGCAGCAAGATAACTTTTAAGGAGCAAGAGTATACCGTAGAAGAAGCAATGCCGGAAGTCTTTGACAATGTAGATATTGTTATGGCATCTGCAGGCGGCTCAACAAGCAAATTATTTGCGCCTGAAATTGTTAAAAGAGGCGGTTTAATCATTGATAACTCCTCCGCTTTCAGAATGGAAGAAGATGTTCCTCTGGTAATTGCGGGAGTAAATGATGAGGATTTGAGGAAGCATAAGGGGATTATTGCAAACCCGAATTGTTCAACTTCACAATTAATGCTGGTTCTTGAACCGTTAAAGAAATTCGGTATCAAAAGGCTTATCGTATCAACTTATCAGGCGGTTTCTGGCGCCGGACTTGCTGCGATTAATGAATTAAAAGCTGATACAATTGCAAATCTGGAAGGAAAACCTTTTGAAAACAAGTGTTTCAAAAAACCGATTTCTTTCAATGTAATCCCGCAGATTGATGTTTTCTGCGAAAACGGATATACAAAAGAAGAGATGAAGGTTGTAAACGAGACCAGAAAGATTCTTCACTTGGATGAAAGTACTAAAATTTCTTGTACGGCGGCCAGAGTTCCTGTATTTAACGGACATTCGGAAGCTGTTGATATAGAATTTGAGAATAATATTACACCTGATGAAGTCAGAGAAATTCTGAACAACGCTTATGGGGTTAAAGTTATTGATAATCCTGAGAATTATGAATATCCGACAACAAGGGATGCAAGCGGAGTTGATCCGGTTTTTGTCGGAAGAATAAGAAAAAATCTGGCTTTTGAAAACGGAATTTCATTATGGTGTGTCGCCGATAATTTAAGAATCGGTGCCGCTTTAAACACGGTTAGAATATGTAAAAGAGTAATTGAAATGGGGTTATTTTAATATGAATATAAATAAGATTTCAGGAAAAATAACTGTCAGGCCGACAAATAAGAAAATGAGAGAAGCAAAACAAGCTGCAAGTAACTCGGGAATTTTGCCTAAAGAAATGCCTGTAGAAAAGAAAATTTATTTTCAGTCTATGTCAGACAAATTTGAAAAAATAAAAGACAGCATACAATTTTCAATTGATAAAATGAAGAGGGATAGGTAATTGGGTACTCTGGTCTCACAGTCGCAAATAGTTGAAATAGTAAGAAAAGGGCAGCAAAACGGAAAGACTTTTGCCGCTACTAACGGCTGCTTTGATATTTTGCATGTAGGCCATATCCGTTACCTGAGAAAAACCAAAGAACTTGCTGATTACTCAATTGTAATGCTTAATTCTGATAAGTCAGTAAAACAGATAAAAGGCGAGGGCAGACCGATAAATTCTGAATCAGATAGGGCTGAAATATTAAATGCTTTGAGCTCAGTTGATTATGTGGTATTATTTGAAGAGAAGTCACCGGCAAAATTGCTTGAAGAAATAAAACCTGATATTTATACAAAAGGCGCTGACTATACTCTGGAAACTCTTCCGGAACGCGATATTGTTCTCAAAAATAATATCAAAGTAGAATTTATAGAGTTTGTAAAAGGTAAATCTACAACTAATGTTATTAATAAGTGTTTAAAATAATTATAAGGAGTTTACTATGAAAACTTTTACATTGGAACAAATTGCACAAATTACAGGCGGTATGCTTTCTAAAGCAAAAGATGTAGCTATCACTAATATAGCTCCGCCGCTTCTGGCTGATGAAAATACATTGGCTTTAGCTTTAGGCGAAGATGAGATTAACAACTTAAGTAAAACAAAGGCAAAAGCAGCACTTGTTCCTTTGGGGGTTAATATTGACGGTTTTTCTACCATAGAAGTTGAACGACCTCGTCTTGCTATGATGAAGTTGATTACAATGTTTTATGAAGAGCCGCATGTAAACTCGGGAGTTCATCCGACAGCAACGGTTCATCCGTCTGCAAAACTGGGACAAAATGTATCTCTAGGTCCTAATGTTGTAATCGGTGAAAATGCACAAATCGGTGATAATACTAAGATTCTTGCAAACGGTTATATCGGAAACGGTGCTATTATCGGCAATGATTGTTTCTTCCACCCTGCAGTATGTATAGGTGACAGAGTTAAAGTCGGAAATAAAGTAATTTTACACCACGGTGTTTCTCTTGGTGCCGACGGATTCAGCTTCGTAACGGAAAATCCTAATAATATTGAGCAGGCACGCAAAGATGGTGAAATTAAAGAAAATGATATAGAACAGGTTATATATAAAATCCCTTCAATCGGTTCAGTTGAAATCGGCAATAACGTAGAAATTGGTGCTAATACCGCAATTGACAGAGGTACAATTGAAAATACAACAGTCGGCGATAATACTAAAATCGACGACCTTGTTATGATAGGGCACAATTGCAGAATCGGTAAAGGATGTATGATAGTTTCTCAGGTTGGTATTGCAGGAAGCTGTGTAATCGGTGACAGAGTCGTAATTGCAGGACAAGCCGGGCTTGCTGATCATATCAGTATCGGAGATGATACTATTATCGCGGCCCAGGCCGGTGTTACAAAGAGTTTCCCTGCAAAATCAATTGTTGTAGGCGCTCCGGCTGTTCCTAGAAAGGAATTTATTAAGCAGCTTAAAATTATGAAAGATGCGGGAGATTTAATAGCTAAATTCAAAAAGTATGAACCGCTTTTACGCTCTTTTGAAGAGGGGGTAAATGAGGGGGTAAGTTCGGGAAATAAAGCTACTGTATAGTTTTATAAGGTGAACAGGTAATATGGGTACTATTAAAACAGAGATAAAGACTTCCGGAAAAGGATTAATGAAGAATAAAAACTGCGAGGTGGTAATTAAGCCTTCGAATAGCGGTCATATTCGTATTTTTTCCAGAGGGGCAAAAACTCCATTTAATGTATGCATTGAAAACCTTTATTCAACAGAACACTGTGTAACCTTATGCAGTAAAGAACATAGAACTCTTCTTGGTGATTATAAGTATAAGGTAATGCTCTGCGAACACTTTATAGCAGCTTGCGCAATCTGCGGAATAGATTCAATTGACGTATATCTTTCAGAAACAGAAATGCCTATATTTGACGGCAGTTCAAAAGTCTGGGTTGATTTGTTTAATCAGGCCGGTATAGAGGGCGTAAATAAAGATTTATATACGGTTAGCGAGCCTGTTTACTACCTGAACGGCAAAACAAGTCTTGTTGTTGTTCCGGATAAGGAACTCCGGATAACTTATGCAGTAAATTATGACCATCCGGATTTAAGAGAAAGATGGGTTACGATGGACAACAATAATCTTAAAGAGATTATTGAAGCCAGAACTTTCGGGTTTTATAAGGATTTGAAAAAATTCCAGATGCTCGGGTTCGCAAAGGGCGTAACTATTGATAACACAGTGGGACTTAAGGATGAAGGATATACTACGGAACTTCGTTCTAAAGACGAACCTATTAAACATAAAATACTGGATTTATTTGGTGATTTTTATTTAACGGGAGTTTCACCTTTGAATATGAGAGTTCAAATTCTTGTAAAAGAGGCCGGGCATGCTGTACATACAAAAGTCGCACAAATACTGAAAACAAAACTAGTTAAAATATAGAGAAAATATAAAAGGAGAGATTTATGACAGAAGAATTAGGTGTAAAAATAGGTACAACAGATACCGGTGAAGATATTTTATCTTTTGATGTAATGCAAATTATGGAAATGATTCCTCACAGATACCCGTTTTTGCTTGTAGACAAAATTACTGAATGTGTTCCGGGTAAATACGCTAAAGGGTACAAAAACCTAACTATGAACGAAGCATTTTTCCAGGGACATTTTCCGGGGAATCCTGTAATGCCCGGAGTTTTGCAGCTGGAAGCATTGGCTCAGTGTTCAGCACCTGTTTTAATGTGCCTTCCTCAATATAAAGGGAAATTAACACTTTATGCCGGTGTTGATAATGTAAGATTTAAAAACATAGTAAGACCGGGTGACAGATTTGATATGGTAATTGAGTTGATTAAAGCTAAAGGACCTATTTGTAAGAGCCACGGAGTCGGATACGTAGACGGAAAAGTTTGTATTGAAGCAGATATGACAGTTGCTTTAAAATAAATAATTTTAACAACTAAAAAAGGAGCTTTTATAAAGCTCCTTTTTTAGTATAAATTATAGATTAAGAACCGATTTTTTCAAGCATAACAATAGCCTGTGCTTCTATAGCAAGTTTTTCACCTACAGCATCTAATTGTTCTTTTGTTTTTGCCTTAATAGAAATATCCATTGGATCTAAGCCCATATATGGGGCTAAAACAGATTTCATTTGCGGAATGTAAGGCATAAGTTTAGGTTCTTGTGCAATAATATTAGTATCAATATTACTAATCCAATATCCTTGTGATTGTACTTTATCACATACTTTTTTTAATAATGTTAAGCTGTCAGCACCTTTAAATCTATCATCTGTGTCTGGAAATAATGTTCCGATATCGTCCATTGCCAGTGCTCCTAAAAGAGCATCCATTATAGCGTGAACAAGGACATCCGCATCAGAGTGCCCTTCCAAGCCTTTTTCGCAAGGTATTTTAACCCCGCCGATTATTAAATCTCTGCCTTCTATAAGTTTGTGAATATCGTAACCTATACCAATTCTATATTGTTGTTCTGACATGATAGTAACCCTCTTATTAAAACATCCTGTATATATTTATTATACCACATGTATGTTATCTTATAACACTTTTCTTTACATTTGTTAACAAAATTTATCTTAATATATCTTAATATAAATATATAAAAAAGGCAATTTTTTAAAATTCATATACTTTATATATGTGTAAGAGATATTTGAAAGAGAGTAAGAATTATGACAGCAACATACGATGCAATCGAAAGAAATAAAAAACCGGCAGGAGCTTTAGAAATTCCTTCTGACTTTCAATTCTATTATCTTAAAAAACAAGACAGACAAATGAGATTCAATAACGGCGGCGACCCAATCTATGCTGTATTTGATAAGATTGATAACAGACCTCTTTCAAAAATTGCAAGAGATTTTTTCAGAGAATTAGCAGATGACTCTATTCGTTTCGTTTCTACATTGATTAAGTAAGCTTAAAATCTTCTGCAAGCCATTCAATCAAAGCTTTATCTTCTCCAAAGAAGATATCAAATTGCTTTTCAGCCTTTGGACTGCGTAAAACTTTCCTGCTAATGTTATAGGCAACAGGTTCGGATGTTTCACCTTTATTGCCGGAAATTGTATGAGTTTCAGTATCGTATACATTAGAGTAATTCAGATTCAGATTTACGCAAAATGGGATTTTTTTATGATCTTTTTCATCATATGAAATTAAACCGAAAGTTCTGCATATTATCCCGCGAGCATTATAAACCGCGCATATATTATCAACTAAAAAAGGGCATTCATACATTTTTTCTCTGGATTTTTTTAAAAGCTGTTGAATATTTTCAGTTACTTTCTCTTTTAATTCAGGTTCAAGATTATTATAATAAAGCATTATACAAACATACTCCAGCTCAGATAATGGGTATTCGCCCTCTCTGCAGCAGTAAGCACACCCCTTCTTGCATTTTATAAACTCTTTTTGGGCTTCAAACATTCTGGCAAGTTTTTTATCCAGAAATTCTAAATATTCCCTATATCGCGTTATCATGATTTTTCATCCTGTCTCTTCGAGCTTTTATTTCTTCACGTCTTTCCAGTTTTTCGTAAAGTTGAAAATTAATCTCTCCGCCGATTAATATTAATATTGAAGTATAATACAGCCACATCATCATAACCGCAAATCCGGCAACAGTTCCGTATACAAAATTGTATGTGTGTAAATTGTTGATATAAACAGAAAACAGCCAAGAACCAAGCAGCCAGGATATACAGAAAAATATAGAACCCGGAAACGCACTGTGCCGTCTTAGTTTCTCATTTCCGCTTAAGTCAGGCAGTATGTAATAACTCAAATATGCCATTATAAACAGTGTTAAAAAAGCAATCGGCCAGCGGACAAATAGCATTATGTTTGCCAGATGCTGCGTCATACCAATATAAGCTACCAAGAATTTCATGATGACCTTACCAAAAACAATTAATGTAATGCTTAAAAATAGCACAAGAGTATTTACAAAAACCATAATAAGAGCAAGGAGTCTTGAATACAAAAAGCTTCTGGTTTCTTTTACTTTGTATGCTCTGTTAAGCCCTTTTGCAACAATTGCTACAGTGTTTGTTGAAAGAAAGAGAGTAATAAGAAAACCTAAAACAGCTACCAAGCCGCCTTTTTTAAAAAAGAAAACCTCGTTCAATACAGTATTTACCACATTCATTACATCAGTAGGCATAATACTTTGCATAAAAATAAAAATAGGCTGCATAAAGTACTGCTTGCCAATATAGCCGAAAAGCGCGGTTAAAAACAAAATAAAAGGACATATTCCAATACATAGCATAAATCCCATTTCTGATGCCATGCCAAAATAGTCATGTTCAATAACTGAATTTATTATACTTTTTAGTGTTTTAAATTTATATTTCACAACTTAATTTCTTTCAGTAACTTATCAACGGCTTCATTTATGCCTGCTTTAACGGTACAACCTGCGGCAAATGTATGTCCGCCGCCACCAAATTTTGAGCAAATTGATGCTACATCAATACATTTACTTCTCATAGAAATTTTAGTCAGTTTACTGTCGACTTCTTTTGCAACAAAAGAGACTTCGGTTGTTTCAATTGCTCTGAGGGTTTCTGCAATACCGTCCGTATAATCATCTCCGGCGGAAAATTTTTCTAAATCTTTTTTATACACAGTGGTGTATGCTATTTTGTTATCGTTTAAAAAAACTGCTTTATTAACGCAATAGTTTTGGAACATTACAAAATTTTTTGTTTTAGTTTCATAGCACATTTTGTAAATATAATTAGGATTAGCTCCTGAATCTACTAAGTCAGCAGCAGCTCTTAAGGTTTTAGCCGACGTATTTTCAAACCGAAAATTTCCTGTATCTGTCATTATCGCCGTATATAATGCTATTGCAGAGTCTTTATCTATTTCCCATCCTTCTTTTTTGAATATATCAAATAATACTTCTCCGCAGGAACTGGCTTGCGGGTCTATAATTTGGTAGTTTCCAAATCCGGGATTTGTTTTGTGGTGGTCAATATTGATTGTACATTTAGCTTTATCGAATAAAATTTTAGAGTCCATTACCCTGTCAATAGCAGCAACATCGAGAGTTATAACAAGATCATAAACGAGCGACTTGTCAAAATATCTCTGTGAGAGATTAATATTTGGTATAAATTTGTAATTAAATGGTACATTAGAAACTACGCTCATATCCGCTTTTTTCTTAAATCTATGATATATCATACTGTACATGGCACACATAGAACCGAGCGTATCGCCGTCAGGATTCATGTGTGACAAAAGTAGTATCTTATTGGAAGATTTTATGATATCATTTAAGTTACAATCCATAACAAAATAATAGCATAAACAATGAAAAAAATTCTTTATACAGATTTTGAAGGGGTAGATTCAGTAATAAGTACAATGATGGATAATCCGCAGCTCAAAAAAGCTATTACGCGGACTAACCTTAACAGTTTTTGGGATAAAATTTTGCCTGCCAAATTTAAGGGACGTTCAAAACCTTATTCTATGCTTCCCGGCTATGTTATGGTAATTGCATGTGAAAATCCAATTATTGCACAGGAGCTTTCACTGCACAAAATCATCTTACTTAAAAAATTTGAACCTTATGCAAAGTCTTTGAAAATGAAAGTTTTAGATTTTAAGTTTGACCCTAAAAAATGGATTTTAGATTAATCCTTTTGATTTTCCCTGCAGATATTGATGCATTCTTCTATAGAATATTTGTACTTGCCATCAGGCAATTTTTCCTGGGAAAGCTCTATAAACGGCCGTACATACTTTCCGTCTATATAGGTAAAATAAGAAGTGACGTCATCATTAGCTATAATTTTTACTATTTCATCAGAGCTATACTGGCGTCCGGATGATTTTAAGTAAGTGTTTAATGTCCAATTCAATCCGTATTTTTTGTTTTTTAGCAGATTTATGCATTGCTCCGGTGAAAATAAAGGTTTCCCATTTCTGTTATATTTTGCCAGGTAAGAAATTCTGTCAGTATAAAAGTAAGAATCTAGCTCACTTAAAACTTTACAGTATTCTTTTTCGCTGAAAACAGGCATTAAATTACTATAACGTGCATTTATGATGTGTTTTGCCTTTGGCGGATGTGTATATATATTTTTTGCAATATTATCCCTCATTTCATCAGGAATAATTTCGCCGTTTTCCAATACAAGAGGGATTTGCGTATTAACAGAAGTATATACTTTATCAAAAAACTTATCAGCATCAACCCAACCGGCTCTTTTATTGTAAATATCCAATATTGCTTGTTTTTTTCTTAATTCTTCCGCTTTCTTTTCGGCTTTTTCTTTAGCTTTTTCCTCGGCAAGTTTTTTAGCTGCTTCTTCAGCCTTCATTTGTGCCAGAAGTTTTTTTTCATCTCTAATTGTGCTTCTTATTTCTAAGTCTTTTCGTGCAATAGCTTCAGGCGTAAGCTTTTCTTGCTCTATAATCTCTTTTATTGTGTTAATAAGTGTTTTTCCGTAATTTTTTTCGGTATTATTTAAATTTATTTCCATGGCTTCTTCAATTAAATAAGGTCTTTTATTTATTTCGTCGCCCATTTTTAATATTAGATTTTTGCAATCCTGAGCACTCAAAGCTTTGCAATGCAGTATCGCATCAAAAGCGTTCTCATTTGTTTTCAATATTTTAGAGTTTTTCATTAAAATTATGCAATCATTACTGTTAAATCTCGGTTTATTATCTTCATCTTTTGCATCTAAAATTTTTTTAAATATTTCTCTGTGTTTGAATATATTTCCGCCAGTCTCCAGAAATATTGCTATAGATTCGTCGGCATTAAACCGGTAGGAACTGTCATCATTTTTGGCATAAATAATCTGGGAAAATCCTATAGGATTAGCCTTAATATCTTCAGCATGGTGCAAGATTTCATATTTTTCTTCCTCGGAAAAACGATTAAGGGAAACTTTTAAATCATTTTTTGCCAAATACTTATTCTCATTTGCGTAATATTCATTAATAATTTGTGCCGGATCTTTAATCTCTTTTTCAGCCTCAATAAACAATGCGCTTGCCGGCAGTGAAAAGCCCAGTTTTAATGTGCTAGAAATAAGTTTTTCTTTTTTACCGTTAAAAGCAATATTGTTTCTTCCTGGAGTTGTTATTTTTATATCAGTTCTGTAAGAAGGGATTTGGCTTATTTTCATTATTATTCCTTTTTATTTTTCTACAAATAGTTTAAAACCCCAAAATAGTTTTTTTGCGGATAAAGTAATAAATATTTACATTTGCAATTTTGCTCCGTACGCTAATTCTTTCTTTTTAAATGTTTATGTTATTATATATGTAATTGGAGAGGATAATTATGATAAATTTTTTATTAAAGCTGCTTGGCGACCCAAACGAGAAAAAAGTAAAAAAAATATCTGGAATCATTGATCATATAAATGCTCTTGAACCGGAATTTGAAAAACTGTCTGATGAAGAGTTAAGAGCAAAAACGGATGAATTTAAAGCTATATTGGCAAAACGCCCGACTTCTGATAACGAGAAAGCTGACAGAATTTTAGAAAAAGAAGCTCTGGATAAAATATTACCGGAAGCTTTTGCAACTGTAAGGGAAGCCGGAAAAAGAGTTTTGAATATGCGTCATTTTGATGTTCAGCTAATTGGCGGATATTTTCTTCATAACGGACATATTGCGGAGATGAGAACCGGTGAAGGAAAAACCCTTGTTGCAACACTTGCGGCATATTTGAATGCGCTTACCGGTAAAGGTGTCCATGTTGTAACTGTTAATGATTACCTTGCAAAGAGAGACAGTGAATGGATGGGGCAGATTTATAAGTTTTTGGGGCTTAGTGTAGGGGTTATCCTTTCAAATCAACATGATGCGGACGAGTTCAACAGAAAAAGAGCTGCTTATGCTTGTGATATAACTTATGGTACAAATAATGAATTCGGTTTTGATTATCTGAGAGACAATATGGCTGCTTCTAAAGAAATGCTTGTACAGAAACCGTTTAATTATGCAATCATTGATGAAGTTGACAGTATTTTGATAGATGAAGCAAGAACCCCGCTTATTATCAGCGGCAGAGTAGAAAAATCGGCCGATACATATACTTTAATGGCGAAAGTTGCTCCGCAGCTTGAAAAAAACAAAGATTATGAAGTCGATGAAAAGAACAAAAATGTTATTTTGACTGAGGACGGTATAGACAGGGCACAAGAAATTATCGGATGTAAAGATTTATTTGATATTAATAATCAGTATGCACACGACTTGTTAAATGCTTTAAAAGCTAAAGAGTTATTTATTAAAGATACTGACTATGTCGTAAAAGACGGTGAAATTATGATAGTTGACGAGTTTACCGGACGTTTAATGCCGGGCAGACGTTGGTCTGACGGGCTTCATCAAGCAATTGAGGCAAAAGAGGGAGTACAAATTCAGGATGAAACTCAGACTTTAGCAAGCATCACTTTCCAAAATCTATTCAGACTTTATCCGAAATTGTCAGGAATGACAGGTACTGCAATGACAGAAGAAGCTGAATTTGGTAAAATTTATAATCTCGAAGTTACTGTGATTCCGACTAATAAACCTGATATTAGGATAAATTATCCTGACGTAATTTATAAAACCGAGAAGGCAAAATATAATGCTGTTGTAAACGATATAATTGAGCAAAATAAATCCGGGCGTCCTGTTCTGGTAGGTACGGTGAGCATTGAAAAATCCGAATATATATCTTCACTTTTGAGTAAAAAAGGTATAAAACATAATGTTTTAAATGCAAAACAGCACGAAAGAGAAGCTTATATTATTGCTCAGGCAGGGCGTATTGGCGCAGTAACTATTGCAACAAACATGGCCGGCCGCGGTACAGATATTCTTTTGGGCGGTAATGCAGAATTTATGGCTAAGGAAGAATTGGAAAAACATAATATAACTTCTGATAATCCTAAATATGAAGAATTAAAAGATGCAGCACTCAAATCTGCAAGGGAAATTACTGAACGAGAGCATGCTAAAGTCGTAGAACTTGGTGGGCTTCACGTAATAGGTACTGAAAGACATGAGTCCAGAAGAATTGATAACCAGCTTAGAGGTCGTGCCGCTCGTCAGGGAGATCCGGGTTCTACCAGATTTTTCTTGTCATTAGAAGATAATTTGATGCGCATATTTGGAGGAGATAAAATTACTGGGCTGATGAATATGCTTAATGTCGAAGAAGATATGGCAATAGAATCTTCACTTATTTCCCGTCAAATTCAATCGGCACAGAAAAAAGTTGAAACGTACCATTTTGATATCAGAAAAAGTGTACTTCAATATGACGACGTCATGAATATTCAAAGGGAAAAGTTCTATGCACAAAGACGTAAAGTGCTTGAAGGCAAGGATTTGAGAAGCGATATTGAATATATGATTGATAAAGAAATTGACAGGCTTCTAAAGAGTTATATCACTCCGGAAATGAATCCTGAAGAATATATTCAAGAAGATTTGAAAACACTAATAAAAGAACTTCATTCAAATATTCCGCAGCTTTCATATATAACGGTAGATGACATAAAAAATCTGCGATATAACAGGATATATGATTCATTACAAGAGGCTGCTCAAAAAGCTTATAAAGAGCATGAAGAAGAAATTATCGGCTTTTATAATTCAATTTCAGAACAGTATGACCCGTCTTTTCAAAAGCAGGAATTATTTTCCGAGAATAATATAATGCGAACTTTAGAAAGGGATATTCTCCTAAGAGTTGTAGACAATCAGTGGATAGATCACCTTCATAATATTGACATGTTAAAAGATGGCATAGGCTTGCGTGCATACGGGCAAAAGGATCCGCTTATAGAGTATAAAAAAGAAGCTTATGACTTGTTCAATAAAATGATGTTTGAAATACAGAGTAATACGGTTAAATATTTGTTCAGGGCAAAATTTGGAATCCAGTTTGTATCTGACGGAGATATAAATACTATAGAGCAAAGTTAGATATTACAAAATTTCTCCATTGCCTTTACAAATCCGTCATTAAAAACAGTGTCGGTTGTATAATTAGCAACTTTTTTTAATTCCTCCGTTGCGTTCCCCATTGCAACGCGGATTCCTCCTGCTTTTAAAAGCGCAATGTCGTTATTTTGGTCCCCGATAGTCAAAGTTTCTTCTTCTTTTATTCCCCAGTAGTTCTGCAAAAATTGAACCGCGCAGTATTTTGAAGCTTCTTTGTTGGAAAATTCAAGAAAATAAGGTGTTGATTTTACTATATAAAGCTCCGGAAAAATCTCCGGCAGCTTTTTTTCAAACCTGTCAATCTTTTCGGGATTGTTATAATCTATTGCAAGTAATTTATTAACCTTGTCCTTTTTTATATCTTTAAAAGAACAAATTTCATAATGCGTATGTAAATTGTTGCAATAACGCTCAATTTCATAACACTTTTTTTCAGAATACAAAATATCATCATTATAAAGATTAATATGAATATTTTCCGCCCTTGCCCAGTCTAAAATTTTCTCCGTCTGCTCAGGAGTCAGACATCTTTCATAAAGTGTTTCATTATGATGTTTAATCAATCCGCCCTGATAAGATACTACAGGAGTATCAAGTCCCAAATCTTCCGCTATTAAAGAGGCTGCCGCGTTCATTCTGCCTGTTACAAGAACGACTTTAATACCTTTATTGCATAATTTTCGTACACAATGGTTTACCCCCTCGGTAAAATTCCCCTCCGGAATCAAAAGTGTTCCGTCAATATCAGTTGCTACAAGTTTTATCATAATAAATCCTCTTCTATCAAAATATCATGTCCGATATCCTGCATCAATTCAAGATACGAATAAAAATGTTTGGACATAGATGTCAAATACTGACTCAAAACTTCTTGATGTCCATTTTCATTAATAACCAAATCCGTATAAGAATTTTTACCTTTTATATAACCTTCTGTTGTCAATTTCACAATTTTTTCTGAATCTTCAAGAATCCTCTGTGAATAAGTCATATTTTCCGCAGAATATTTAAATATATTATAATCTTTTTTTAATTCGTACTTTAATTGATATTCATACGCTTTTTTATTAACCTTGCTTCTTTCAAGAAAAATTTCCGCCTTCTGTATCTCCGGAGTAAAACTATATAAAACCGGTAAATCCAAGCCCAATCCGGCATAAGCTCCGCCATAATTATTAGCTGCTGACGGATGCGCCTGCCAGGCATAGCCGCCTGCAATACTTATATCAGGAATGCGATTCCGCTTTGACATTAAAAGTTCCTGCTCTGATTTTTTTATATTTTGATCAGAAATTTTTACTACATAACTGTATTCAAGCGCAGTTTTTTCCAAAAATTTGTAGTCAGGAAGTCTTATATCAAGAAACGCCCAGTGAGCGAGAAGAGAATCTTCTTCTGTATCATACATGATTTCATCATTTCCGGTATTTAAAATTTTATTTAATTCAAATTGTTTAGCAAGCATATTCGCTTTAGCGCGATTTACTTCTATAAGTTGTTGACCATACTGAATATCAGCTTTAAGATTATCAATTTCATAAGACGGATACTTTGCTTTTTTTGTCGTTATCTCTATCAAATCCTCAAACAACTTTAACCTGTCTTTTTGTATCTTATAAACAGATTTTGCATACAAAACATCAAAGTAGGCCTGCATAATTTGTAATTTATAATTATGCTCCATCTGCTTTAATTCTGTTTCTTTTATAGAATAATCTTCCTGTGCAATTTTCTTTCTGACACCGCGTTTTAGAATTTCAACAGGTAAAGAAACACCCGCCTGGGAAGAATTTCCGAGAGCAACATTCCCGAGCATTACATTAGATTGAATTGAAGGATTTTTCAATCGGTCTGCAATCTTTATATCTTTTTCCGCAGCTTTCAATTCCATACGCTTCATTTTTAAATCATAATTTTGGCTGAGACCGATTTCAATCATTTTATCAAGATTAACATTTAAAACACCCGCCTGAACACCAGGTGTTAAAAATATAAATAAAGCTAATGCAGGTAAAAATCTCTTCATATAGAATTAATATTAACATAAAAAAAACGCCCGAAGGCGTATAAATTTGGTTAATTAATAAGGTATTTTAATAAGGTTATTTATGCTAAACTTTGCTTTTCTTAAACCAGTTCACCGGATTAAGTTTTGAGAAAAAATTTGTTTTTGGGCCCGGCGGCTTTTTACCTCTTCTGAACACAAGAGCAAGAGAGCCAATCATAAGAAGCCCGGCCGCAATACCTTTTACGGCTTTTGGTATTCTTTCAAAAAATGAAGCAGTACCGTCCAATTTAGAAGAAATATTTGCTCCGACATCATTAAAACCGCCCCACGCATTTGCCTGACTTTGAGCATTTGCACCGATGCCGCCGAGCCCGAAAGCATTCAAGCCAGCATTTGATTCTGCACCTATTCCTCCCATGCCCCACGCATTCATGCCGGCATTGGAATTTACTCCGATTTGCTGCTGCATGGCAGATGGTGAAGAGTATGAAAAACTGTCTCCGTATTTTCCGTGATTTTGATACAAAGAACCCTGCATAGCATTTGCCAGATAAGGATTTACCATGCCGTTCATTGCTGAAACATTGACTCCGCCGTTGCATAAATCATACGGAGCGTAATCAATGATTCCCTGAGCGTATAAATTATTTAAAGTATACGGATTAACTGTCATACTAAAATACCTTTCACACATCTATATAAAGTTATTTTTTGTTAAAAAATTGCTTTATTTGTAAAGCTTTGTTACGATAAGTTTTATGGAGAGAGATTTTATAAAAAAGCACCGGCAGATAATACTGATTAATTGTCTTATTCTTCTGGCTTTCATACTCGGCTACGGAAGATTCGGAGATATAATTTTCGACTCCTTTAGAGAAGCTTACATTCCCGCTCAAATTATTAAAGGTCAGGTATTGTATAAAAACATATTTAATATCTATGCTCCGTTTTCGTATCTTTTTAATGCACTTCTTTTTAAAATCTTCGGAGTCAAATTGTCTGTTTTATATTTTGCAGGACTCTTTGCAACGGCAGGCATTACTAATTTTATTTATATAATTTCTAACAAATTTTTTGATAAAAATTATTCCTTCGCATTCTCTCTGTTTTTCATCAGCGCGGCAGTACTCTCGGGAAACGTATTTAACTGCTTTTTCCCGTATTCTTACGGAATGCTTTACGGGCTTTTATTTATTCTTGCATCTTTATATTTTGCTTTAAATAAAAAATATACTCCCGCATTTTTAATGTACTCTTTTGCAATCTGCTCCAAATATGAGTTCTTACTTTTGTTACCGTTATTGTTTTACGCTGCAGGCAAAAAGAATCTGTGGAAAAATATTCTTGCATTAATCCTTCCCGCAATAATTACTTATTTACCGCTTTTAATTCAAGGAGCAGGAATAAAAAATCTCATCGTTTCATACCAGCTTACAATTGCCATGAGCGCAACAAAAACGCTTTACTGGTTCTATTCTGTAACGGGGCTTGTGTTCAGACCGGAATTAATACCTGTTTATCTGGAAAACTTTATTAAATTTGCAATACCTGCGGCAGTAGCCTATTATGTCAGAAATTGGCTCATTTATCCCTTGATTCTTGCTTACTGCTATTTTATTTTTACTCCGGAAATCCTGATTTACATCTTCCCGCTCATTCTGCTTTTATTTATAGGAAGATTTACGGAATTATCTAACAAAGAAAGATTTTTTGTTGCAGCGTCCTTGTTGCTATCCGCGAAAATCTTTTTTGCCTTAACTCTGCAATCATATGGGATATATTTTATTCCTTTTGCACTTATATCTATATTTATTCTGCTCCCCAAAAGAGTAAAGAATCCTGCTCTTGCGGTTCTTATCCTGTGCGGAATCGCTTTTGGAATAAAAAATATTCAGACTCTTCATTCCAAAAATATCAAAATAACTTCAAAACAGGGAACAATATACACAACTTCCGGAAATTCAATAAAACCGCTTGTAGAATATATAAATGCAAACACAAAACCTGAAGATAAAGTCCTCGTCTATCCGGAATGTCTCGGAGTAAATATTCTAACAGGCAGAGATACAGATAACAAGTTTTACTCTCTCATACCTTTGTATGTAGAAACTTTCGGAGAGGATGTTATTATAAAGCGTCTGGAGATAAAACAGCCGGAATATATTGTTATAAGTAATTATGACACCTCTATTTATTATTACTCATATTTTGGCAAAGATTACGCGGCAAAAATAATGGATTTTATTCTACAAAATTATAATAAACAAACAGAAATAGGAAAAGGATTAGTTTTCACCGTTTATAAGCTTAAATCTCATCATCCTTCTCGGCAGCACGCCTGAGAATATTTCTGTCTAATTTTTTCTTGCCGTATTTCTTATGAGATTCTTCCATAAGTTTTTCACTCGGACGCTTTTTACCCTTTGACTTCTTACCGGCAGATTTTATTTCATTCTCTGCATATCCCCCTGCATATTTACCCCTACCCCCGAGTTCTTTGTACCACATTGACCATAAAATCGAACGCATCGGAAGTGTGTATTGAATTAAAATTTGTGCCGCAAAAACCTTGATAGTAAAAATTGCAACATCGTATTCCGTCGGAGATTTTACGCCGTACTGAGTAAGATCAGGCATCGGAAGCTGAGAAATTACGGGAATTATCCCTCGTGCAAGGAAATCATTTATTCCCGTCAAATCAAAAACTTTTATAAATAACTGCGGAATAAAAATATAAGTTAATGCACCTGCTAATGCCATCAGCATAAAAGTTGAAGCAAAATGACCCTTTACAAGCATCAGACTTCTTTTTACGCATCCGATAGGAGAAAGCTCCGGCTCAAATGTAAATACCTGAAAAACAAGTACAAAGTAAATTGCAAGTATACCGCAAATTATCAAGAACAGAGGACATAATGAAAGCGCTGAAAAAATTCCGAACAAAAACCATAATCCGATAAAAGGTATTGTTCTTCTTTTTATCAATTCGGTATGTGCTCCAAAATCATAAACTCTGCCTGATTTTTGCATATTTTCATACATAGAATTTACTGCGCCGTATGCAACCAGATAATCCCAGAAAGCTTTAACAAAAATTGCAAGTCCCGGAAGAGTTATAAGAACAGACAATAATATAAGTATATTGAAATTATTTAAAGCGGAAAATTTATCAATCAGCGGAGGTAAATTTTTTGTATATAAATATGTAATTAAAAATACCAGAAGCAACCCTGCAATTTGCCCGAGTACAGGAAAAGTCATATACCGTACAAATTTTGTAAAGTTTGAAAAATACAAACCTATTGCTTCCATAAAAATATCCAAAGGCGTATTATTTTTTTTAGACATTTATCTTTTCTCCGCTTCTCTTTTCTTACTCATTGTAGTATAAAGATATTAGTATGAAAAATTTAACAAAAGAAGATTACCTGTCGGGCAAAGTTAACTTACACATACATTCAAATTATTCCGACGGAAAAGCCGATTTTAAAGAGATTATAGATAACGCAAAGAAAAACGGTTATAAACTTATATCCATAACCGACCATAACACTGTTGATGGACACAAAAAATATAAAGATGAAATTCTGATTACCGGAGCTGAATTTGACTGCTGGTTCGGATACGTTTTTATACACCTTCTTGCTTACGGAATAGATGTAGAGAATCCTGCACTTGCCCCGTTTTTAGCAAAAACAAAAGCTGAAACGGAAGGAGATATTATACGTCTTTTTGCAAGAAGAAATGTTCCGAAATTAATCAAAGCAATCCACGAAGCCGGCGGAATCGCAGTCCTTGCGCATCCTGCCTGTTACTGGGCAATCAGCCTGGAAGGTCTCATAAAAAAACTTATGAAATACGGCTTGGACGGAATAGAAGTATATTATCCTTACCCGAGATTCAGAAAAATCGTTAAATTCCATTCATCAAAAGATGTAAAAAAAATTGCCGACAAATACCCGCAATTAATCCAAACGGGCGGAACAGATTTTCATGGCGAAAACTTTAATTAGCCAATCGTCTGAATAATTTACCCCCCAATTTGATAATTCTTTTTTTATCTTGACTGAAATAACATGGCTTAGTCGAGACTAAAAGGAGGATTTATGAGCAACAGTATTTATACGGCACCCGTATATAAACTAGTAGATTTCAATAATCTGTTTATAGAACTTACCGCAAAAAATTGCAACCAGAGATGTTCAAGCTGTTATATAGAATTCGGGAACAGTTTTGGGATTACAAAACAAGTAAAAGATTTTATTTCCGTCGATAAAATTAAAGAAGCACTTGAAGATACAAAAAATGAAAATTTGTACTGTATTTATTTAACCGGTGCTGAACCGATGACACACCCTGATTTTAATACAATTTTAAGACTTTGCCTCAAAAGATGCAATGTTTGTATTTGTACAAACGCAAGTTTTTTGAACGAGAAAAAAATAAGATTTCTAAAAAAAGTCGAAGAAGAGGGGGTAGGGGGAAATATGGGGATAAATGCCGGATTAAAAACAGGAGCAACGACAAGCTGCGGAACGGATATAAAGCAACAGGACAAAAGCGGAGGTAATCAGATATTTTTTAAATTGTCCGTCACACACTATAATGAACTTAAAAGCGACAAAGCCAAATACAGAGGCAATTTCCGACAAACAATTTATGCTCTTAAAACGCTTAGCAGATATAATTTTAACTCCGTTCTTAACGTACAAAATTTCTATAAACTAAAAGAGTCAGAAATTCTTGAAAATTTCAACTACATATTTAAAGAAAATGAAATAACGAATACGGACATCCAAATAACAGCTTCCTACCCGTCATTTGAAGATGAAAATTTTTCAAAACCGTCTCAAAAAACCGATTGCATGTACGGCCGAACTCTTTGTCAAAACGGAATATATTCTTGCCCATTCCTTGCAAATGATTACAGAGGACGTTCTGGCAGCTCCTTTAAAGATTTTTCAAAAAACATAACTGCGGAAACAGATTTTTGTGCAACTTGCTCAAAAAATAATAACTACATGTTCGCAATAGGATAAAAAATTTTACAAAAGAAAAATAACTTATATAATCCTTATATAAGCATTTTCAGAGGATTACAGGCCTGAAAGATAGTTAACATTTGTAACATTATTCCGTTGAATTAATACTAAAGAGTTAATTTTTTGATAAGATTATGTTATAAATAATAATGTAAAAATATATATTCAAACACGAGAAATGAACGGAGGCAAAAATGTCAGTAGGACAATTCGTATTTATGTTACACAGCCACCTGCCATATTACAGAAAAGCAGGTATGTGGCCATTCGGTGAAGAAAATCTTTACGAATGTATGGCAGAAACTTATGTACCTCTACTTAACGCAATCGCAGAATTATATGATGAAGGTATAAAAGCGAAATTAACAGTCGGTATAACTCCAATTCTTGCAGAACAGTTAAATGATGAACACCTGCAAAACGGTTTTGTTGAATACATTGATTCGAGAATCAGTGCTGTTGCAAAAGATTTGGACAGATATCCTGATCCGAAAGTTGCTCATTCACAGCATTTAAAATATCTTGCAAAATATTACTACGATTTGTGGAATAAATTGAGAGATGATTTTGTTAATAAATACGAAAAGAACTTGATTAAATATTTCAAAAAATATCAAGACCTCGGCTGCATTGAAATTACAACCTCCGGTGCAACCCACGGTTTTTCTCCGCTTCTTGCTACTGACAGCAACCTGAATGCTCAATTTAAAGTAGGTCAGGATACAACAAAAAGATTATTCGGCAAAAAAGCAATGGGCGCATGGCTTCCTGAGTGTGCTTACCGTCAGGGATACGAATACGTAGGAAAAGACGGTAAAAAGCACTGGAGACCTGCTATCGAAGTTACACTGCAAAACAATGATATTCAATACTTCTTTACGGAATCTCACGTAATTGAGGGCGGAAATTCTATCGGTAACAGACGTGTAATCGGTATGTACGGAAATATTGAATATATTCCGCTTCCGGAAAGACC
>CALUVJ010000005.1 GCA_944324195.1 Candidatus Gastranaerophilales bacterium
TCATTCTGAGGGCGGAAGCCCGAAGAATCTCCTGTTTGTAAAGTTTTAGGGATTCTTCGCCCCCGAATGGATATCGGGCTCAGAATGACACTATAGGTTGTTTGGATTGGACCCCTCACCCTAGCCCTCTCCCACAAGGGGAGAGGGGAAGAAACTGCCCAGCCCAATACATTTACCCCGCCTTCCTTCTCAACTCCTAAACTTCTAAACTTCTCAACTCTGTTAAAACAGTCAAAAGCCTTATCTGATAAGGGTTTTACCCCCCCCCCCTACGGACGCAAGGGTTTTAGACTCATGATAATTTTCTTTTTTATTTATTAATTTTAATTGTCTATCCTTAATCAACATGGTGCATATATCCTTATATATAGTATATGCCACATTTAAATATTCTATAACACTTTGTTAAATTTTTGTTACATATTTATTCTAATAAAAAAGCGGGAATATGTTTCCCGCCTGAAATACCTTATTATACTGTTAAATCTCTCTCTTCTCTCGCGTATATTATGCCTTGCTCTCGCCTTTATCTTGAACCTTAGCAACTTCTTCTTTCTCTTTCTCTGCATTAGCTTCATTCTCTTTATCTTGTTCTTCAACATACATTGTTGCAAACTGTTCATATAAATCTGTATCAGCTAATATTTCATCTAATTCCAAATAAGTATTCTCATCTTTATTAGCCTCTACATATTTGTCTTGCGCTATATCAAATTTCTGTGCTTGATTTTGAGTTAATTTATCTGCCCCAAGAGTTTTTACTATAAAATTCTTTAATACATTTGCGTTAATATTAGTTGACATAATTTGTCTCCTTTTGTTTTTTCATCTTACATATATTAAAAGTATATAAATTTTATCGAATTTCACAAAAGACAAAAAACGTTACATTTCTTTACACTTATAAGATTACAACTTTTAAATAAAGAAAAACCGGGCGCTAAACCCGGTGTATCCCTATATTACTTAATCGTAGTTTACTTAATCGTAACGTATACTCCTATGGGTAAATGTCATTCCGGTTTGAATTAACACTACCCGTTTTATATCTTTTACTACTTAATTACCGTGAAGAACTTAAATTCTGCAGGCATTAATTTTCCGAAAGAAAGTGAATTTGTTGCAGCAACAAATTTTTCCTCCATATAATCGGTACCGTCAAATCTGAATTCTGAAACTATTGAATAATCACAAGAAAGTTCTATTGTCTTATCAAAAACTTCTCTGCCTTCCTGAATTTCCGGTCTTGATTCTCCGTTTTCTTCAATCAAAACTTTTTCAGTCGGAGAATGGTAGTTTGCAACAACGAGAATTGAATTTTTCAAGCCCTCTTTTTGTATAAGCCATGCGGCAAATCCATCCTCATCCTGTCTTATAACGTGAGCTTCGCCATCTGTTATTACAGGACAATTTTTTACAAACCTGTCTATGGCATCAAATTTTGTATAGAAATCATAATCTTTGTCTCTCTTAAGCGAAACTTCGTTGCCTATAATATGCTCCATGCCGGTTTTTGTGAAAGATTCATCACCATCTATGTACATTACAGGTCTCTGAGCGTTGCGCCCTCCCGGCAGGAACTTGTATTTAAACCATTTAAACAGAGCTCCCTGTTCGCCCAGCTGCCCCGGATATCTGTCTATTGCTTCAAACTCGCCATCCTGATTATTATATGTCTTAAGTATTGAAAGCGGTGTTGATGCCTTTGACGAAGAATTATAATTTGAAAGATTTAAATTATCTTCTGCAATTGCTTCAGGACTCTTATATGATTGAGAAACAATATCATTTCCCCATAAAACATCAAAGTGCATATCTTCATGATATTCTTTGAAATAATTATCCCAGAGCATATATTCCGCTAATGTTGCAAAATAAGGGATTTTTTCTTTCATTGCAGAATTCAGCATACCCAAAACTTTTCGCGGAGCTCTATAACTTATCGGAACACCGTCTTTTTCGGAAACTTCATCTACTATATGGTCTATGTGATCAACCCTAAATCCGTCAAAGTTAAATTCCTCCTGCAAATTTTTCATATAATCAATAAAGAATTTTATAACATCATTATTATACTTACCGTTTTCAAGGCAAACGAAGTAATAAGGAGTTTGGCAGTCTAAATTTGCAAACTTGGTTACATCTTCACCATCAAACTTATAATGCTTAAAAATAGGGAAAGAAGCTCCGACACTCATTCTGTCAAAAACAGGAACACCTGCAGAACACCAAGCCCCGCCGGGTGACGGCCACATACCTTCCTGAATTAATCTTTGAATAATTTCATTCTGGTTTGTGATTTCATTCTCTGACAATTTTTTGCCGTGAGTATTGCCCGCCAATTTATTAATTATCGTTTTTGCTTTCTTATGAAGCTTATCCTGAATACTTTTTTCTAACATTGAATTAGATAAAAATATCTTTGTATCCTTTAGTGATTCATCTATATCCTCAAAAATTTTCCGGTAATGTTCGGTCAAATCACCGTAACTTTCACCCTTAAGCGATTTTTTGTATATTCCGGAAACAATATCCAAATCGTCTTTTGAATATTTATCAGCCAAATCAGAAACTGCTTTATCAATATGTTTTATAATCTCTTCAATAAGAGCATTTATATCAAACCATCTTGCACATTCCGGAGTTGTTAACACAACTTTTGAAAATCTTCCTGCTTGAGGAAGTATGTCATAAATTACCGGATGCCCGGCCAGTTGAGACATTTGAATAAATATCTTCACCTGTTCATCAACACCGCAGCCGGTTTTTTCCGTAATATTTTTATCTTCAAGGGCAGGGCTTACACAGCTTGCGGTAGGAAGGTATGCACACCCGAATTCACGAGGATGAAACGGAGTTAAGTACATAGTGGTTGAAAAAATATTGTTCTCCAAATTTCCTGTTGGCAATATCAACAATTCACGCAGCCAATCCATAAATTTCCCGCACTCGTCAGACTTATTTCCGTCGCCAAGCCCGGCCAAATTAATTAACTTGACATCGTGCCCTTCTTTTTGAAGCCAGTTTGAATTTTTTACATTGTTTCTTGCAAGAACACTTGATTTTGTAAAGTTAAAAACACCGTCAGAAAAAACACCGTTTGCTTCCCACTTTGATTCCAAGGCAAATAAAACTTCCTCATCTGATAATTCCTCCAATGCTTTTATCTGCGGGTAAGGAAGATACCCATACTTTTTCATTTGAGATTTTAAAAACTCTTTTCTTTCATCTGAAATACTTTCAAACGAATATATTTCTCGTAACTTAGCATAAAAATTGTTTAAATTTGCACAGCCGTTTTCAGCTTCTTTTTTAAACAAAAAATCTAACATAGGGTTCTCCTTACATAAATTTGTGATCCGGATAGTATATTTCCGATTAAGATTTTTCAACCTTTTCTCGTATACAAGGATAATATCATGCTTATATATTTTTTACAAACAAACGTAAAGTTTTATTAAGAGAAATGCAAAAATTTTTATCCGGCGTTTTAAACAAAGTATGATTACATTTACAAGTAAACAACATTCCATAAGAAACGCCGATTTGATAACAAGAAAGGCACATTCACAGTATCCGCATATTTCAGAAAGTAAAATTTCCTCAATGATAGGGAATGATAAGGTTAAAGACTTATTCTTCGGGCAAATGTCATTTGAATACGCGCTTAAATTCGCAGCTGAAAGATTAAAAATTGACCTTGATGAAAAAAACGCACACCGATACGTTCTTGAATCCTTAAAAAACGGACTGGGAAATTGCTATGAAGAAGCAAAATTAGCAGAACTTATTGCAAAAATTAACGGACAGAAAAATATTTACTCAGGAAAAATTTATGCGGGAAAAGGTTTTGCAAAACACGAAGTTGCTTTTATTACAAATAAAGAAATTAAACCCGATAAATTTTACAGGTTCAAAAACAAAGAAGCAATAATTTTGGACCCGTGGTTAGGTATTACTGATTTTGCCGGGAATTATTTTACGCGAATATGTAAAAATTTCAACCGGACGCTCGGAATCAAATCCTATTCAAAACCAAAGCTTCAACCGGATTTTTCCGGCAAAATTTCCGCAAGAAAACTTGCAGAGTACAAAAAAAATAACCCGGAATTAATTATTAAAAAGTTTAAAAAAATAAAAATATAAACAGAACTTAACAAACTCGCTCGTCCCACTTGCCTGAAAAGCATGTTTATACTACGATTTTATTGGTTACACTGGTCGATAGGTATAACCCTAGTCGGCGGGGGTAAATAGCGGATGGCAAACCAAAACAAACCGTTTTGAAACTCCTAATAATACTTCCTCCCCGATGGAGCAGTATAGCCCGTAGTAAAACAAGTTAGAAAAACAAAGGAGACAAAAGATGTCAACAGCATCACTTATTGAACTTTTAGAAGCAGGCGTTCACTTCGGACACCAGACACAACACTGGAACCCTAAAATGAAACCGTATATCTACGGTGCAAGAAATGGTATTTATATTCTTGATTTAAGAAAAACTACTACTCTTCTTGACACTGCTTATGATGTAGTTAGAGAATACGCGGCAAAAGGCAGAAACGTACTTTTTGTAGGTACTAAAAAACAAGCTGCCGAAGTTGTTGCTGAAGAAGCAGCTCGCTCCGGAGCTTATTATATCAACAGAAGATGGCTGGGCGGTATGTTAACTAACTTTGAAACAATCAGAGGAAGAGTTAACAAGCTCAGAGAATTAGAAGACTTCATCGCTTCCGGCCACGCTGAAAAATTACCTAAAAAAGAACAGGCTCAATTAAACAGGCAGCTTGCTAAATTGAGTAAAACTTTAGGCGGTATCAAAGAAATGAGAGGACTTCCAGATATTATCTTTGTTATCGATCAGGCTAAAGAAGATATTGCTATAAAAGAAGCAAACAAGTTAAATATTCCGGTAATCTGCTTAGCTGATACAAATGCAAATCCGGACGGCATCAACTATATTATTCCTGGTAATGACGATGCTATCCGCTCAATTAAATTAATTACTTCAAAATTAGCAGATGCAGTTATTGAAGGAAAACAGTTAAAAGAAAACAATGCTAACTCTAAAGGCAAAATCGAAGCTATAACAGCTGCCGATGCCGGCGTTGAAGAGCCTGCAACTGTATAAATTAGTGAATAGTGATTGGTGAATAGTGACTAGAACAAATATCCAATCACAAAATTTGACAATTTGAGTTGTGTTATAGGAATAGTGAATAAAATCTATTCACTATTCACTATTCACTCCTCACTTTTTCAAAAAAAGAAGGAGAATTTAAAATGAATATTACAGCTACTATGGTAAAAGAACTTCGTGACAAAACCGGTGCCGGTATGATGGATGCCAAAAAAGCACTTGTTGAAGTTGACGGTGATATGGAAAAAGCAATGGAAGTTTTACGTCAAAAAGGTATTGCTTCTGCTGATAAGAAAATGGGAAGAATTGCTGCTGAAGGCAGAATCGGCTCTTATGTTTCAGACTCAGCTGGTGCTATGATTGAAGTAAACTGCGAAACAGACTTCGTTGCTAAAAATGCTGAATTCATCGAATTAACTAACGGACTTGCCCAATTAGTTGCAGAATCTAATCCTGCTGATGTTGATGCGCTTCTTGCAACAACCTGCCCTAAATGCGGCAAGCTTATATCAGATGTTATCAAAGAAAAAATCGCCTCTATCGGTGAAAAAATTACCGTAAGAAGATTTGTAAGATACGAAGGTAACATTGCAACTTACATTCACAATGGTAAAATTGGCGTTTTACTTCAAACAGATGCAAAAGACGAAGCTCTTGCAAAAGATATCTGCTTGCACATAGCTTCCTCTGCTCCTGAATTCGTTTCAAGAAAAGATATTCCGGCTTCTGTTATAGAAGAAGAAACAAGAATTGAAATGGGTAAAGAGGACTTGGCTAACAAGCCTGAACAAATCAGAGCAAAAATTGTTGAAGGCAGAGTTAACAAGTTAATGGCTCACAGATGCTTAATCGAACAGCCGTTTGTTAAAAATCCTGACCAAACTATTGAACAATTGATTTCCGGCAAATTTAATATTGTTAAGTTTGACAGATATGTTCTTGGTGAAGGTCTTGAAAAAAGAAACGACAACTTTGCTGATGAAGTTATGAGCCAATTAAATAAATAGGTTAAATTTATAACAAAAAAAGGATAAAGAGAATTCTCTTTATCCTTTTTTATTTTTCTTTTTTAAAATCTTTTGCAGCTCGTTATTTATTTTTTTGAATTCTTCATGTATTTCCCAAATTTTGGGCATTCTTACAGCATCATCATAAGGAATTTTTGCCGAATAAAAAGATGCAACATCCATATTATACATAATCTCTGCCGGATTAGGATTCTCTTTTTTCATCATGCTTAAGGAACTTTCTAACAGCATCCACAATAATTTCATAATATTATTAAAATATTTATGCCTTACTTTTTCCTGCGTAGTAGCCTTACGTTTAGTATATTTATTTATTTTTTCAACAAAACTGGTATTTGCACTTTTGTATTGTAAAACAATCCTCTCTAAAACATTCACCAGTTCTAATTGTTCATTATCTGTCCACTCTATCGATTTTAAAGTCTGAGGAAATTTATTCAATTTTTTATATACCGCAACACTCATATTCATCAATGAAACCATTCTTCCCAGTATATGCCTGTAGTCTATACCTTTATTTAAGGGATAAGATTTATACATATTAATGCTTTCTTCTATAATTTTTTTATATGTTTCAGGCTTTACCTCGCCTGAAATTATATTTTCCGGGGTAATATTTTTGATAAGAGTTGAGTATATTACATTAACCAAATTGATATTCTTTGCTGAAGCATCCTTAGATATTAGATTTCTGATACTTTTACATATTGTTTTTACTTTAAAATCATCAATCCCGCTATCTATATATTCATTAGTGAGTTTACCAAACATATATATATTGGAATTAAGCGAATTTTTTCCAATCTGCTTAAAAAATTTATCACAATCCCCAATGAACAGATTGTGTTTGATAATATTTGTTTGCTCCGCCGAGACGTTAACGGGTTTCAATATTTTATACGCATTAATTTTCAAAACTTCACTTCCTTAACCTTTTAAAACCCCGGGAAAAATAATTTTGCTAGTTTGGAGTTTTCCCGTCGTTCTGCAGGTTATAAGTTTATTAACCGCAATACTTGGCACTGATTAATAAAATTACAATATTTAAATTAAATCCTCCAGCATTTTATTAATTTCTTTATCATTCATTTCATCTAAAGATTTTTGATTATAAATTCTTCTCAGAATATCTTCGCGGGTAACTTTGCCCCATTCCAGCTTGAATTTGTCCTTAGCATATTTTGCATTCATATCTTTGTTCCTTTCCGTTTCATATGTTATACTTACGTTATGAGATTTAAGAATTATTTTAATAATCTGGAGAAATATTGGAGTGCTAATTTTTTGGCATTAATATCAGCTGCATTTTTATTCTCTTTTATTACTTGGGCACTTATAAACCTTGTGAGCTTTGCTTTTCAATCGACAAGTTTTTCAGAGTATTGTAAGCTTGTAGACGAAAAATGCCCCCTATACACTCCTATTTATCCAATACTTTTTTTCCCGATATCTTGCATCCTTTCAGCAGAAATTTCTATTTTTTATATTTTTATAATCATCTCAAAAAAAAAGTGGTTTTCTATTGCTAACATATTGCCTATCATTATAATTTGGATTAAGTTTTTTGCTGAAATGCAAGGCACCATTAACTCTTCCGGGTGTCTTGTTTCTTTCATTTTTTTCCCGATGACTATTCTGGGATCTTTAATTTCAATAGGAATATACCTAATTTTGTTATTATTAGAATTAATACCCAAATTTAGAGTTCCACTGTCACCGGTTTCTCAAAATAATATTTTCAAAAAATATATTAGAGTTTTTTACTGCTTCTACTTTGTAATAATATGCTCAATTATTTATGTAATAGGATTAATAATTAATTATTATGCTTAGCCCCGCAATTTCTTATATAACCATCAACCTTGGTATCATCACTTAGCGTATATCCATTTACATAATATAAACCTATGCATTCTTTTCGATTTGTCATAAATTTCCTCCGTTTCTTAATACTAAAGCTAACTTTTAGAATATTTCTATAGGTTAAAATTCCTCATATCTTTTAAAGGTATCTTATTATATGTTATACTTACGTTATGAGATTTAAGAATTATTTTAATAACCTGGAGAAATATTGGAGTGCTAATTTTTTGGCATTAATATCAGCTGCATTTTTATTCTCTTTTATTACTTGGGCACTTATAAACCTTGTGAGCTTTGCTTTTCAATCGACAAGTTTTTCAGAGTATTGTAAGCTTGTAGACGAAAAATGCCCCCTATACACTCCTATTTATCCAATACTTTTTTTCCCGATATCTTGCATCCTTTCAGCAGAAATTTCTATTTTTTATATTTTTATAATCATCTCAAAAAAAAAGTGGTTTTCTATTGCTAACATATTGCCTATCATTATAATTTGGATTAAGTTTTTTGCTGAAATGCAAGGCACCATTAACTCTTCCGGGTGTCTTGTTTCTTTCATTTTTTTCCCGATGACTATTCTGGGAGCTTTAATTTCAATAGGGATATACATAATTTTGTTATTATTAGAATTAATACCCAAATTTAGAGTTCCACTGTCACCGGTTTCTCAAAACAGTATTTTTAAAAAATATATCCGAGTTTTTTACTGCTTCTACTTTGTAATAATGTGTTCAATTCTTTATGCAATACAATTACTGTATAGTTAGTTATTGTGCTTAGCACTGCATTTTCTTATATCGTTCGGACCAATCTTTTGCGTATTTTGCATTCGTATCTGCAAATAATACAATAATTCAAACATACACACACATTTTAGAAAGAATCTTATCGGGAATTAATGCATACTTGTGCATATTATTTTGGCACAATTGAATAGGTGCACCGGTGAGCGCGCTCTACAAAATTCTCTCCAAAAAATCGTTCAATTCCTGAGAAGTCATTTCATCTATTCGTTTTTTTCGAATTCCGCTAGAATTCTCATGTACCCCACAAGAACGTTAATATCCTGACACTTTAGTTCCATCTGCTCTTGTATATCCATCTACATAATAACTCCCAGGGCAACTGTTGCCGGAAGTAAGATACTCAACTTGAGAATTATTCATTGTTTTTGTAAAGGTATTATTTAGTCTTGATTTTACTTTGCTAATTCCTGAATGAACTACATTTTTAACTTTTTCTGTATATTCTTGCGTTGACTTATGTGGATGTCGCGTCATAGGTACAGCAGTTTGTAAAGGTTTCATATCTTCTGCGCTATGATGAGCAAATACATTTATCGTAGGAGCATATGATTCTACAACATAATTTGTACCAATATTGTCAAACCATGTCCATAAAGAGGTAAAATCCCCAGGTGTATGATAATTAATGATTTTATCATTATAACCTTTTAAGGAATCTTTCTTAAGCATAGAACCAACCCCCACAGGATTAAAGGTTGCTGTTGGTATATGAAACAACGCGCCTTCTGTCTGCGCTAATGCACCACCAAGTGAATGCCCAGTTATATAGTATTCACTATTAGGATTTTCTTTTATTATTTCTCTGCAAAAAGCATGTGCCTCTTGTCGTTGTGCTGGCATTTTTTTGAAGAATATTTGCATATCACTTTCCATAAAATCTTGCTTATCATTTGAACCTCTAAAAGCAATTATTATCTCATTTCCTTTTTTCAAAGCACATGCGTAAAAACCTGTATTAGAAGGTTTACTTTCCTTAACTAGTTTATACCCTTTTGGAATTTGTTTTTTATTGACATTATAACTGTAAATTGCAGCTTGTTTTAATATTTCATGTTTTTCTACATCATTAATAAATTTCTTTGTCATATTTTTCCTTTCTTTAATTGTTAACATATGATACGATTGTATATATGTTGCAGTGGTTCAAAAATAATTTATATTCAAGGTGGAGTTTTAATCTTCTCATTTGGCACGGATTTAGAATGCTTCTGAGAATTTTTATTTTCATTTTCTACGGAGATTTAATATTTTCAAAAATTAATGTTTTTTATGCAATATTTGCAACCACATTAATATATTTTTTGCCAATGCATATTATTATTTTTGCTCCCGCAGCAATTATGTTTTATCTGGAGAAAAAACGGGAAATTAAAATTAACAACAAGATACTTGATAATAATAAGATTTTTATTCCATATTTAATACTCTCTATACCGGCATTAATAGCAGAATTGTTGTGGATTTTAACTGCTATAATAGGAGTTTTAGCCCCGCTCCCTGATATGCTGCAGAATCTCTTTATTGTCAGCCCGTTTGAGAATTGGATTTTAATCTTTTCTCCGGATTTTTATAAAGTATTATTCTTATGTTTTATTTAGTAAGCAATATACTATTAAACAAATCTCATAGTGACTTTACCATAAATTTTCCATTTTGTGTTATACTTTTTTATAAAATTTCCGTGTGTTCATAAATTTTATTCTGTAAATATTTGTTTATTTATTATTCTTCATGCCATATCGAGTGCAGGCGGTTTCTTTGGCAAAATAGAGCTGTACCCGTATGTATCTCTTTTACTAATTGAATTAATGGATTTTACTGATTCCGATAAGCATTGTTTTAATTGTTTATGGTTCTGGATTTATTACTATCCGATTTTAGAACTGCTGTCGCGTTTAGATTAGAAGACATGAAGTCGGGTGTGTATACTTGCGTACCTTATTTGGCGCAATTGAATAGGTGCACCGGTGAGCGCGCTCTACAGTTCTGTTTGCAGATAGAAGTTAGCACACGTGCCCCCTTCACCCCTCACGACTGCTTCCCCTGTCACTGCGAGAAAATCTTTGATTTTCGCGGCAGTCCATTTTTTTAACTTTGACTTATCGGGTGACATCGGTTATCATTCCACATTTGTTTTATTTTTCCTTGTCACCCTCTGCTGACCTTGCTACTAGTCGGCTGCGTCGGGCGCTTTTTAAGTATTGTTTATCACCCTCCCCAGCCCTCCCTCATACAGGGAGGGAGCTATGATACCAACCCAATTCATTTACCCCCGCAATGACAATCACATAATCACCGCTTCACTCTTCACTAATCGACATTTACCACTTCACCCTTTTATACGCCAGTAATATTCTACAAGATAACTCACCGCATCAAACGGATGCTCCAAAAATTTGAAGTCCCTGTTTGATTTTATCTGCGTGTGGGTTGGAACATTAACAATACTTGTACCTTCTTTAAACGAAAGATTATAAATATTATACAGAATCCACTTACATCTTCTCGGATCAATAAATAAATGTCTTTCTCCGTTTGAATTTTTAACCCTCGCATTAAAAGCGGAAATTCTGTTTAGAACCGGCGGATTATAATCCCTGAGTCTAAATTTTACATCTTCATATCCAGATTTTTTCAAAGCATTTTTAATAATTGCATAATTTGTATATTCGCTCTGTGTGCTTCTGTTATCACCGGACGCATCACCATTTATTATAATCTCTGATTTATGCGCAGGATATCTTCTCAAAAACTCCTCAATACATTGCTGGGTAGAAGTATTCTCAATCACTATTTCATCAAAGAAATATACATTCTCATCATCCTTGTGAGCAAGCGCCCAGCACATCGGATCAACGTTAAAATCACAAGTAAGATGCAGGGGTAAATCTTCTCTGTATTTTAACAGGAGTTTATTCTTTTCATCAAAACCCTTAACCACAAGGCCGGAAGAATAATCTCCAAATTCTCCGAGAACATTTATCCTATAATATTCCTCGTCAAAACTTTCTTTCATGGATTGTATGAAATGCGGAGGTAAATATATGTTATTTGTAGTCGGAGCAATTATCAACCTGTAATTTTCTTTTGGGTGTTCTACAAATCTCTGCCATATCCAGCCTTTGTCAGGCTGCGGGTTTGTATGCCCGAAAAGCCTGTAGCGGAAATCAAGCCAGTTTTTGCCCCGATAAGTATTCCTCAATCGTCCCAAAAGCTGCTTAAAAGAAGAATCCGTAATTTGCGAAGCTTCTTCAATCTCAGCCCAGTGTAAGTTTAGGGATTTAAACTTTTCCGGGTCCTCTAACGCTGAAAACAAAATTTCCGAACCGTTAGAGAATTTTATAATTTTATCAACTTTATTATATGTATAATCCTTATCCATCACATACCCGAGATTCTCGAGATGGTCAAGATAAGATACAAGAGTAGTTTTTCTTACAAGCTCATACTCTTTTGCCCCGACTAACCCTCTGGAGCCGGGATATTTTTTGGCAAGCAAGATTCCCAAAAGGGAGCCGCACCAAGTTTTGCCGCTCCCGTAACCGCCCTGATATATTGCCACATCCAATGAGTTTGAATGCGGAATTTCTATAAATTCTCTTTGTTTATCTAATAATTTATACCTTACCATAACAGTCTGTGATTAGTCCTCCTTATCCTCTTTCCAACCGCAAAATCTTTGATAAAAATCTACGGTATTTTTCATTAAAACCCGTTTGACAGGATTAACTTTACTAACTTTTAACAATGCATCAAATACACAACTTGAAAAATACCTGTCATTGTTTACGTAATTATGATTTTCACATAAAACATCATGAATTAGTGACGGAATCAAGAATTTCGGATCTGTTTTAGCTCCGATTTCACGCCAAAAAAGACGGGGTATTGAAGCCCCGTCCCAACAATAATTTTCTCTTATGGAAAATTCGTATTCTTTTTTCTTTTTATAATCACAAAGTTTTACATTTAACAATTTTTTATTTTCAAACGGATATTTTGATATAGCATTCTTTTCCATTGTTGTCATTGACGGCAGCGGATAGCGCATCTTGACACAAGGTGATTGCGAAAAAAATATCCCGAGTTTTTTATCTTTGTACCATTCTAACATTTTCGCTCCTTTCAGATTAGTGAATAGTGATTCGTGACTAGTGACTGGTGGTTATAAAATTTTCTTTAGTTTAGCCTCGTTTACTTTTTGCAATCCCTAATACCTCTATTCACTACTCACTAATCACTATTCACTCTCTGCAAAACTACTTACCAGCTTCGTATAATCATTTGTTTCAAAGAATTCATCCAGTTGTTGTTTTGAAAACCCTAAGATTGCCCCAACTGCATCTATATATGGATTACCGCGGTAAAAATTATTAGCCTTAAGTTCAATTTTCAAGGCTTTTAGGTCAATATTTTCCCCTTCACCGGCTTCCTCTGCGTTGGAAAGTGATGTCTCAACAAGTGTGAGTAAATCTTCAAAATCAATCCCTTTGGCCTTATAAATAGCACGCTCCACATCGGCGGCGGTAAGACTTAACAGTGCTATGCGTTCCGCTTCCGCTTCCGCAAGCTCGGCTTCGTAATTCTGATTAATTACAGGGATTCCGTTTGAACCCATTATCTCATTTGGATCCAACGCGTACAACGCACCGTTTGCGCTTTTTTCTATTCTGCGCCCGTTCTGATGATTATGTAAAACTATAAAATCTATTCTTTGTTTCTCCGTAAATGGTGTTTCTAATTTATATGACATAATTTATTCTCCTTCTTCTGTTTCTGTAGCTACATACCCCCAAATTTGCCAGCCGCAATTAGGTGTATAAATTGTTGTCCATATGCGCAATGCATGCACAACCTCTCCTTCATATAAAAAATTAGATGTAAATACATTTGTCGCACTGCCGGCAGCCGCATTATACGCATAAGTTACTCCGGGCTTCGGATCAGATACTTTTAGAGGCTTTAACAACACAACATCAGCGGTCTTATTAACAAAAGTCGCTCCTGCGAGCCAACCGCCTTGTTCGCACCAGCCGTCCGAATATACACGATACCATGACGCCCCGCTATAATACGTTTCAATTACATATGGCCGGGTACAATTTGATAAATCCGCATTTGCTTTATTGGATAAAGCAGTCTGAGTATCATCATATCCAACGGTATCTTTTATCACTTCTTTTCCGGCATCGGTAAGATTTGACAATGAAGTATTTGCAGCTCCGGCAAGAGTTTCAGCTGCAGAAGCCGCTTGTTGTGTTGCAATTTGAGCTTGTTCGGTTGCAATTACAGCTTTTTCCGCCGCTAATTGTGCCTGTGCTGATGCGCTTTGTATTGCTGAGATATTTTGTGCGCATAAACCTATTGTATTATCTCCAAGTAAATCTCCGGCAACAGCTTGAAATCCGCTATTATTCATAATAGTATTTTTTGCATCCAATGAATCTTCTGAGTACCCTTTAGACAACAATGCGTAGTATTTCGACGAGTAATCCGCCCTGTCAACTGTCCCATCTGTTTTTATTGCCCAAGCCCTCGATAAGTCACTGTAATAAGCTGAAGAGTCTCCGCTGGGAGTGATATTTCCGGATTGTCCGCTTGTTGTCACATTGACTTGAATACTATTATTTTGTTTTTCTATATTAACCATTATATGCCCTCTACTTTCTTTGGAAATACCACAATAGTATTCTGATAACCAATATTGTTATCGCCGATTAATAGTGTGCTCTCTAAGCCGTCATCCGAACATTGCTTTATTCCGTAGTAATATATCTCACAAGTTGAATTTTTCGGTACTGTCATTAAATCAGTATACTCACCTGTTAATTCAAAAACTACGGATGAAGCTTTATTACTGTTTACACTTAACTCGCTTCCCACCGGTTTTCGGTTCTTATCCTGTATTGCAAAGTAAATAGTATAATTCTTATCAGTATTAATACCGTTAATAAATAATGTTCCGCTATCACCCTGAATTAAAGTAATATTTCCGTTTTCATCAATTTTAAAAGCCATAACTTATCCTCCTATTTACCGCAAGCATACCAATTAACACTATACCCCCAGCCCTTTCCGTTTCGATGAGAGAATTGTGTTGCCGTTTTTCCGGAAATCCCGCCGCCCTCATAATATGTACAATGGGTTCCTAAAAGTAATGTATAATCTGTACTTTTAAAAGACTTCAAATATACCGTTGTACTATTTGAAGAGCAAACCCCGCCTTGCTCTAACCATACACGCGTTTCTTTTTCAGAATCCGAGAAATATTCTTTATACCAAGATGTACCGTTAAAATAGGAATTTACATACAAATACCCGTATTCGGAAAGGTTAGATTTTACGCCGCCAAGATCTGTATTTATTTCCTCTATATCAGAATTTAAATCTTCGCTTAAAGCTGAAATCGTACTATTAATACTTGCGATATTTGAACTTACTCCGGCACTGTTTGATGTAACCGTTTCAGATAAATTACTTATTCTGTCATCTAAATATTGAAAATTATTATTTATTACATCTGACGAAGCCAGAGCTCCGTATTCAATTTCTGTTAAAGCCATCTGAACTCCTTTCATTAATTAATGTGTCATATATTTTATCTAATTTTTGGTTAATGTCTCCAATTTGCTCCTTCATATTGCCAAACTCTGATTTTGTAATGTAAACCTGCGCTACTTCTGTTAAAATTTCTCTATGTGTATGTTCAAGCTTTTCCGGAGTTACGAAGAGATTATATTGAAGTAAAATTGCAATACACATCAAAACCAGAGGGGTATACTTGTATAACCAATCTTTATTCATATACCCTCCTATTTTGCTAATAGACCTAAAACTTTTGACAGCAAATCAACGGCCTTCCCGGCATCATGCGCAACAGAAGAAGATGAAGAGCGGTCACTTGTTGTTGTAGCATTTCCTGCACTTGTAGAAAGCGATTGATTTTGCATATCTGAAATTACATTATATCCTTGCATGTATGCTGATAATAAGTTATTCAAAACCGCTGCTGTATTGTTTTGTGATTCCGCCAGCAATTCATTAACATAAGATGATATTGAATCAGTATTGGCATCTGACAAATTTTCATATAAATCTGTAGCCTGTGATGAACGTATCATGTTTCTGTTTGAAAGCGGATTTATAATATTATTTTCCAGGTTCTTCATTGTTTCGTTATTTAAAGTAGTCGTATATGCGTTCAATTTCGCCTGATTTGTCGTAGAATTTAAACTCGGATTTAAATACTCATCCAATAATGAATTTATGTTGTTATTAACATAATTGTAAATTGAATCCAGAGCAGTTCCGGGTTGAAATGTTGCAGTAGTTCCTGAATTGTTTGTAGTAGCTGTTGCGTATGGATTTTTTGTTGTTGTATTCCCATACACAACACTTGTTTTATTTGATTGTTTTCCCATTTTTTATCCTTTCTTTAATATTTAAACTGTTTTTACTTTGATTTTTCCAAACTCAATATTTTTAATACAAAAATCATCTCCTTCATTTTGGGTAAAGAATGTCATCTGAAGAGTTTTAAAATACGCTGCAGGAAGGCTCCTGACCGCATTGATATCCTTTAGAGGATAATAACTCGTATCCCAATGCCCTATATCAAAATACAAAGAATTTTTTAAACTCTTTGCTTTTATATAACGGATTTTGGATGACATTGAATCATAATTTTTAATATATTCAATATAAAAACTGTTATTGTAATACATATCAAGTGTAACTTTAGGCGGATAGGACAGAATTTTTACAGAATTTTCCTCTCCCAAATTTAATGGTGTGCATTTATAAAATGATTCAATAAATTCACCGTCAAAAGAATTAGAACTATATTCTTCATAAATTTTCTTACCGCCGGAATAAAGAATTCCGCCAACAGATGCAAAACAATTAATCTTTTGTGATTTTCTTTTAACCCACGCTCTTCTTATATAATCGTAAATCATTATCGTGGAATATTCTTCATCATTATCCGGTAAGAGAAACCACACTTCGTTACGGTCGGAAGTCATAACGGATAATGTCCTTATCTGTTCAAGCTTACCCGCAGGTATTGCAAATAATTCTTCCTGAATATCAAGTGCTATATTTTCTCCGAGAGTCCTGTCGCCATTTACAACCTGCCTGAAAGAAAAAACACCCTTTTTCGTATTATCATAAAAATATAATTCTGTTCCGTGAAATACCAAAGCATTATAGGAAGCACATCCGCCCGGAAACTCCATTGTCTTTGAAAAGGTATAATCATCTTCTCTGGAAATTAAACAGGAAGAATTGGAATGAAATACTGCAAGTGTTCCGAGATAAGGATAAATCGCCGTTATATTTTTTACAAATTCAATATACCCGGCTGATGTCGCAATTTCCGCATCAGAAGTCGAAAAGTCATATATATTTTCTTGAACGGAATACCATAGAACCTGCCCGCTAAACACCCATAATCTTCCCGCAAAAACGACAAGTCCTAATCCTTTAATATCACGATTGTCACAATCCTTAAGCTCCATCATTTTAACTTCATTCAGCACGCCTTCGTCATCATAATTATCAAGTTCAATACTCAACATTTCTTCGCCGTTAGAAAATACCCATAAATCAGACCACCCCTGGGTAAAATCTGTTGCACAAGATTTTGACGTAACACTCAAACCGGTAACTTTTGATACTAAGGTTCCGGAAGAGGGGGAAAATAAATAAATTTTACCCTCTTCTGAATCTTCAGTATGTACAAAAAAATATGTACTGCCCTTCTGCACGCTCTCAAATATATTGATAACATTTTCACCGGAAGAAATTAGGCTGCAAACACTGACATTACCCTTAGAAGTTCTGATTCCCACTCCGGAATTTACCTCGGTAGCAAACAATTCCACATTCTGTATATCCGATGCGGTAATTGTTTTTGAGGAAAAAACCGAATCACTCCGGTTTATTCCCGAAAATTTATTACATATTAATGATGTTCTCTGCATTTTATATCCTTTCTGCATTAAGCAACTATATAAAAACAGCCCGCTCTGGCAAGGCTGAGAATTAAGAAATAATAAGAAAAACAAAAATTTTAAAACCCAATTTTACATTTCTTAACAATTAGCTCAAAAAAAGGCAATTTTTTTATTATTAAATACTTTATATATACATAAGAGATATTTAAGAGAGGACATAAGATGTTATTCACTACTGAAACTATTTCAAACGAAGATATCAAAACTTTAGACAACTTCTTTAATGAATTCGAAAACATTGAAACTCCGGCCAATGAAGAAAATAACTCTCTTGTCGGTAAATATATTACCTCTCTTGTTAGCTCTTGCTACGCTAAATCCGTTGACGATATCGCTAACACTAAAATCGGTAATAAAATCGTCAGAAAAAGAAATTTACAACAAGTTATGCAAGAATCTTTCTTCTACGGTGCTAACAGATTCGGTAAAAACTTTATTGCTTAATTTGTTCTATTAAAAATAACACAACTCTCTTATATAATCTTACATCTTACTAAAATAGGTTTTACTCCCGAATGGGAGTTTTTTTTTGTCAAAATATATCAATATAAACAACCTATATTGATATATTTTTATCAAGCCCCACCCCCTTTGAATATTTTATTAATAATCTGTACGCCGTTTCTGATTGTTTTTTATATGCTGAATAATTTTCGTCACCTTCTGATGCTATTGAATTTAACATCGTCCTTGAAATTATTGCATTTTTTAAAAGTTCTTCTAAATGAGCGGGTACAGTTATTACATCAGTGTCCTCTTTCAAGGCAAAAATTTCTTCCCCGGCCGCATTTTCCCCTATTGCCAGAGTTAAATAATCCGTTGTCACAATATATTGCGCCATAGGTATAGGGTACAAAAATATCTTATCCCCTTGAATATAAAACGAATCCGGAATACCATACTTGCTTCCGGAAGGTTTATTTTTAAGAAGTTTCAGGGGTTTTGAATTAATTTTTATACAATAACTGCCGCTCTCATCCCGCATAATAATTCCGCTTGGGAGTTTGTAAGAATCCACGTTCGGAACTGTAATAATAATATGAGTTCTTTCTCTAAAATTGAATGGATATGAATACAATATTTCCGCGGCAGCCTTGTTAATTGCAAGAATTAATGATGATTCAAACTCGCTTTTATCTGCAGCATCATTATCGTACATAGACCACTCCTGAGTTGCGGTCGAATTATATAGATTTAATAATGTAAGTGTCATAATTTCTCCTTTTTATTTACAAATAGCTGATACATCATACCCTCCAAAGTTTTTTATATAGCTTTCTACAGAAGTACCAAAAGCATCTTTTGGATTTTTTAAACCATTTGATTTAAGGTATTCTATCACTCCTCCCGCACCTTTAAGATGGGCTCCTGCAAGTAAACCCGATTGGGTAATTACATACCCGTTTATAAATTTACCTGCAAATTTGTCTGCTCCGACAGCTTTCAAATAAAGCCATTGACGTCTCTTATATGATAATTGAGCGTTTTCCTGAGCAGCCGGATTATTTAAGAAATCTTGTATAGAATAAACATTATCCCGTCCGGTAAAAGTTCCTTTCCAGTCATTATTATATTTTCCGCTTTTTTTGTAATATCCCGCATCAATAAGTGCCGCCTCGCCCATTTGGTATTTTCCGGCGTAGCCGTATTTATTAAAAGCCTGATAATTTCCTCCGGACTCTCTTTTGCCGAGAGCGTCCAGAAAATCTTGTAATGTTTTCATTGCACTCCTCCTTTATCCGTCCAATACCTTTGATAAAATACTTTTATTCTCGTCTGCCTTTTGTTTATTCATTTTATCCTTGTATTTTTTTCCATTTTTTTCAAGAATTTGGTATTCATTGGGACTTGTGTCTTTTAATTTTTTGGCTTCTGTATCAGGCAAAATAAAAATGTGTCCTGTTGGTATATATTTAATCTTATACATATGAATCTCCCCTCAAAAAAGACAGGGGTATTTCCCCTGTCTTAATTAAAATATTGCAACAGCTGCAACCGTTTTATACTTCTCTGACACCGGCCCATTTAGCTACAGCATATATATTACCGGTAAAACCGGTTTCAAAATCTAAATCTATAGAACCGTCGCTTTTTTCAAATCGTGATAAATCTTGAAGCTGGATAGCAGAAACTCCTTTTGCGAGTTCTATTACTATATCACCAAGCATTGCATTAGGATAAGTTTCTCCGGCTTTTACAGTCAATGAAGAGGTTGTGCTTCCGGTATTGTTAATGATAACAAATAGCGAATTATTCTTATTAGAAAAAGCTTCTGAAATTGTAATACCATTGGCAGGAGTTACAGTCGTTGTTGTAATTCCGATATTTGCAACCGATTCTGTATGATCTAAAACAGGATATTGAACCTCTATAATATCTCTTGTCATATATAAATTTCCTTTCTTTTTTAATATTTGTCAGATTGAACACGTTTATTCGTTACAGTGATAGAGCTGCAGATACTTTTACCGTACCTAAATAATCCGCTCTAGGTGCACCTACACCGTACAAACCATAACCTTTGTAGCAAGTATTGAAGTTCTTTTCAGGAGTATAATAAATTGTATTTAAATCAGATGAAATACCTCCGGCAAGAGTTTTACCCTTAACACCGAACAGAGGATAAAAAACACCTTCTTCCGGTTGAGCAATGTTATTTGAAACAAGAATTTCCCAGCCGCACAAATGTCCGATATAACCTTTTCTTATTTCTTCTTTACCGCTTTCGGTATATTTTAATTCATCTAATTTGCCTAAAAAGAACTGATATTCCGGAGGAATAACGCAAACCATGGCTCCGTCAAGCCAATTTGTATGGCCTTTACCGTCACCGCGCTGGAACTTTGCCTGCATGTATGCAAAAATATCTTTTGCATTTTGTGCGGTAAGCACTATAGCATCACCGTCGTCATCAAGATAATGGCCGGCTCTTGTATACAAATTTGCATAGGATGCATCCACTGCTGCAGCAAATTGTTTAATTGCATCATTAGTATAATCTTTTGCAAGTTCAACTTGATTTGAAGCATTATCAGCAGATTTTTCCATCATCTTTTCTTCCATCTCAGTTAATTCGAAATGGAAAGCTTTACCTTTATCAATTCTGACTTTGCAGGTTGAAACAGTTGCGGCTTCGGCATCCGGCAAGTCGCCGCCGTCGTAATCAAATAATGTTACGAGTCCCGGCATTGTAATATCAACTTCATCACCTTTATTAATATTCTTTTTCATCTCTGAGTGAGCAAGTTTGCCTACTACAAGTTCGTTGTAAAAATGTTTGTTAAAAGCTACCGAAAAAGCTTCTACTATCATTTGTTTTGTTGTTGTCATAATTTTCCTTTCTTTGTCTTGTAATTGAAAACCTAAAAAAGATTACTGATTTTCAATTATTACCATCTAAATAAGTTTTTGAAGAAGTTCATTAACTTCTTTAGGCGTCATTTCATCAAGTCTTTTCTTTGGCGGTGCAATTTCAGAAGTTTTATTTTTAGAAAAAGTCATAGAGTTAATAACATTTTCAGTTTCATTTTTTGCAGCCTTAGATTTTTCGTGAGCAAATATACGGGAAGATACATAGCCCTCAATAAGATTGACCAACCTATCCGGATCCAGATTTTTTCCCAGAGCAAGAAAAGCTTCTTTGAAAATTTGTCTGAATGACGGATCCTGAAAATATTCCGGCGTATTGTACTTCTCCGTAACTTTTGTAAGTTCTTGCTGTGCCTCTTGAGTTAACCTTAATTCTTCCCAGGCTTTGTTAATATTGTTAAAAATGACTGAATTTTGCCTGAGAGAACCCAGCTCCTGAGACTGAATACCTTGATGTTTTTGAAGTTCAGTGTAAGCCTTTGACAGTTCATCGACCGACTTAAACTTGCCTAAAATTAATTGTTCGGAAGGGGCCGTTTGAGCTTGTCCTTCTACTTTTTGTGATACTGTTTCAGAGTTATCGGCAACAGCCGGCTCGGAAACTAATTCCTTTTCTTGAATTTCTTCCATAAAAACGTCCTTTCTTTTTTGTGTACAAAAAACTCGCCTATAAACTCAAAGCTTATAGGCAAAATAGTAATATTTTCGATAATATTATCGTCCTTGTATATTCGTCCGTATTAGCACCGTATGTTTTATCTGTCAGAATTATTCTTTAAAACTTACGGGTTCCTGGACTTTTTAACTGTATCTTAGTAAAATAAACATATGTGCAAAAAGTATTTTGATATTTTTAATAAATTCATTGCTTGTACTAAAAAATACTATTTCTTTCATTTTTTAGTTCTATTTTTTTTACCCTTTACATTAATTTTTACCATTTCATTGTTAACATCACCATTACAGGTAATAGAACAAATGTCATATGATGGACTTGCTTTATCATTAAATTTTGCCATTTTTATGTATTATATATTTGTAATTATTATCACAATTGCAGCAGCAGCTTTAGCGACATTATTCAAATCTTTGTTTACGCATACCACAACTGTTTCAAGTAAATTTTTACTTAATAATAAATATTACAATATATTATACATATATACCCTTTTTATTGTACTTCTTATCGGATTATGGATTTTTAAATAAATCCTACATTAATCTCCATATTTTTGTAATATTTTTTCTAACTCCTCTTTACTTAAATATATTTGTGTAGAGAGCAAGCAGGTTGCGGGAAATTAAAATTTAGCGAAACCAAAATCTTGTTGATTTTCCGGACAGTCAGTAATTCGGATTAAACATTTGCAATTTTACCCCAATTTAAACTAAAGTCACCCTGAACTTGTTTCCACTGTTGTCCAGGATAATTTTATAAACAAACTCCTCAGCCGCTTCCATATCTGCAACAGTGAAATATTACCTTATACCAAGATATAAAGACCCCTCACCCGCATTCGTAGCTTTCACTATGTTCAAGCACGACTGCGTCCTCTCCCACAAGGGGCGAGGGGAAGAGACCAACCAGCACAATACATTTACCACACCTAAACCCTCCCCTTGTGGGAGGGTCGAAATCTTTGATTTCGGGGAGGGGTTATTGATACCTGATTAGTATTTTTAACTCTTTATAATTATCTTGGACAACAATAGAAACAAGTTCGGAATGACATTATAGATATATTTCAAGCATATTTTGTGTAAAGTTGTATACAAGTCCCATCTATAGCTCATAGACTTTTAAACTGCATTTTAGTAAAATAAGCATATGTACAAAAAGTATTTTGATTGTTTTAATAAGTTCATATTTTATACTAAAAAATGTCATATTTTTCATATTTTAGTTGTTTCATGTTCACCAATAACACTTCTTTTAATCTTTTGCATTTTGGTTATATTGCCATTATTAACAATAGAATTATTATTTGATCACAACATAGAAGAATATTGCAAAACGTTAGATTTGTGTTTCGGAGTAACTCTATACATGAACATGATTGTTTCCGCTGGTCTCTTATTTTTTGCATTACCGGCTTATGCAATATTCATTTTAATTAAATACATTCAACACAAATCATTTTTTATAACTAATAAACTCCTTTTAGAAAACAAATGGTATAATTTATTTTATATATTTTCAATTCTAGGTATAATTTCCAGTTTTATATTTTTAACTTAGAATTATCTATGCAAGCAGCATGTAAATTTCAGCAATCAAAACCTACTCCATTGATTGTCAATTTTTGCGGTTAGCAATTCAGGGTAGGCTCTAGTGATATAACCTCAATTTAACTTTTTTCATTTGCCCAATATCCTATAGACTTTTTTACATTATTTTAGTAAAATAAACATATGTTTAGAAAATATATTAATATTAGCACTCCTAAATTTTTCTCTAAAATTTGGAATATCTTAAAAATCTGCAAAGTTGTTATTGAAAAACATAAATTCTTAACCCTTGCAAATTTCACTGCTATATTTCTTGGCTTATTACCTTGTATACTTTGTCTTATTTCTTTTGAACCTAATAATAAACTTCATGGTTTCTTCTATTTATGGCCAATTCTCGCGGTTTATCTTGTATCAATACTGGCATACTTTATTTTTAAAAAATTTCCGACTTTCAGCCGCATTTTTTCAGCTTTACTAAACACTCTCATTATTGTTGGGTTTCAGATGTTTATTGCTTCGTTTATACTTTCCTTTGCATATTGCTGTGATTTAGATGAAAAATGTAATAAAGCAGAAAATTATGAGTTAGCTTTAAGCCAATATCCGGCAGAACGAGTTGCACATTTTCCTAAAAAAATCCCAGCAAAGGCCAAAAATATAACAATTAAAGCCAGTACCTTTTCAGTTTTTGGCAGCCAGGATTTTTATCTTTCATTTGATATTGACAAGCAATATATTGATAATGAAATCAAAGAGCACTCTTACGTAAATATTATGAACTATGATAAAGCTAGAGAACATTATGACTTTTATGCAAATGACATAGATTTTACAAAATATACATACTATGTTATTAATGACAGAGAACATGAAAAACTGCCGGAGCACCATTTCCCTTATCATTATGGAATTGGCGTAAATAAAGACTTAAACCGAATATTATATTATTATGAAAACCCTGACTAATTAATACCAAGTAAGCAGGTTGCGGGAAATTAAAATTTAGCGAAACCAAAATCTTGTTGATTTTCCGGCCAGTCAGTAATTCGGATTAGACATTTGCAATTTTACCCCAATTTAAACTAAAGTCACCCTGAACTTGTTTCCACTGTTGTCCAGGATAATTTTATAAACAAACTCCTCAGCCGCTTCCATATCTGCAACAGTGAAATATTACCTTATACCAAGATATAAAGACCCCTCACCCGCATTCGTAGCTTTCACTATGTTCAAGCACGACTGCGTCCTCTCCCACAAGGGGCGAGGGGAAGAGACCAACCAGCACAATACATTTACCACACCTAAACCCTCCCCTTGTGGGAGGGTCGAAATCTTTGATTTCGGGGAGGGGTTATTGATACCTGATTAGTATTTTTAACTCTTTATAATTATCTTGGACAACAATAGAAACAAGTTCGGAATGACATTATAGATATATTTCAAGCATATTTTGTGTAAAGTTGTATACAAGTCCCATCTATAGCTCATAGACTTTTAAACTGCATTTTAGTAAAATAAGCATATGTACAAAAAGTATTTTGATATTTTTAACAAGTTCATATTCTATACTAAAAAATGTTATTTCTTTCATATACTTACTTGGTGTCTTACACCTGCATTAATATTTTTAATACTTTGCATATTTTCATTACCAGATTATTTATATGACCTTATTACGTCACAAACTACTACTAAAGAAATAATTAGTAATATTCAAGAAGATATTGCTGTTATATATTTATCTTATGGATATCTATCTTTTTGGGGGATTATCATTGCACTTCCTGCCAGCTTAATTATAGAATCTATACAATATTCATTTTTTAAAAAATATTTTGTTTTAAATAATTTTTTATTAAACAACAAATATTATAATTTTTTCTATATTTTTTCTTTATTTGCATTGTTAGTTAGCTGGACAATTTTATTCAATGGCGGTTAAAACGAGCTAATTGTCAAATTTCTTTTTGAGTTTGTAAACTATAGACTTTTTAACAGTATCTTGGTAAAATAAGCATATGTGCAAAAAGTATTTTGATTGTTTTAATAAATTCATTGCTTGTACTAAAAAATACTATTTCTTTCACTACAACGCTTGGATAGTAATGTTTGTCATTTTTTCTCTATTTGCATTTATAACAGTATTTACTCTTATTTTTCCTAACAATCCAAAATCTGATTTTTTTGATTGCTTAAGCGGCTTTTTCTTGATAATCCTATTTATGTCTTTTATTGGATTTATTATTACTATTCCTATAACAATAATTTCTATGATTGTTAAACATTTTACTTCAAAATCCATTTTTGTTAGTAGTGATTTTTTATTGAATAACAAAATATACCATTTTGCATATTGCACTGCTTTATTTATTTTAGCTATATGCTGGTTTATTGCAATTGTAAGTGGTTTTGCAATTGTTATTGTTCAATATGGACTGTCTGTATTATCTTTGCAGTAAGTAGGTATCGGTAAATTAAAATTTACCGCAACGATTAATGTCTCAGCAATCAAATACTACCAAACCATACTTTTATTCGTTAGTATGGTTCTGTAGACGATTAAAACAGATATTCATTTGTTGTTTGAATTTCTTCAAAAATCCTATTTTTTCAAAAACTACGTCATATATAAACCAATATAGATATAAAATTAATAGTGCCTGATAGCCGCCTATAAAAGGTGTCGCAAGGCAAACTAATTGGCCGCCGCCTATTATATTTTCTAAAGTATAAGGTTCATGGAGAAGTTTTTCTAGTAATAGAATGCCCCAAACAATTGTTATTATCAAACTTAAAATTAATATACCAATTTTATATAGCCATTTGCATCTGATATTATGCAAAAATTGATGAATTGACGGATTCGTTACATATTTACATAATATCAGATAGATCAAAGGCAATAAATAGAACTTATTTATAACTAGTATTGTCAAAATGAAATACCATTCATAATAATGTAATATTTGATTTTCTACTTCATCTGGGAATGCAAATACATAATATAATATATAACAATTATCTATTAAAAATAAGTATAATAACAATACAAATATACTCAAAAAATATTTATTATTTATGATTTTTTTTCATATTCTAAATATAACATATTTCCAATATATTTACAATTTTATTCTTATTGGTACTACTATATTATAATTCCTTAATACGCTCAAATCTTGTAAGCCTGTAGCTGCATTATTTGCTAAAGTTAATCCAGACACATTTCCTTTTTTCAAAAGTGATTCATATTTAAAATCATATAAATCATAAACATAACCGGTAAAATATCCATTCTCTATTTTTGGTTGAAATACAGTTGCAGATTGGGTTAGATTATAAAAATCTAACCCAATAACAACTTTACCATTATCAGCTCAATAGCCTATAGACTTTTAAACTGCGTTTTAGTAAAATAAGCATATGCTTAGAAAATATATGGAAAAAGATTCTATAATTTTTTTTATGTTATTTATTATCGCCTTTATTAGTTGGCCAATGCCTTTAATAAAAGCAGAACAATCAACTAATATTCCAGAGACCGTTCTGAACTATGGCAACCTCAAAGAAAAATATGATTTTTATTATGTTAAAGATTGGAATGGATATGAAGTATATACTATTATCCTTAAAGAACAATACCCTCAACCACGTGCAATAGGTGCTCCCATTTTTTTACTTTATGATGGAAAAACTGTCAGAAGAGATGTTGGTGAAGAATATTTAAATTTTTGTCACAAGGGTAGAATTATTCTCTACCGTGAACGACCTCATTAATAAAATAAGGATTAAATTGTTTATTATCTATTCGTAAAATTTTCGGTGGCAATTCTGTAAAATTAGCAAGCCCGTCTAAACGTCCTATTATTAATTCTTTATCACGAGTTATATCAGACTGAGGATCATATAAACGTAATTTATTATTGTTATCCTTATCGAGAACTTCAATGTGTCCTTCTTTATATATTCTTTCTTCTCTTTCTGTAATGGTGTAAAAAACAAACGCATAACGTTCCCCATTTTTGACTTTATTGTCTAACCAATCGTAACATTCTATAGCATTCTTTACATTTATAACTTCTCCTTTGCAAACTTCACCATTCTTGTCTAACCATGCTTCAAAAGGTCGAAAAGAAAGTTCAAAGGGTTTTCCCTCTCCATTTTGTGCTTCCGCTTCTACATCATACCCACGTCTTCGAGCTTCATATGCTACAACACAGCATTGACAGTTATTGAAATTACCTTCTGGACCATCAATATAATGAGGATTAATTTCTTCTCCGGCAGCTTCTTCAAAACTCATCGGCTTATTTCGCTTCACTCCTGCAATTGCAGTTGGATTCTGAACAGTTTCTTGCTCTTTAAGAGCATTTTCCATCTCTTTTTGAATGTTAAGCTTATCTGATTCTTTTCTATATTCCATTTCTTTCTCGGAATTTAAACCTAAAGAACTACCGCTTTCGGGTTTACTGCGCCAGTGTCCTTCTACCTTTGTTCCGTCATCACGGGTGTATGATTCTACCCATATTACATTTGGTGATTGGGCAAGTTCCGATGCATTCGGCGTTCCTATTTGCCAATCTTGGGTCATAATGTCATTTTTAAATAAAAATGCATCACGCACCGGCATATTCAAGATATCTTCTCTTGAATATATTCGATTATCTTTTGAATAGCTATTTACATAATTTTTATATTTCATAAATTACTCCTTCCTTGTTACTAAATTTTGCAAAAATTCTGAAAAATCATCTCGTTTATTGAACTTATTTTTAATAAAACGTTTAACTAATTCTAATACTTGAGGATTTGATAACACTAACAACAGTAATTGAACTATATTACCTCTCAAATTCTGTTTTAATTCATTTATTCCATTTCCTTCTGCAGACAAAGCAATTTGCCCATTTCTCGGAGCAGCTTGGCGTTCGGCTTCCAAAGCACTTTGACTTTCGGCACCGGCTTCTGCAGCTGCGTTAAGCAAGGCATTTTGCTCGCCGGCCGAAAGAGTGCTTGTCCCGGCTCCTGAGTCAGGCAAGGAATTCCGGGAAGCAGGCACCCCGCTTACTCCATTTACCCCCGCTCCGCCGGCATTAGGCAAGACGTTCTGTGCTCCGGCCAAAAGGTTATTTACTCCAACCCCTGCCCCTGCGCCTTCGTTGAACAAGGAATTCTGACTACCAGCTAAAGGTACATTTACCCCGGAGAGGAATCTTTCCGGATTATCAACACCTTTTTGCTCAAAATACCAGACAAATATCTCTTGCAGATTCAGAGGGATAAGTGATGCAAAGCGTTCTACAGCCTGAATTACTATATCTGCCTGCTGGGATTTTTGTGTAGTCATGGAGGAATCTGAGTACATATATTTGTAATCTCCCTGACGCACTGCATCATCTACTTCTATTACTTCCTGCTGATTTTCGTGGTTTACAAAGACGGTTTCCACTCCTGATTTAAAATCCGCACAAAGTTTGGCTACTTTTTCTACATTCGGAATAATCAAATCCTGATTAATTGTATCGACCAGCATAGCAAGCCTTATCATCTGGCCTTGGGTTTTTGTATTTATCTCTGTTGCGGTTTTTGAAGCGGAAGTTTCCACTGCTCCTATCATATTAGGAAAAATCCCTGAAACTTCTGCCATCAAGTCATTAAGGAACGAGATGTCTTGCAAAAATACATTTGGATTAAAGGTAAGCTGCTGAAATGCGGCAGCCGGAGTAAGATTATCACCGTATTCGATAATTTTTCCCGGATAGAGGTTAATTTCATCCTCCTCAAAAAACCCTTCCGGCGCAAGAAGCGGCGGATTTTCATTGAGCGCTTGCAGATTACAGGTTCTGTTCAAAAGCTCTTCCTGAAAATGGGCCAGTGAAATAACAGAATAAAGAGGACTTATGCCGCGCTTTGTTGTCGGATCGGTTATAAATGCGCCGTAAGAAAACGGATTTATTATACCTTCATTTTTCCCGAAGGCGGCCAGATATTTTCTTCCGACAACTACGGCATGCCAGTTTTTAAGAAGTGTTCCGTCAGAAAGTTTTAAATCACCCCAGTGTTCCAGAACCTCTATAGTTGAGCCCTTAACAACATCGTCTTTCGGCTCATTATATTTTAAGCTTCTGTCATTAACCATCTTAGAGATTTCTTCTCTTTGTTGTTTTGATAAAGTATAGTATTTATTATTTAAAATCTCGGCAGGAGTTTTATAAACTCTGTAAATCTTAGGACAGGAATCCCAATTATCTTTTTGAGAAGAATCAAATACTAAGTCTGCCGGATTTACCGGATAAATAAACGGATTATCATAAACTTTTCTTGTGTCGGTCCAATAATTTTTACCTTTAGATATTGCATCCATAATGAGCGGTAATTTGTTTACGTCAAGCGCAAAAAGGTTTTTAAAGAAATCTATCGGACGACGATATTCTTCATAGTTCTTTTTCCAAGCAGTATAAGAGATTAACTCCCCATAAAGTAAAGCGTTATCGATAATCTGGTCACAGGTTCTCTGGTAATCCATTTTTTCAAGGATGTCCACCAGCATGGCTTTTTGCTTGTTTGAAGCGTTGTTTGAATCGTGGTTCTCCCCGGATACGTCGAACATAGAATTAACATTTGCATAAGTATTCCTCCATATAAATGCTTTTAGTGTCTGATAAAACATAAATGTTTTGCACATTTTAACTTTAGCTTTCCATTTCTGATTTTTATCGGAAATTGATTTGAAATCATTTTTAAAAAATATTTCATTAGCAAGCTTTGATGCCATTTCCAGATTTGTTGCTCTTTCGGAATTCAGAGAAGAAAAATCTGACGTAATTTTCTTTATCAATTTTCCTTCTTCTTCCAAACTCAATTTTTTAGTAGAATTATCCTGTTCAATAATGTATTCAAAAACCATTTTTTTCCTTTCCGGAGCTTTGCTCCAATTATGTAACTCAAAATTATTTTCCGGATGGAACAAATAATATTCATCCGAATATGCACTTTAGGGAGATTAATAAAGATGAAAAGTAAACAAGAAGCCTTCAGCCTGATTGACTTATTAAAAAACATATTATAGGATTTTTGTATGATGAATTTCTTGCACAAAATGTACAGTCGGATTAAAGAACTCAAAAAATATCACGCAATGCATGCCTTCACTGCAGTACCCGGATGTTTGGTTATTTTGGCGTATACCGTCACTTTTTTAATTAATGTTATCGACGGATATACGCAAGATGGAAGCCAACTTTTTATTTTTTCATTCTTCATTGCCTACTACTTTATTTTTTGCGCCTGTTTAATTATTGCAATTTGTATTTGTATTTTATTTTTATTGCTTAGTATTTTTAAGAAAAAGAAATTTTTTGTTAATTCTTTGTTTCTGTTAAATAATAAATACTATAATTTTGTTTTCTTTACGGGTTTAATAATCAATATTTTTGCAACCATACTTTTTACAGCTCTATGGCTTAATTTGTGCTCCGGGTTTTACTTTAACTTAATTGAAACTCTAAACTTCCCGCTTGCCGTAATATTTGGTCTCTTCAATATAATATCCGCACAATTTCAGCACTTGGTTGATATATTGAAAAACATATTATAGGATTTATGTATGATGAATTTCTTGCACAAAATGTACAAACGGATTAAAGATCTCAAAAAATATCACGCGCATTGTTATTTATATCCTTGTTTTTTCTTAACAAAAATATTATTACGGTCTCTCACAAAACCACAGCGCAAAAGACATAGTGCGGAAGCGCGATTTTGCGCTTCCGCATAAATATCACATACAAACCAGCCAAGTGAAAGTCTTAAACACGCGACATTTTGTTCAAACATCTTCCTCTTCGAAAATCCGTTCAGAAAAAGTTTTCCATCCGCATCAACAAAATAGTAAATCCCGCCAATCAAATTTGTATCATCAAGAAACATATAAAAAAACGTATTATCACGCACAAATTCAAAAGAATTTGAATCACAAATTTTATCCTGAGACTGCTCATAAAGCTTTTTAAGTTCTTTTTCGTATCTGCAAAACTCCAAATCAGCCGGTATCAAAACCCTTATCATATTTTAGCCTCACTAAGCCCTTCCACAATATTAATCTCCGGCTCTTCATTGACAGGCAAATCATTATCCAAACCCAATGCCAGTCTTTGTCCCTTCTGAACCTTACCGAGCGCCGACACTAAAAAATCAAGCGTGCTTATAGTATTTTTCGGAATATCCAGATACTCAAACTCCGCATATTTTATATCGTGCTCAAATTCGGTTAAAAGAAATTCCAAAACTGAAAGAGTTTTGTTATAAAGCTCTATATGCTTCTCATTAATCATTTGTTTTCTATCTTTAGCTTTCTTTGCCATAAAAACCTCAAATTAAAAAAAAAGAAAAAGACCGGAGAAAAGGGGTACAATCACAAGGAGTTTGTGACGAGAGAGAAAGGTGAAACAAAGTGTCCCCGGTCAAAAATTCTTTAAAAACTTTTTACTAATTGCTTATTACCATAAAAATCACAGGCATATTGTTTTGTAACTCTACGCTTGCCTGATTTAACGCTTTTATTAATCCCGTAAACCCATCCGAACGGTTTAGACTTGAATTTTGAATAATTACATTCTCTAAACGAATAAACAATTTCGTCTTTGCACTTTAATACTAAATCATTCGCTTCAATACCGTTTACGGAAACTCTGTTCAACGCTCCGTCAAACCTCCATTCTATAAGTTCCGCAACAGGTTTTAAACATACCGGACAAAAGCCGACAGATAATTTTCTGAACGAAAAAAGATCATTATCCCTGAGATAATACACATCATCAGGGGCAAATTGACAACAATGGCGCACAATTACCCTCCTAAAATTATTGATTTGTGTTCTCGCCCTGTAACCAGGGCGAGACAATGCAACAGACTTATTGCCTGCTGAAGTTGGCATTTTCAGGACACTATAGCCCCTCATACTCTTGAAAGATTTATCCTACGCAGCGTTTAAGCTTTGTTTCAAAATCAAGTACAAGATTATAATACTACATTTTCAATTTTCACCATAAGATTGTTAAGATTTTTTTACATCTTAACCCAGAGTTCAGTATTCACGGGCTTTTTTAATTATGATATGGACATTTTCTTATATATCCGCGAACAGTATACCCATCCCTTTGATATCCATCTACAGAAACATACCCTGGACAAGAATCATTATTGTTACTATTTATATTTGATAAATTATTCAACATGCCATAATAAATTTTATTTTTATCCTCACTTTGTTTTTGGTAATTGTAAACTTTTTTAAGATACTGCTGTCCACTAATATCTTCTGTAACAAAGTCTATATTCCCCATTGATTCTAGTAGGTGATATTTTGGGGGTAAAGAGATTTTTTCATCGCTAAAATTATTGGGATTAAATACATATTTTATATTTCCTAATTGGTTATAAAACTCTTCCATAAATACTACGTCCCTGGGATTCCCATAATTTGTAATATTTTCTGTATATTTTGGATTTCTCACTATTTCACCTATCCCAAATGGATTAAAAGTGACTGTCCGACATCCAGTAATACTGCCCAGATATGCTGCGATACTACCGCCTAGTGAATGTCCTGTAAACACGAATTTCGCATCTTTTATATCCGAAAGAGAGGATAATCTGTCGTATAACTCTCTTGCATCCCAAAATTGCTCAGGCATTTCTTCCAGCATCCACATTTTAAAATCTTGATAATAATCCTTAAATCCTTCTGAACCTTTAAATGCAACAATAACAGTATCTTTATTATTACTTATATAAATATCAGCATAAAAACCCGATATCGGTCTTTCACATGTGTAATAATAATAAAATCCTTCAGCCTTTTTTTGTTGATATCGTCAGTATATGTATTTTGACATACATTTTTCAACAAATTATCACTTAACTCTTTTTTCCTATTCATATATTTCTCCTAATATGCTATAATTTATCTATGAAAATAATATCAATGCTAAACAATCTTATAGAAAAAACTGCACATTACATTGAATTTAATGCATTATTGTTTTTTTCAACATTATTTATATTATTTTGTCTTTTTAATTTTATTATCGTGAAATTTTTCGATGCACCTTATTTACTTATATGGGATATTTATATAATTTTTCTCTTTAAATATGTTATAGTATGTGCTATTCTGCTTGGAATATTTTTATTTAATGCACTGACTTTTAAAATACATATTAATTACAATAAAAAAATACCTTTATGGTATAAAATTCTATTCCTGATATTATTAATTGCAAACATTATATGGATAATTTGCATAAGCCCACATTGTTATTCCATAGTACATGACACAATTCTTGGAATACACTAAATAAACAGGTACTAATTTTATAAACACACAAAAAGGGTACAATATTCCCCGTACTCTTTAAAGATTTATCCTACGCAGCATTTGAGCATTGTTTCAAAATCAAGTACAAGGTTTATAATACTACATTTTCAATTTTCACCATAAGATTGTTAAGATTTTTTTACATCTTAACCCAGAGTTCAGTGTTTATGGTATTTTTAATGAAGAGAGGAGTTTAAAATGAAAGCAATTGTATTTGATAACGGATTAAAACTTGATAAAAATTATCCAAAACCTGTACCGCAAAAAGGTGAAGCATTAATAAAAGTAACACTTGCAGGAATTTGTAATACTGATTACGAAATTACCAAAGGATATATGGGCTACAAAGGAATTCTCGGGCACGAATTTGTCGGAATTGTAGAAGAAGTCAACGGAGATGATAAGTCGCTTGCGGGCAAAAGAGTTGTCGCTGAAATAAGTTACGGATGCAACGACCCTGAATGTGAATGGTGTGCAAAAAAGAATTACCGCCATTGCCCAAACCGTCATACTCTCGGAATTTGGAGAAAAGACGGATGTTTTGCCGAATATATGACAATGCCGGTTAACGTTCTGTTTGAGGTTCCGGAAAATGTAACCGACGAGCAGGCTGTTTTTGTTGAACCTCTTGCGGCAGCCTGCGAAATAACCGAACAGCTCCACATTGAACCGATGCAAAAAATTGTTGTTCTCGGTGACGGAAAACTCGGACTTACAACCGCCCTCACTCTCAATTCCCAAAATCTTGATGTCCTGCTTGTCGGAAAACACCAAAACAAACTTGATATTGCAGCAGCCCAAGGAGTTAAAACACAACTGCTCAATTCATTTACGCCGGAAAAAATTTATGATGTCGTAGTAGAAGCAACCGGAACAGCTTCCGGTTTTGAGACTTCTATGACACTAACAAAACCGCGGGGCACATTGGTACTTAAAAGTACGGTAGCTTCCGGCAAAGAACTTAACCTCGCACCTATTGTAATTGATGAAATTACCGTTCTCGGCTCACGATGCGGCCAATTTCCGCCGGCACTGAGACTGCTTAAAAACAACAGAATCGATTTTACACCGTTTATCAGCGGAATTTACCCAATTGATGATGCCATTGAAGCATTTGAAGCCAATAAATCAAAAGAAAGCATTAAAATATTAATTAAAATGTAAACCTAAAATGGGGGCGGGAATTTTTCAAATTCCCGCCCCCTTGTTTAGCAGTTTTACACACAAAAAAAGACCCTGATTTAAATCAGGGTCTTTTTTAATTATCTTACATCTTAAAATGTTTGTGCGGGTTTCTTTTGCTGGGTTGCACCAGGGATAGCCTGCCAGTTAGCAGCCATAATCTTTTTGAAAGATTTTAAAGCTGTATCTTCTAATTCACCAAGCTCTTCAGCTTCCATAATTAATTCTCTTAAAGGAAGGAGTGCTCTTTGGTCTCTAAGAACACCGAGAGCTGCAGCAGCACCTGCTCTGACTAAATCATTTTCAGAACGGTTTTTCATAACATCAATTAAGGCAGGAACCGCTTTTTTATCATTCAATTTACCTAAAGAAGTTACCGCATAAATTCTAACGTTAACCCATTCATCATAAAGCATATTGATAATTTTATCTACGCATTTTTTGTTGCCGATTTCACCAAGAGCACGAGTAGCGTCGCATCTTACGTTAACTTTTTCGTGGTCTAATGATTTCATTAAAGCGTCTGTTGCAACATCGCCAATTTCAATTAAAGCATCAGTTGCAGTTATACAAACCTGTGAATTTTCATCATTAAGAGCTTCTACAAGAGGTTCAACTACGATTTTACCGCCAAGACGTCCGAGTGCACGTGCTGCACGAACTCTCACGTCAACGTTACGGTCCTCTCTTAAAGATTCAATCAAATGTTCGGTGGCTTTAGAATCACCCAATTCGCCCAATGCACGAGCGGCATATAAACGAACGGAACCGTTTTTATCATTCTTTAAAACTTCAATTAACGGTTCAACAGCTTTAGAATCGCCCATTTCACCAAGAACACGGGCAGCATTATATCTAACTTTTTCGGAACTTGATGTCATCAAATCATTGATTAATTCCTGAAAAGTTTTTTTAACCTGCTTTTTTTTGCTGTTTACTGTAATTGCCATACACGTTACCTCCAATATGTAAACATATTTCTTTAACTTCTACACAGTAATATAAAGTTTTTTTGTTTCTAAAAATTGCCTTTATCTATTTAATTTGTAAATTTTTTGTTACATTCCCTTTGAATTAGGGTAAAATTTACACTTAATCTCGGTAGTATTAATATACCATATTTTTACATTTTTATAACTAGCCTGCCAGATATTTTTACAAAAATTAATTATTATTATAATTCTAATATTCTTGTAACTTAGTAATAATAAGAAAAATAGAGCTTTACAAAACTTTAAAATTACTACTTACCAGGGATAGTAATAACAAATTCGCTTCCCTCATTTAATTTTGTTTTTACGGAAATTTTGCCTTTATGTTTTTCAATAATCTTTTGAGAAATTGCAAGCCCCAAGCCGGTTCCGACCCCGACGCCTTTTGTAGTATATCCTGCGAAAAAGATTTTGTCCGGCTCTTTTATTCCGCATCCGGTATCTTTAATTTTGACTGATAAATTATCATTTTTATAACTTGTGTCAATAGTTATTGTTCCCCTGTCTTTTATTGCGTGCACTGCGTTTACGAGAATATTCATAAACACCTGATTAAGCATGTTCGGATAACATTTAACCGGCGGAAGATTGGAATAATTTTTTACAATCTCAATCTTATTTTTTGTTTCATGCCGGATTAAATCGAGTGTTAAGTCAATTTCTTTATTAATATCAGCTTCCTGCAGCTCAGCTTCATCAAGTCTTACAAATTTTCTCAAAGATACTACAAGCCTGTTTATTCTCTCTATTGCTTCAGCATCAATTTCATTAACTTCTTTTAAAAGAGTCAGCATTTCTTCGTCTTTAATTTTTGATATAAGTTTTTTTGTAATCTCATTGTTTGATTTAATTGAAGCAACCGGAGTATTAATTTCGTGCGCCACGCCGGCTACAAGCTGCCCAAGCGAAGCCATCTTTTCCGAATTAATAAGTTTTAACTGTGTATCTTTTAATTCTTTTAATGTTTTGGTTAAATCCTTAACCATCTGTTCATTTTTCTTATATAATTCTGCCTGAATAATTGCGTTTCCAAGCTGGGAAGAAACCCCGTTTAAAACTTCCAATGTATCGTCAAATTTTGTCTTTTGCTTGGTTGAAAGTACGATTGTTCCCAAAAGTTTATTCAAATGATAAATCGGCAGTATAACTCTTTGAACAAGCTCTCTGAAAGGCTTTGCTTCTTTGTATTCTTTCATACAGGTAATACAGGAAACTTTGTTTTTCTTAATACAATCGTATGCATCTTTATCAAAAGAAATTTCCGCACCATAGTCTTTTTTTTCTAATGATTCAGTTATTTTAAACCTGTTTCCGCCGAACGCTTCAGCATAATATGCCCTAAATGCGCCAAACATCTGGGCAATTTCTTCAAGTGCGGAATTTAGAATAACAGATGTATCAATAGATTCTCTTATAATATTGGAAATGTTATTAAGCAATAATAATTTCATTGCCTGAGATTGCGCCTGAAGTTTTATTTTTGATAAATTTTTATTGTCATTTTCAAGAAGCGAAATTTTCTTTTGCAGATTTTGATTTCTCTGAGCAATGTTTTGAAGTTCCGTTTTTGCAGTTACGTCAGTGAAAACAATAATATTATATAAGCCTTTTTTTGTAGAGTTCATATCATAGTAATACAACTCATTATTTGAAGTTTGGTAGGTTATATAAGCAGAAAAATCTTCTTTTGAATTTATTGCCTGTGCAATCGGAGAATGAACTTTCACATCATTGCTGACTAACGCACAGACATTATAATTAAGTTTATGAGAGAACTTTTCCAATGTCTTAAAATCAGGAAAGATTCTCTTAAAAACATTATTTCTGAAAATAGTTTCTCTATCAGCATTAATAACGATTACAGCACTGTTAAACTTATTAAATAAATCAAACTTCCCCATACCAACATTATATATAGATATATTAATATAAGCAACCGTAACTCTCAACAAATTTGCAACTTCACGTCAAACCTTCACCCTTCCCTCTTCACCTTTTACTCTTACCATCCATTTACCCCTCACCCTGACCCTCTCCCCAAAGGGGCGAGGGGAAAGAGAAACTTCCCAGAGTGCCGTCATTCTGAGGGCGTAAGCCCGAAGAATCTCGTTCCGGTAATAAAGTTAAAGAGATTCTTCACCCCCGAATGGATATTGGGTTCAGAATGACAAATTTGTAGGTCAGGTTTTACCTGACTATAACTTGAAAAGTGACTAAGAGAGGAAAGTCGCATGACACCCCTCACCTTTTACCAATTATCACCCATCCCAACCTTCCCTCATATAGGGAAGGAGTGCGCAAAACTGTTTTAAATCACCCCTCACTCCTCACGCTTACCATCCATTTACCCCTCACCCCTCACCCCTCACCGTTTACCCCCTTTGGCAAAATTCAAATCTTTTGGTATAATGAAATTGCATTATTGATTTAATAGTATTTGGGGAAGAATAAATACACCAAATAATGGTGTTAATGAACCTGTTAAAACAGTATAATAATACTAAAAGTGGAGAATAGTATGGCCGACAACGACAAAACCGACGTTAAGCAGCAAGACATAACAAAATTCTTAATAATGACAATTGCTTCAATTATCATTATGTTTGTAGTTTTTGCCGGAGTTAATTATGTAGTAATGGAAAACCTTATCACTCAAAAGATAAGTATGCTTAATCTCTCTCAGGAAGAACTGGCAGATGAAGGAAGTGAAGATGAAATCCAACGAGGCATAATTGTAGACCTCGGTGATTTTATTTTAAATTTGTGTGATGAAAACCAAAAGAAATACCTTAAAGTAAATGTTGCAATAGAGGTTACTAAAAAAGATACCGATTTCCCTGAAACAGAAACAGAAAAAAGCGGCGGACATGGCGGCCATGGAGCAGCACCGGCTCCGGCAGATCCGATGGAAGCAATACAAAAAGAAATGAATCAATACAAACCTGCAATAAGAGATGCGGTAATTACAAATCTATCAAGCAAAACATCTGCCGAACTTGCAACAGCAGCCGGTAAAGAGCTCGCGAAAGAACAAATTACAAATGATATAAATTCAATTCTCGGGGGAGAAAGAGAAGTTTTAAGAGTAAGTTTCGGACAATTTATTATCCAATAGGGATAAGCAGGGGTAATATATAAAATAACATGGCTAAAAGCAGTAACATAACAGAACCAGATATTTTTGAAGATGAGTTTTCGGATTCGGAACACAAGAGTTATAAACTCTACAACTTCAGGAGACCGGACAAGTTTTCAAAGGATAATTTAAGAGCCTTGAGAGACATTCACAGGGAATTTTCCAAGGCAATTTCGCTTGTCTTAAGCGGTTATTTGCGTATGAGGGTAGAAATAGAAATCGTCTCTGTAGACCAGCTTACTTATGAAGAATTTGTACGTTCAATGCCTTCTCCTATAAGTGTCGGAGTTTTTGAATTTGAACCGCTGTCAGGACAAATACTTTTAGGAATCAGTTTTGAAGTTATATCCTGCATTGTAAACAGAATGCTCGGCGGTATCGGAAATATTGAAACTCAGACAAGAGAGCTTACTGATATTGAAAAAGCGTTGGCCAAAAAAGTTATTAATATTATTATTAAATCACTTGAAGATTCCTGGAATGCAATAATACCGGTATCCGGCAAATTTATCAGCCTGGATGACAACTATCAATCGATTCAGGTTGCTACAGCAGGAGAAATTGTTGCCCTCTTAACATTTGAAGTTCAAATATCCGGCAAACACTTCGGGCTATTCAGTCTTTGTTTCCCATATCCGGTATTAGAGACAGTTCTGGGCCATTTAAGCACTCAGCATATTTTCCAGACAAAAGGTCTTGTTGCATCTAATGACGAAAGAATGAAAATGATTTCCAAAATCAACACCTCCAATGTTGATTTAAGAGTTCAATTCGGGCAGTGCAGTATTACACTGGATGATTTCCTGCAGCTTACCGAGGGAGATATTATTAAGCTGGATAATAAAGTTCAGGATGATTTAATTGTTAAAGTAAACGGCGAGAAAAAGTTTTTTGCACGTCCCGGAACCATCAAAGATAAAATTTGTGTTAAAATAACAGATGTGTACGATGAAATGCATGAATTATTGCGCAACTATTTTTAAGAGAGGACAATAATGCTGGATGACGATGATATAAAAGGGATTAATGAATCCGAAAATAATGATGATAACGAAACAGATAATACCGGTGTTGATAATGTTGTGAATCCGGAATTAGATTTTTCGTCTGAAGAAACGGAAAATGAATCAGAACAAGACGGCAAAACCGTTACGGTACAGCCGGTTCAGTTTGCTTCGTTTGAAGATTTAGATCAGGTACAGGGTCCTCCTAATCAGAATTTAAATATTTTGTTGGACGTAAAACTGCAGTTAACAGTAGAGTTGGGAAAGACAGAGCTTCCTATCAAAAAAGTTCTTGAATTAACAAAAGGCTCCATTGTAACCCTTAACAAAGCAGCAGGAGAACCTGTCGAACTGTATGCAAACGGAAAATTAATTGCTTATGGTGAAGTTGTCGTTATAGAAGATAATTTTGGTTTAAGAATAACACATATTACTGATCCTGCAAGAAGATTGAATACACTATCTAATGCAAACAAAAGTGAAGAGTAAATTGCTCGCTTAATTTGACATTAAACCATATTTCAAGTATCTTAAAAGTGTACGTATGTACACTTTTTTGATACTAGCATAACTTAGGGAAGAGAATATGGATTTTACAACACTAACTATCAAAGTCTTAAAAATACTTTCTATTGCAGGAAGTTACGGAATAGGTATTATATTACTTACGGTAATCGTAAGAGCATTAATGTGGCCTTTAGGTCTTTCACAACAGCGTTCTATGCGTACAATGCAAATGCTCCAGCCAAAAATGAAGGCTATTCAGGAACGCTATAAAAGTAATCCTCAGATGATGCAGCAAAAAATGATGGAATTTTACAAAGAACACAAATTCAATCCTATGGCAGGCTGCTTTCCGCTCTTAATTCAAATGCCGATATTTATATTACTATATTCAACATTAATGAGTCCTCAATTTATTCAAATGGCCGGTGACTCACAATTTTTATTTATAAAAAGACTTGATGCAACACTAAAAACTTCTGCAGGAGTTTCTCAAGACGGTACTTTTGGTGTATCAAAATATGATACTTTTATGACAGGCAAAACAGCAAAAGTATATTTGCAAGGCGTTGATGAGCCATTAACTAACGTTAAGATTGAAAAACCTAATAAAGCAGTTGAAGTTCAGGGAGAACTGGTTCCGGGAGAACCTGCCGATTTTAAAATCAGTCTTGATAATTTAAACCTCAAATTCAGCCAGCTTGACCAAATTGAAAAGGCTGAAATTGATGTAACTGATATACAAACAAAAGAATCGGAAAAAATGACATTTGTCAGAAAAGACGGAATTTTAATCAGTACAATTCCTACAAAAGAAGTTAAACCGGCATTCCATTATGATGTATTATTGTTAATAGCCTTATTTGCCGTAACAATGGTATTCTCTCAAAGAGCAATGATGGCTATGAACAAAAACGTACCGCAGGATCCGGCCCAACAACAAATGCAAAAGTCCATGAACACATTTATGCCGATTATGCTTACATTCACTTTTGTTATAATACCAATACCTGCCGGTGTTTTACTTTATTTAATCTCCAGCAATGTATTCCAGGTTATCCAAACCGTTATTATAAATAAACAACTGGAAGCGGAAGATGCAAAAAAAGAAGCCAAAGTTGACGATTCCGACTTAGCTAATGCAAAACAAATCAAAGAGAAATAGTAAGAATCGCAATAAAAAATAAGGTGTATCAAATGATACACCTTATTTTTTATCTTGTATTTATTTTATTAGCAGCCGCAGCTGTTGTTACCAAGAGAAGCGTGGAATGTTCTTGAAATAACATCATCCTGCTGTTCTTTTGTTAACTTAATAAAGTTTACTGCGTATCCTGAAACTCTAACTGTAAGTTGAGGATATTTTTCAGGATGAGCCTGAGCGTCTAATAATGTTTCTCTGTT
>CALUVJ010000006.1 GCA_944324195.1 Candidatus Gastranaerophilales bacterium
ATTTTAATTAAAATCGTTTATAATAATGAAAGGTAAATTAGGAGGGAAAGATGAAAAAATTATTAGTATTGACATTAGTTACAGGTATGTTTGCTTCAACAGTAGCGGTTTCTCAGGCTGCAATTCAGGGAAGCGACAGAGGATATATTTCAGTTTCTACAAATGCTAATACTGAAATAGCGCCTGATGTTGCGGAAATTTCTTTTGCAGTTCAGACTTCTGATGCAAAATCAATGCAAAAGGCTACGCAATTAAACAAAGAAGCTTCTGATAAAGTTCTGTCGGTTTTAGGCTCTATGTTGAACCCTAAAAACGGAGATTATATAAAGACTTCTGATTTTAGCGCACAGCCGATTTATACTTATTCCGGAAGCAAACGCAGCTTTGATAAGTATGAAGTTTCAAACAGAGTAATTGTTCATACAAAATCTCTTGATAAAGTTGGCGCGATGATAGATAAGGCAATTGAGGCAGGTGCAACAAATGTTGATAACCTTAATTTCTCAATTTCAACTTATGATAATCAGTGCAACGAGCTGCTGGGAATTGCAACAAAAAAAGCTACAACAAGGGCAAATTTTCTTGCTAAAAACCTCGGAACAACCGTAGATGGCGTAAGAAGCTTTGACGTAAGCTGCAACGCAAATAATTACGGCAGCCCGAGATTTTATATGGCTAAAAATATGGTGGCAGACGCGGCTGCTGAAAGCTCTGCAGCTGGAACTTCCACTTCAATCTCCGGCGGTGTAATTAAGATTAATGCAAATGTTAATGCAAGCTTTTTTGTAAAATAAAATGACAAAACAGTGTAGACGGGCAGTTTAAACTGCCCGTTTTGTATGTTAAAATAGAATAATGAAAGAAAAAAATAAAGTAATCCGAAAAATTTTAAACAGTCTTAACGCAAATGATCTGGAGTATGCCAGAAAAATTATAGAGCGGGATTTAAAGCGCCTGAATTGTGATGATGAATATTATTTTTATCTGGCTTTAATATCAGAAGATATGAAAGAAAAAAAGGAGCTTTATACAAAGGCAATTGACGCTAATCCTGAATTTTTAGATGCATATATTAACAGAGGGCTTGTGAATAATGAGCTTGGCGAATACGGGGATTCCATAAAAGATTATAATAAGGCAATAGAGCTGGATAGAAAGTGTGCTCTTGCTTTTAATAACCGCGGATATACTAAATATTTGCAAGGCGACTACGAAGGTGCGCTAAAAGATTACAATAAAGCGATTATTTTAAATCCAAAATTCCAGATGGCACTTGATAACAAGGCGCTGTTGTTTTCAAAAGTCTGCATGGAGGATGACAAGGATTTTAGCGAAAATTTTTATCTCAGTCTTGGAATAAAAGAGATAAATGAAGGTCATTTTTTGGAAGCAATCAGAAATTTTGATGAATCTTTAAAGTACAATAAAGATAATGAACTTGTCTATTTCTATAAAGGAATTGCTTATCATAGTATAGGCAATGACAAAGAAGCTTACGATAACTATACTAAAGCAATAAAATTAAACAAGAATATGACAGACGCGTACTTTAACAGGGGGCAGTTAATTTTTAAGACTAATCCTAAAGAAGCTCTGGATGATTTTGTAACTGCCGTTGCGCTGGATCCGAAATTTATAGATGCGTATTATTCAATCGCTGCAATTCAAAAAGATTTAGGGCATTATGAAGCTGCTATAAAAAATCTTGATAAAATTATAGAACTTGAACCGCAGGCGGTGAATGCAAAGGCATTAAAAAAATTGATTTTGACAAAGTATTTAAAAAATAATTAAAAGTAAGAATTATTATTTTATAAAACTAAATGCTACGACTTTATCAAAATTAACATGCAGCCAATCGTAGTGCGAACTTGTATATTTATCACAAGTTTGGTTTTCATAAACGTCATTAATAAGGCAAAGTGACGCATTTGTAAGGTTTATAAAAAAATCCCTGTTGCACTCTTCGCAATCATAAACCCTGCCGACAATCTGGTAGTGGTTTGTCAAAATGACAACTTTATCGGAATTTGATTTGTCCATGATTTTTTTAAATTCGTCTGCTCTGTTCATTACTGTTTTATCCTATATTATGTCTTACAAATACAGGATTAATCACCGCATAAAAAATAACAATTGCCTAAACTACCATATCATTAAAACTTTTAGAATCATCGTAGTTAAACATGTGGATAAAAGTATAGAGCATTCTGGCTGAAAAACGTTTAGTTCCGACTTCAAGCATTGTCCTTAAGGCTTCTTTATTGTTCATAATAAGAACATGGGTTCGGTTGAAAGCAAGATTGTCATAATAATTTGCCACATTAATTATTTGACTGTATTCAGAAATGTAATCGCTTGACAGTCCTTGCGGATATCCTGAACCGTCATTGTTTTCGTGGTGTTCTAATGCGACTTTTGCTATTTCTTCCGGAAGTTCAAATTCTTCTTTAATCATTCTATATCCGATTATCGGATGCGCTTTAACTTCATCTTCATTCATTGTAAGCAGAGCTTGAGAATCGGCAAGATCTATTTTTAATTTTCCGACATCATGTAAAAGTCCTGCAAGAATTACTTGATCAACAGATAAAGCAGAATATTCAAGTTTTTTAGCAATTAATCCGGAAACAATTGCAACGTTAAGAGGGTGGCAAAGCTCATATTCGCCTAAAAATCTTAGTTTGGAACCTTTGCCGGATTTGTTTAGCTGTTTAAATATTTCGGTTTTCAAAATGCCTATTAACGTATTAAGTTTTAAAAGCCCTTCTTCATAATAACCTTGAATCAGCAAATCAAGAATTCTTTTGTAAAAATACTTAATTTTTACCTGAGTTTCTGTTTTTATATATCCGTCTTTATTAATTACTGTTTCAAAATCAGAGGGGTCTATTCCTTCATAAGAGAAATTTAAAAGCTGGGAAGGTGTGTTACTGTCAGCCTGATCGCTGTTCTCGGCGTTTTCTTCGCTATTAAATTCTTCAGTATATATTTTGACGTAGTTTTTGAGCATTATAAGCTTGCCGGGAGTTAAAACCTCTCCGGCTTCAAGAATTTTACCCTTATTTTCGGTATACAAATCAAAGGGTAAAACTTTATAACTGCTTAGTTCTTTATTAGTAACTATTCTCATACTAAGGATTATAACACTTTTTTAGCAAAATTCATACATTATCTGTTCTATTTTCTTCTCTGCGTTTTTCGCTGTAACTGTATCCGGCGTAAATGGCGAGTCCTATAAGCAGCCAGATTATAAAGTATAATGCGGAAGTTGCTTTTGCGCTAAACTTGCAATACATAAGTCCGAAACAGGTTACTATACCTAATATCGGAAACCACGGACAGAAAGGAACTTTAAACGGACGCTCTCTATCCGGTTCGGTTTTTCTTAAAATCAATACCGCAATACAGATAATTATAAATGAAGTAAATGTTCCGAAGTTGCATAATTCTGCCGATATATTCAAATCCATAAATAAGGCGCAAATAATTACAATTAAACCTGAAATCCATGTCAAAATATGCGGAGTTTTAAATTTTTCATGTATTTTATTTAAAGATTTCGGCAGGAAATTATCCCTGCTCATTGCAAATAAAATTCTTGTAGTACCCAATTGATAAATTAATAAAACCGAAGTCAGAGCGCAAAGCGCCCCCATAGAAATTAATCCCGCATACCAGTTTTTACCGATAAATCTCATTGCGTGTGCAAGCGGAGCTTGCGTATCAATTGAATTAAAAGGTACTATACCTGTTAAAACAAGTGCTGCGCAGATGTATAGAATTGTACATATCGCAAGTGTTCCCATAATTGCTACCGGCAAATCTCTCTGCGGATTTTTTGTTTCTTCCGCAGCCGTTGAAATAGCGTCAAACCCAATATATGCAAAAAAGATTACAAATGCTCCGGTAAAGATTCCTTCCAGACCGTTCGGCGCAAAAGGAGCCCAGTTCTCAGGCTTAATATAAAAAGAGCCCATTACAATAAAAGAAAGGATTATAAACATATTTACCCCGACCATTATTGTAGCGACTCTTGTTGATTCTTTTACACCTTTTACAAGAAGAATTGTAAGCAAAAGTACTATTGCAATTGCAGGTATATTTATTGCAACAGGAATTTCAAGTCCTAAAGGTAAATGTATAAATGGCATCTTATCGTGAACGTCCCAGCCGTATTTGCTACAGATTTCATACATTGTTCTGTAATCATTTCTGAGCCAGAGAGGACAATTTACAACAAATGCCGGAAGAATATGCTTGAAACCCTTCATAAACTGAACAAAATAACCTGTCCAGGCACTTGCAACGGTAATATTCCCGATTGCGTATTCAAGCATCAAAATCCAGCCGACCATCCACGCCATAAATTCGCCCATCGTTGCGTAAGTATATGTATAAGCGCTTCCCGCAACCGGCATCATTGCTGCGATTTCCGAATAGGATAATGCTGAAAAAACACTCGCAACAGCAGCCAGAACCATTGAAATTACAACAGCCGTTCCTGCGCCTGCTCCGTCAGAACTTCCTACAATTGCACTTCCGATAATTGTAAAAATTCCCGTTCCGACAACCGCTCCAATTCCGAGTACGATTAAATCAAATACTCCGAGTGTTTTCTTCAAGCCGGAATTTGCTCCGGCTTCAATTATTTCCTGAGGACTTTTGCATTTTATTAAATTACTTAGTACTGTATTCAACTTTTTCATTATCTATCGCTATTTCTTTTTCTTCAGCTAATCTTTCAATTCTTCTATTCTTTTGGTACCCATATGAAGCGTAAATCAAGGCGCCCATAATTACCCATACAATAAACATTTCCGTTGATAATCTTGCGGTATCGCCTTTTGCAACAATCATTGAAAATACCATTAAGCCGCCGCAGCAGATAATACCGGCGAGCGGAAACCACGGGCAGAACGGAACTTTGAACGGTCTTTTTCTGTCCGGATCAACTTTTCTTAGAATTAATATCGCAACGCATACAATAATAAACGAAGTAAATGTTCCGAAGTTGCAGAGTGAAGTTGCAACATTTAAATCCAGAATTAATGTACCCAAAATACCTACAATACCGACAGTTATTGTCAAAATATGAGGAGTGTTAAATTTAGGGTGAAGTTTCTGGAATACGCTCGGGAGGAAATTATCCCTGCTCATTGCGTACAATACTCTTGTTGCAGCCATGTGCATTACAAGGAGCACGGAAGTTAAACCCGCAAGCGACCCGATTGAAATCAAACCGGCTACCCAGTTTTGATGAACTACACTCATAGCAAATGCCATTGGAGCTTTGATTAAACCTTCCGGAATAACTCCGCCGGTTGTAGGCTGCATACCGGTTAAAACAAGAGCAACAAGAACATACACAATGGTTGTTGCAACAAGTGAGCCTAAAATACCAATCGGCAAATCCTTCTGCGGGTTTTTACATTCTTCTGCAGCAGTTGCAATAGCATCAAACCCTATGTATGCAAAAAAGATTATGAATGCGCCCATAAATATGCCTTCAAACCCGTTTGGCGCAAAAGGTGTCCAGTTTTCAGGCTTAATATAAAACATACCCGTAAGTACAAATAAAGCAATAACGCCGATTTTAACCGCAACCATTATTCCTGCCATTTTAGCGGAATCTTTTGTTCCTTTAACTAAGATAGCTGTAATAAGAGCAATCATAATAATTGCCGGAAGATTTATACAGAAAGGTATTCCTGCAATATGAGGAATTGCGGTGTGATAATCAATTCCCTGCGCGGTATAAGCCGTTACTGCGGATCTGTAATCATCAACAAGCCACAGGGGCGGATTTGTAATCCAAGCAGGCAGAATATTTGAAAAACCTTTCATAAATTGTACAAAGTGATTTGTCCACGCACAGGCTACTGCGATAAATCCGATTGCGTATTCAAGCATCAAAATCCATCCGACAATCCACGCTGCAAATTCGCCTAATGTCGCGAAAGTATAAGCGTAAGCACCGCCCGCGACCGGTATCATAGTGGCAAATTCACTGTAACATAAGGCCGAGAATACACAGGCAATTGCTGCTATTACCATAGAAATAATAAGAGCCGGTCCTGCTCCCGGGCTTGAACCGTCAGCACTTCCTGCCGCAGCTACACCTACGATTGCAAAAATTCCGGAGCCGATAATCGCACCAACTCCTAAAATAATTAAATCCCATACCCCTAAAGTTTTTTCCAAACCGCCTTTTTCAGCGTTTGAAAGTGCATCATCCATGTTTTTAAGGGTTAACATTTTTCTCAAAACCTGAGGTAGTGAAAATCTTTTTTCTGCCATTTATCACCTTTCTATATATCTAACCGTCTTTATCGGATATTTTGTATTTTATGGATTGCTTCGGGCCGTCTTGACTATTCCCTCGCAATGACGCAGAGTTTGGCGTTAGCAGTATGATGTCATTGCGAGACCCGTCAGGGTCGCGGCAATCCAAATTTTATTTAATTGTCAAATTAGTTATAGATTGCTTCGGGCCGTTCCGGCTATTCCCCTCGCAATGACGCAGAGTGTATAACCTGCTTAGTCACCCAGTCACTTAATCACTTAGTCACTAATCTATTCACTGCTCACCAGTCACTATTCACTATTTAAGCAGCGGGAAGCCCAGTTTTTCGCGCTGCTTGACGTACAGCTGCGCAACCGCGGAGGCCATTGTTCTCACTCTGTTTATGAAATTGATACGTTCATCTTTACTTATTACTCCTCTTGCGTCAAGAAGGTTAAAAGTGTGTGAACATTTCAAAACATAATCATAAGCAGGCAGAACAAGTTCTGCATTTATACAATTATCGACTTCTTTTTGGTATGCGTCAAATAACTTGAATAATCTGTCAGCGTCAGAATACTCAAAATTATATTTTGATTGTTCTATTTCGTTTTGGAGATAAATGTCACCGTATTTCAAAGTATTATTCCACATAATATCAAATACGGATTCCTTGTTCTGAATATACATAGCGATTCTTTCAAGACCGTATGTAATTTCTAGCGCAACAGGTTTAACCTCTAACCCGCCAACCTGCTGGAAATATGTAAACTGGGTAATTTCCATTCCGTCTAACCAGACTTCCCAGCCTACACCTGCAGCGCCGAGAGTCGGAGATTCCCAGTTATCTTCTACAAATCTTACATCGTGTTTGGATAAATCAATTCCCATTGCTTCCAAACTCTTCAAATACAATTCCTGTGCGTTATCTGGAGAAGGCTTAAGAATAACCTGATACTGAAAATAATGTCCCAATCTGTTAGGATTCTCGCCGTATCTTGCATCGGTCGGACGTCTGCAAGGCTCAACCATCGCTGTTGACCACGGTTCAGGTCCGAGTGCTCTTAAAAAAGTCGCCGGATTCATAGTAGAAGCACCTTTTTCTATATCATAAGGCTGCTGGATTATGCATCCGTAATCTGACCAGAATCTTGATAAGTTAAGTATTAAGTCTTGAAAATTTAACGCCATTTATATTCCCAATCTTCTATTGTATTTTTTACACTTAATTGATTATACACATAAAAGGGGGTAAATGCAAAGAAATTATTATATTTATGTAAATTTTTGTAAAGCTAAAACAAAAGAAAGCAATTCTTTGGTATATATATACTTTATATAAATATGGCACCGGATATTATTAATATAAATATAAAAAGCGGAGATGGCTTATCATACGCTATAGACAGAAAACTTGATGCTGAATTAAAACAGGATGTCAAGTTTAATTTGAGTGAGTGGAATTCAGTATTTAATGTTATAAAAAATGATAAAGCTACTGAGAAAAAGCAATATACCGGCGGAGATTCCGATATAAGAGATAATAAACAGTTTGTCGTGCAAGAAGGTAATTATCAGATTACAAAGAGTGCCTGGGATAAAATTGTTGATATGGCAAAAAAGAAACTTGGTATATCAACAGCTGAGCAGAAAGCCGAAACGGAAGAAACGCCTGAAACAGAGGTTCAGACACAAGAAACCGGGACTAAGTCAGATGAAGAAAAGATAAAAAACATTCTTACCGAGGCCGGAATAAATGTAAGTGATGCCGATATGGAAAAGATTAAGTCAAAGTATGGAATGATTCTTACATTCAATAAACAAAACGGTATAAAAACAGATGAGAAAAACTTAAAAGAAAGAATTGTTAATTATGCAAAGGGTTTAAGATTCCAAAACTTTGAAAAAACAGTGCTTAATCAGAATGGAGAATATGAAAGTGATTGTTCGGAAGCCAAAACATATGAAGAACTTCATACAAAATATAAACAATTCGGAAAAGAGTATGTAGAGACAATGGACCAAGACGGCAACGGGCAGATTGATACTCACGAAATGTTTTATTCCGAATTAACAGCTTTGTATGAAAGCAAGGGTATGACATATCTTCAAGCTAAAGCAAAAGCTCTTGAAGTTACTAAACAATTTAAAGATTATAATGCAATGAATTTGCCTGAGGAAGGCGAGCCTCTGTACGGTACGGAAGAAGCAGTACAATTTACAGACATTTTAGGCAAAATGGGTGTACTTGATGAAGATAAGAATATGAGTTTGTCAGCAGATGAAGCAGCTGCGTATTTAATGGCAATGGCCCAACTGGATGATGCAAGAAACAATATAACCGCACAGGAAAGCGAAAGAGCAGAATTAGCGATTGCAATGCAAGACTATAGTGTTCAGGATATTATGGAAATGCTTGGATGTTCGGAAGAAGAAGCTAACAATATAATTTCAATCAGAACCAGATTTAATAGTAAACTTGCGGATGCAAGAGAGTTTATAAAATTTTACGGTATTAAATAACACTTGACTGAGAGTTGGTATCAGGATGTACTATATTTATAGTTAAATAAGAAAGGAACTATAAATATGGAAACAACACTTATGGTTTTGGATAAAGTTAATTCTTCCAAAGACTTAAAAAATCTTAGTATAGAAGAGCTGGATATTTTATCGGGTGAAATTAGAGAGCTGATACTCAAAAAAGTAAATACAACAGGAGGGCATCTCGGACCTAATTTGGGTATAGTGGAAGCAACGATAGCACTTCATTATGTCTTTGATACACCTGAGGATAAATTGGTTTTTGATGTTTCGCATCAATGTTATCCGCATAAAATTTTGACCGGCAGAAAAGAAGGTTTTACAAATCCTGACAAGTATCAAAAATATACCGGCTATACGGCACCGGAAGAAAGTGAATATGACTTATTCAAAGTCGGACATACTTCTACTTCAGTCAGTCTGGCAACCGGACTTGCAAAAGCAAGAGATTTAAGGGGCGGTAAAGAAAATGTAATTGCGCTGATTGGAGACGGTTCTCTAAGCGGCGGCGAAGCTTTTGAAGGGTTGGATAATGCCGCGGCTCTCGGAAGCAATATAATTGTTGTGGTTAATGATAATGATATGTCTATAGCAGAGAATCAGGGCGGTCTGTATACTAATTTAAAACTGCTGAAAGATACAAACGGGCAGGCTGAATGTAATTTCTTTAAGTCTCTTGGCTTTGATTATTATTACGTCGATAACGGAAATGATATTGAAAGTTTAATTTCAACATTCAATAAAGTTAAAGATTCCGACCACCCTGTTTTAGTACACATAAGAACTATTAAGGGTAAGGGCTGCATAGCAGCGGAAACGGATAAAGAACATTATCATTGGATTGTTCCGGGAGAATTGGATAATGATTATTCTCCGGCTGTTTCTCAAGAGGAATCTTATGAAAGTATTACTACGGATTACCTTTTGAAAAAACGTGAACAGGATAATTCAATAATTGCAATATCTCCGGCAACTCCGGGGGTAAGCGGGTTTACAAAAGAGTTTAGAGAAAAGATGGGCAATAATTATACTGACGTAGGTATTGCAGAGCAGCACGCAGTAGCATTTGCATCAGGCTTGGCAAAAAATGGCGCAAAACCGGTACTTGCAATAATGAGTTCTTTTATCCAGAGAGCTTATGACCAGCTTTCACAGGATTTGGCATTAAATAACAACCCGGCAACGATTCTCGTCTTTTGGGGCGGAATTACCGGTGCGGATGCAACACACCTTACTAAATATGATATTCCTCTAATTGCAAATATTCCAAATATTGTATATTTGGCGCCTGTTAATAAGGAAGAATATCTGGCAATGCTTGACTGGGCAACGGAGCAGAGGAATTATTCCGTAGTAATACGTGTCCCTATGTGTCAGATGGTTAGTATCGGTAAAAAAGACACTACGGATTATTCAGTATTAAATAAATACCATGTTGCGGAAAGCGGTTCAGAAATCGCAATTTTAGGGCTCGGTAATTTCTTCCGGCTTGGGCAAAAAGTAAAATCACTTTTGAAAGACAAGCTGGGTATTTCTGCAACTCTAATCAATCCGCGCTACATTACGGGTATTGATAAAGAACTTTTGGAAAGTTTGAAGGCTAATCACAGATTGGTTATAACATTAGAGGACGGGGTTTTGGAAGGCGGTTTCGGCGAAAAAATTGCTTCTTATTACGGAGCTTCCGGCATGAAAGTTATAAATTTCGGGGCATCAAAAGAATTTACCGATAGAGTTCCGCTGGAAGAACTTTATAAACGTTATCACTTAACACCGGAATTGATTTTAGAGGATATTCAAAATCTTTTATAAGAGGTAGACAAAGTCAGAGGAAGAAGGCATTGTCCTTCTTCCTTTTTTTTTTCGGAACTTAGTATTGTGGCGAAGGGGGTAAATGTATTGGTTTAGTGATTAAGTGACGGAGTGACTAAGGGGGGAGGGGAAAATATTTTAATCCTTCCTGCTGGCGAGGGGAAGAAGCCGGTCCAATACATCCCCCCCTCACCCGCATTCGTAGCTTTCGCTCAGCTTAAGTACCGCTGCGTCCTCTCCCTTGATAGGAGAGGAATTTTCAGTATAACAGCCCCTCACCCTAACCCTCTCCCCAAAGGGGCGAGGGGAAAAAACAGGCAGCCCAATATATTTACCCCCTTGGGTTATTCGTGGTGTTGGAAAACCCTTATCAGCACCCTCCCCTGCCCTCCCTCTTTTAGGGAGGGAGTTAAACAGCCGGCCCAATACATTTACCCCCCCCCTCTTGAAATTTATTTTTGTTAGCAATATAAAAGTATTTGGTAAAATTAATTTTGGGAATATAGATAGTTATGGGAATTTATTTTTTTTCAATAGTCATACTGCTATTAGGAGCTTTACTTTCTGTTGTAATAAAAGATGATAATAAAAAACTAAAGTCATGCTCTATATGTTCAGTTCTGTCAACAATTTTAACACTAATACCTGCAATATATACTATAAAAACAGGTATGCCTTTGCAGATAAGTATATATGCGTCTCCATTATTGGGCTATGTTGATATAGTAATTGATGCATTGTCTGCTTTTTTTCTCATTGTCATATCAATAATGAGCTCTTTAGGAATAATATATGCTAACGGGTATATGAAGCCTTATTTAAATAAAGGCATGAATATTTCTTCTCATTGTTTTTCTTTAATGCTGCTTGTTATCTCTATGATGCTGGTCGTTACTGCACAAAATGCATTATTCTTTCTTATAGTTTGGGAAATAATGTCACTTTCATCATTTTTCCTTGTCATATTTGAAGGTGAAAAAAAAGAAGTTATCAGTGCAGGTATTAAGTATTTAGTTTACATGCATATATCAATGATATTTATATTAGCTGCTATGATAGTTTTGAATGCTCAAACTGATAGTTTAAGATTCATGGATTATCTTGCGTTTATGCAAAATAACGGTGCGCATGCTAATTTAATATTTGTACTGGCTTTTATAGGTTTTGGAATAAAGGCTGGATTTGTTCCTTTTCATAATTGGCTTCCTGAGGCTCACCCTGCTGCACCGAGTCATGTTTCCGGTATAATGTCCGGAATTATGATTAAAACAGGTATTTATGGTATTTTGAGATTCCTGTTACTTATCGGCACTCCGTCAAAGATAATTTCTTATGCAGTTTTAGGTGTTGCAGTTATTTCAGCTTTATACGGAGTTTTGTATGCAATAACTCAACATGATATAAAACGATTACTGGCTTATCACAGTATTGAAAATATCGGTATTATCGGTATAGGTATCGGTGCAGGTATGCTTGGACTTGCTTATGATAATACTTTTCTTGCGGTTTTTGGTTTTACGGGCGGTATATTACACATATTAAATCACTCTATATTTAAAGAATTACTGTTTTTCGCAGCAGGAAGTACGTATTTAAAAACCCATACCAGAAATATTGAACTTATGGGCGGTTTAATAAAGAAAATGCCATATACTGCGTTATTGTTTATCATCGGTTCTGTTGCAATATGCGGAATCCCGCCTTTTAACGGTTTTATAAGCGAATTTTTAATATACGCCGGTATGATAAAAGGAGTTCCTGCATCAGGTATAAGTTTATTTATAGTATTGGTACTTTCTATTGCGGCTCTTGCAATGGTAGGAACAATGGCTATGCTTTGTTTCACAAAAGCTTCCGGTGTAATGTTTTTGGGAAATCCGCGCGGTGTAGACATTGATAATGTTTCGGAAGCTCCTGCAACAATGATTTTCCCGATGACTGTTCTTGCGTTTCTTACATTCTTTATCGGAATGTATTCTCAGTATTTTATATCTTACGCATCAATACCGGCTTCAATGTTCACAAATGGAGTGGATGCTGTAGGAGATTTGATTTATTTATTTGATTTTGTCGGAAATATCGGATGTTACTTTATGTTATTTTTAGCAATTGCGGTTGTAATACTCGTAATAAGGTATGTGCTGGGCATTGGTAAAAAAACAGAGCGGCATTCAACCTGGGGATGCGGGTATAATCGTCCGAATAATCATATGCAATATACTGCTTCTTCTTATGCGGATCTTTTTATTTCCACATTAAAACCTTTGTTTAAACGCGTTTCTCATATCAAGAAGCCGAAAGATTTATTCCCGAAAGAGGCATATTATGAGCAGAACATAGAAGATATAGAAGAAGCTTATATTGTGAAACCTCTTATTATGTGGGATGAAAAATTCCTTACTAAGTTTGAGCGGATTCAAAATGGTAATATTCAGCAATATATATTATTTGGTTTGATATTTTTAATCTTATCTGTAATCGGTATGATTTATTTTGGGGGTTAGAATGCTAGTTACTTGTTTTAATATATTAATACTATTACTGGTTCCGTTTTTAATGACGGGTATTATTAAAAAGACTAAAGCCTTTTGGGCAGGCCGGAAGGGAGTTAGTATTTTTCAGCCGTTATGGGATTTTCTGCGCCTGATGAAAAAAGGGGCAGTGGTTAGTAATACTACTTCTTGGATATTTAAATACACTCCTGTGATAGGGTTAACAACTGTTATTTTTGCGGCATTATTTGTTCCGATGGCAACAGGAAAAGCTATAATAAATATTCCTTTTGCTTTTGTTATATTTTCTTATGTGCTCGGTTTGGGGAAATTTTTCTCTTTACTTTCAGCACTTGATACCGGAAGCAGTTTTGAGGGAATGGGTGCTTCAAGAGAAGCGTGTTTTTCAACCATAGTTGAACCGGCATTTTTCATAACGCTTGCATCGTTAGCAGCATTAACACAAAATTATAGTTTTGAAAGTTTAAAGTTGATTTTGCAAAATGCGGGCGGTTACGGAGTTTTAATTATAGCTCTTGCGGTTGTTACTTTATTTATAATGCTTTTAATAGAAGGCTGCAGGGTGCCTGTTGACGATCCGACTACTCATTTGGAATTAACAATGATACATGAAGTTATGATACTTGATAATTCAGGTATTGACTTAGGTTTAATAACTTGGGGCGCGGCAATTAAAATGTTTTTATTTGAAGCATTGATTGCAAATCTTTTGATACCGCTTTCCTGGGGATGGTGGGAATCTGCGCTTGCATTTTTGGCAATTGTTTTTATTCTGTCGGTAATAATAGGAACGGTAGAATCGTCTATGGCAAGATTTCGTATGACACATGTATATGAGTTCATTTTCATAATGTCAATTACGGCCCTATTGATTTTGGCTCTTGTGGTTTACCGCATTTACGGAGGGGGGTAAATATAAGCGAGGTAAATATCCGGGGGTAAAGTTAGAAATGCTCAAATTTTCTATTCACTGCTCACTATTCACTCCCCAAAAAAGAAAGGTAAAATAAGAAGGAAAAATGGAAAATATTTTTATAATTTTATTGGGATTATCAATGATATACATAGCATCAACAAGCAGGCTGAGAGCACATGTAAATATGCTTATCATGCAAGGTTTGCTCTTGTTTCTGGTATGTCTTGCGGGGTTTGAAAAAGAACCTTGGTTTAATTGGTCAATGCTTTCGGGAATTGGGGCGATAAAAGCAAATATGCCGCATATTATCGGATTTTTATTTGTTGTGGTTGAAACTCTTATTGTGAAAGCTTTTGTTATACCGTTGTTTCTTAAAAAAGTTATTAATAAGACGAATGCTCACAGAGATACAGATGCAAATATTCCGCATTTTTACTGTTTGGTTATTTCAAGTGTAATTTTGTTTGCGGGATTTTTAATAGCAAATATCGATACACCTGCTTTTAAACTGGTTTCTCCAATGTATTTTGGTGTTTCAAGTGCAATAATAATAACAAGCTTATGGTTAATAACAATAAAGCATAAAGTTTTATCAAATGTAATCGGTTTTATTACAATGGAAAACGGAATCTTTTTATTATCACTTTCTGTTGCAAATGAAATGCCTATTATTGTTAATCTTGGTGTATTGTTGGATATATTCATTGCGGTATTTATTTTGGGAATGCTTGTTAATGAAATCAGCAATGAGTTTGACGATTTGGAAGTATCACAGTTATCAGATTTGAAGGATTACGAGTACAATGATTAATTTAATTTTATTATTTCCGCTGGCTGCGTGTTTAATATTATTTATATTCAAGAAAAATTTCTTAAATAATTTGTTAGTATGCACGTATGCAGTAATACATTTTCTGGTTTCGGCTGCACTATGCTGCGACGTTGATTTTTTGCCAATGATAAAACCATTTCGTTTTTTTGCGGCGGACGATACCAGCAGAGTATTTTTAATGGTTATGTCTATTGTTTTTCTTGCAGTTGCTGTATATAATATCGGGTATTTAAAAACTGAAAAATCTTTAACAAGAAAATTAAGACATTATACATATATGCTTTTATTTTTTGTATTTTCAATGACAGGAGCTATTTTAAGCTCAAATTTAGGTATTTCCTGGGTATTTATTGAAGGTACAACCTTGGCAAGCGCTTATTTAATTTATTTTCATAAAACAAAACATTCTATTGAAGCTGCTTGGAAGTATGTTTTTATATGTTCTATAGGTATTGCTTTGGCATTTGTCGGTATTATATTGCTTACGGTAGCTACAGGCGACGTAAATACATTATTTTATAATGATTTGTATGCAAATGCGGCAAGTTTTAATCATTTTTGGCTTAAGTTATCTTTTGTGTTTATATTATTCGGAATTGGTACAAAAATGGGACTTGCTCCTGTACATTTTTGGCTTCCTGACGCACATGCAGAAGCTCCGTCTCCGGTTTCGGCGCTTTTATCAGCAGCACTATTAAATTCAGCTTTTTTGATGATTTTAAATGTATTTAGAGTTATGGTATTTGCGGAATGTGATACGTACGCTAGAATTATGCTTCTTGTAATGGGATTTTTATCTTTGTTCGTAACTGCCGTATTTGTATACCATATAAATAATTACAAGAGAATGCTCGCGTATTCTTCAATTGAAAATATGGGTATTCTTGCAATCGGAACCGCACTGGGCGGAATAGGAGCTCTTGCTGCTATTATACATATGATAGGGCATTCTTTAATAAAGGCGTCTTTTTTCCTTACTTCAGGTAATATCCTGGAAAGATACGGTACAAAAAAGATAAAATCAATTACGGGATTGCTTAAAACGGACAGAAAAACCGGCTGGCTGTGGATTATATCCTTTCTCGGAATTGCGGCATTTCCGCCGTCAGTCTTGTTTATCAGTGAATTTTTGATGGTGAAAACACTTTTCCTTAAAAAGTATTATATATTGTGTATTTTGTTCCTTTTACTTTTAACAATCGTTTTGTACGGGTTGGGCAAAGCTGTTATCAAGATGGCGTTCTCAGCTCCGAAAGAGGATAATGTTCAAAATATATCTACAGAAAAATTCAGTCTGACAATGTATATTCCTCAGATGATTATGCTGACAATTGCTTTTATAATTGGTATTTATATGCCGTTTGGTTTTGTCGAGCTGATTATAAACGCAATCAGAGGGTTTTAGGTTTAGAATAAAGAAGGTAAACATATGAATTGGGTAATAACTGAAAATAATAAAAAAATAAACGCTCTTGATATTCCTGCAATATCAATTAGTGAAATACAGGCCGATGTAGAAAAAATGAAAATGCGTGTTGTCGGTTTTTTCGGTAAACAAGAATTTGAAAATGTAAGACTATATGTTGTAATGGCGGACGATAAGATTGGTAAATTATATATTACGTCTGCGATATTTCCTCCTAATGTAAAATCTTATGAATCTTTTACCCAGAAAATGCCGGCTTTTCATATTTTTGAAAGAGAATTTTATGAAGAATTCGGTATTGAGCCGCTTCATCATCCTTGGTTAAAGCCTGTTCGTCAGAATCAGGACGAGTATCCGTTTTTTGAAATGAAAGGAGATGAAGTTCATCAGGTTGCAGTCGGTCCTATTCATGCCGGAGTTATTGAACCGGGGCATTTTAGATTTATGTGTATGGGTGAAAAAGTTTATGATTTGGAGATAATGCTCGGCTATCAACACAGAGGTGTTGAAGAATTATTTATAAAAAATAATGGTTATAATAACCGTTTGGCTGAGTCTGTTTGCGGAGACTCCGTTATTGCATATAATATGGCGTATTCTCAGGCAATGGAGGAGTTATCCGGAACAAAGATTTCTTCTAAGGCCCAAATTATCCGTCGTATTGCTCTGGAAATGGAAAGGGCTGCGATTCATATAGGTGATATGGGTGCAATAGCCGGAGATATGGCATATCTTATGGGTGCATCTATATTTGGTATTACAAGAACGCTTGTAATCAATACAATGTTAGAAATTTCCGGCAGCCGTTTTGGCAGAGGTTTGATTAATGTTGGCGGTGTGAATTTTGATATTGATGATGAGATGGCTGCAAAAATTATAAAAATGTTGGATGAGGTTGAAAAAACTGTTGACAGAACAACAAAAGTAATGCTAAAAACGCCTTCTTGCATATCAAGAATGGAAAGAACGGGTGTTGTCAGCAGAGAAACCGCTAAGTCACTTGGTGCGGTTGGTATGGCAGCACGTTCTTCGGGAGTTGAATTAGATTCAAGATTTGATTTTAATGATAGCTGGTATATATCTCTTGATGTCCAAAAACCTTTCAAAGCAGCAGGCGACGTTCATTCAAGATTTACGCTCCGTTATAAGGAAATCAAACAATCAATTCAGATTATTAAAAAGCTGCTTGCTAAGTTAAAGGAATTTGAATCTGAGCCAATTCTTGTAAAACCGGAACAATCACTCGCTCAGAATTCCTTTGTGGTATCAATTGCGGAAGGCTGGCGCGGTGAAGTTGTTCACACAGCAGTTACCGGTGCAAAAGGCGAACTTTTAAGATACAAAATAAAAGATCCGTCTTTCAATAACTGGTATATGCTTGCGATGGCAGTCAGAAACAACGGTGTTTCGGATTTTCCGCTTTGTAATAAGAGCTTTAATCTGTCATACTGCGGAAACGATTTATAGAAAAGTGACTGAGTGATTAAGTGATAAAGATATTAATTTATTAAATCACTTATTCACCTAGTCACTTAGTCACCTAGTCACTTTATAAAAAGAGGTAAAAAAATGCTATCAGATACAATAAAACTAAAATATTTTCAAGGAAATCAATTTATACCGGATATTCAGAATGCTCCGATGAGGAGTCAGTTTAGAGGATTTCCGGTACTAAAGAATTGCGGTAACGTTGATGAGACAGTTTGTCCGACAGGTGCTCTTAAAACAAATCCTTTATCTATAGATTTGGGAAAATGCACTTTGTGCGGGAACTGCAAGGGTGAATGCGTAGAATTTACAAATCACTACAAACTTGCGTCGACTTCACGAGAAAAACTTGTTATTACTGAGGGTATGTCTCCTGAAGAGTTTGAAAAAGCTGCAATTCAATCAAGAAAAGAAATTTTAAGAGTTTTTTCAAAATCTCTTAAATTAAGGCAAGTTTCGGCAGCAGGCTGCAATGGTTGTGAAATGGAATTGAATGCTTGTTCCAACTGCAATTTTGATATGGGAAGATTTGGTATCGATTTTGTGGCATCTCCGCGTCATGCAGACGGTATCGTAATTACTGGCCCGATTTCCGAGAATATGGCTTATGCTCTGGAGGATTGTTATAAATCTACTCCGGATCCTAAAATCGTAATTTTGGCCGGTGCTTGTGCAATTTCTGGCGGAGTATTTCAAAATTCTTCAAAATTAAACAGAGAATTTTTAGAAAAATACCCTATAGATTTATATATTCCGGGGTGTCCAATTCATCCGTTGACATTTATTAACGCTGTACTTGATTTTATATCAAAGAAATAGTTTTATATTCCGAAATAAAGCCGATTAAGTTCCGCAACTGTCATTGCTCCCAGCCGTGATTCCTCCAGCCGGGTTCTCTCTGACATTTGAGAATCTTGTACACCTTCAAGCGGTTGTATTTTCAGCTCTTGTTTTTGTTCTTCCTGCTGCCGGGTTTGAATTTTTTGTATTAATTCCGCTTTGGCCTGCTCTAATTTTCCTTTATCAATTTGTTTGTTACCGCTCGGTGCTATTCCAAAGCGCATAAGTTCTTGGAGTATCCTTAAATACTCAGGATCAGAATAATGATTTATTGCACTAATAGCAGCTACCAAAATTGCACTCCTAAATGTAAAGTTATATAACAAATTATACATTTAATTAATTCCACCAAATGAGTGATTTATAACAGTCAACTGTTAATATCTTTACAAAAATTTACGAATACGATAAAATATAAGAATATTAAGTTAATATTTTGTAACAAACTGGCAATAAAATTTGTTTTGGTTTTTTAGATAAAATATAATGTCAGGTGTACAGTAATATTACAACCCAATAATGAAATTTAGGAATACGGAAATTATGAAGAAACAATTAGGCTATTTGCTTGCAATTTTATGTCTTTTATCTGTAAATAAAGTATTTGCAGATCCGATGGCGGGTACAGTTTTGCCGGCTCAAGTTCAAGCCGAGTTAGGCGGGTATAACCCGGGGGCATACAACACAACAGAATTGCAAAATATTAATCATTATGAAGTAGACAAAAGTTATATTCAGTCTTTTGACGATGTGACAAAAGATGAACAGATTTATGATGCTACAATAGAAGAAAATCAAGCTCGTGAGGGTGTTTTATACAATCCCCACTTCTTATTGCAGAAAATAAATTTTGAAGGAAATACACAAATCCCGACTGAAGAGCTTGAAAAATTAGGCTTGGAAGTTTTAGGCGAAGATATTTTCTTTGATGAACTTTTAGAAGTTTGTCAAAAGGTAACTAATTACTATAGAGCAAAAGGGTATCTGACTTCATATGCAACAGTTCCGCCGCAAAGAATTGTTGATGGTGTTGCTACCATCAAAATTGTCGAAAGTAAGGTGGGCGAATTAAATATTGAAGGTGAAAAATGGACAAGAGAATGGTACCTTCGTCATATAATTATGGGCAAGGCAGGGCTTAGAGAAGGTGATGTATTTAACGCTAAAAACCTTCAAAGAGCAATGAAAGAAATTAACCGCGAAGATTATGTGCAGGTACAAACAGAGGTAGAAAGACAACAGGAAGGTGAAGAAAATACTGCAATAACCTTGAATGTAAGAGACAGATTCCCGGTAAATCTGAATTTCTCATATGATGATTACGGTCGTTCATATACCGGTGCTCAAAGAGTTTCATTCCTTGTTGGGATGGATAACTTAACAGGTTTGGGCGATAAAATATACGGCGGTACTATTCTATCTTCAGGAGCTACCGGTTGGATGGCCGGGTATTCACTTCCGGTATCTTCATACGGAACCAGATTGTCGTTCGATTTCTCCGATTCTCATGTAAGATTAGGCGGACCTTACAAGAATTTGAATGTAAAAGGTAATGCTCAAAGCTATTTCTTCAAATTAACTCAGCCGCTTATCCAAACTGCTAAATCAGATTTAATTTTATATACCGGTTATGATTATGTAAATGCAAATACTTCTGCATATATAGCAGGCAATCCTTTAAGATTATCAAATTATAACCTCCACGTATGGCGTTCAGGCTTATATGGTATGACAGATGACAATTACGGACGTTGGATTGGTAATTTCGGATTTGATTTCGGTTTGACAGGGGACGGACACGGTGCAATACAAGATACAACATTTGTTAAATTGACTGCCGGCGCTACCCGTGTACAAAGGTTGTTCGGACGCGGTTTAGGTATTGTAAGAGTTGGCGGTCAATATTCACCTAATAAATTATTTGCAGCAGAACAAATGCAAATGGGCGGACCGTATACTTTGAGAGGTTACCAGCCTGCAGAATTAATCGGTGACTATGGTGTTACCGGTACTGTTGAATATCGTTTCCCTGTACCGTTCCTGGATAGAGTCGCTCCTAAGATTGATGAAAGATTAAAACTGGCTGTGTTCTATGATTGGGGCTGGTTGGGTGAAAATGGAAATATTTATAACTATCCGCAATCATTCTTGCATTCAGTTGGTTTCGGAACATATGTTAACTTTACTGATTGGCTGACTGCGCAAATCGGTGTAGGTTTCCCTCTGGGAAGAGATTACAACGAAAATACTGCAAGATTTTATTTCAGTGTTAATTCAGACTTAGATAGATTAATTCCGCTAAGGAATCCTGAAAAACTGTAGTATAGAATAAATACAAAACAAGGGGGCAAAATTCTTTGAATTTTGCCCCCTTGTTTTGTAACAAAATGTAACAATTATGGTAATATTCTTAAAGTTTTACAGATTTGTGCCGTAAATAAATATTGTAAGATGTTTATAAAGGAGTAATTATGCCGGAAATTAATATTAACAATTATGCCCGATTAATAGCACAAAAACTGGATTCTCAGGATAGTAATGCAGGGGATAATAAAATAGAAGCGTCCATTTGGAATAAATTTGTTGCAGATAAAGGCGGGAAAACTATAAATAATAATATTACATTAGATAATGCCGTAAAATCAATATCATCGTATCTTGTAAATAATGCAAAATCTCTCGGAAAATCAGTTGAAGCGTTGGCACAAGAATGGCTTGGCGGAAAACCTGCGTTAAATGCCGACAATTTGGCAGCTTCTTTAGCAGAAAACAATCAAAAAGATGTAAAATTGGAAACTGATCCGGACAAAATTAAAGAAAAGCATGAAAAAGCTATGGTAGAATTAAAGGCAAAATATAATAAAACTTTAGAAATTGCACAAAAAGAAAAAGCAAGCAACGGTTTAACGTATGAAAAGGCTACGGATATAATGGCTGAGATAAGACGTAAGTTGAATGATATCAGCTTTGTATTTATTGCTAAAGATGAAAATGATAGAGGGAGCTGGCACCGGAATACAGACGAAGAGTTCATAACTTTATTAGAACAGGTTTGTAATACACAAAAAGAGTATTCCGAACAATTAAAGCAGCTGCTTCAGGAGTTTAAGAATGCGTACGCTGCCAAAAAAGAATTAGAGGAAAAATATCCTGATTTAAAAAATTTATCTGCTTTGAAAGCAAGAATTGCCAATAGTGAATACTTTTTTAATCTTTTTGAAGATGCTGCCGATAAAATTAGAGAGCACCATAATGATATCGCTGAAAACAAAAAAGATACTCAGGAAACCCAAGACAATAACTAGAGTTACCTTAAAATAGTTTGTTCTCTGTCAGGGCCTACACTTATTATGCCGATAGGGGCTCCTATAAGATCTTCTACTTTTTCTATATATTTTTTTGCGTTTTCCGGTAAATCATTATAGTTTCTTATATTACTGATTGGTGTTTTCCATCCCGGCATTGTCTCATAGATAGGTTCAAGATACTTGTGAATAAAAATATCTGTCGGGTATGTTGTATAAACTTTATCATTTCTGCAATCTTTATAAGCAGTGCAGATTTTTATTTCGTCGAATGTATCAAAAACGTCAATCTTTGTAAGTGCAACATTTGTAATACCGCCTACCAGAACGGCATATTTCATAATTACAGAGTCAAACCAGCCGCATCTTCTCGGTCTGCCGGTTGTAACCCCGAATTCATGTCCGATATTTTGTATTTTCTTTCCTGTATCATCATTAAGCTCTGTGACAAAAGGACCTTCTCCTACTCTTGTTACATAAGCTTTGGAAACCCCTATAACCTCTTCTATCATTGCAGGACCGTAGCCGCTTCCTGTTGCAGCACCGCCGCCGATAGGGTTTGAACTTGTTACAAAAGGATATGTTCCGTAGTCTATGTCCAGCATAACTCCCTGGGCACCTTCAAAAAGGATTTTTTTATCTTTGTATCTGTTTAGCATGTCTTGCCATTCAAAGCATACATATGGTTTAAACAGCTCCGCATATTTTTCACAAAGCGAGAGTATACAATCTTTGGTATATTCTTCTATACCATAAACATTTTTTAACATTTTATTTTTTAAAGGCAGAATTATATCCAATTTTTCATTTAAAGCTTCAAAAGAATATAAATCCTGTATTTTAAAACCTATTCGGTTAACTTTATCTGTATAGGTAGGTCCTATACCTTTTTTTGTGGTTCCGATTTTTCCTTTTCCGGAATGTGTTTCACTGTAACCGTCTATTTCTATATGATACGGCATTGTAATTGATGCCAGAGGAGAAATCTTTAAATTTTTAAAATTAACTCCTTCGTTTTTAAGTTCGTTAAGCTCTCTTTCAAAAGATTCCGGGTGTATAACTGTTCCGGCACCCAAAAAACAAATAGTATTATCATATAGTATACCGGAAGGGATAAGATGAAATTTATAAGTCTTGCCGCCGGTTACGACAGTATGTCCGGCGTTACATCCTCCCTGATATCGGATAATTAAATCAGCTCTGCTGCTGATTAAATCCGTTATTTTTGCTTTACCTTCATCACCCCATTGAGCTCCAATGACTACAGTATTTTTCATTAAAACATCTCCGCCTAAAAAAGCCGGTTTTTACCGGCTTTATAAAATTTGTTTAAGCATTATTTGCTTTAGCCTGCTTTGCTTTCGCTTGTTTTGCCTGAACATCAAGCATTGCATTATGTGCCATCATATAGACAGAACATATTTTGTAGTTTTTTAAATACCATGCACAATTTTCTTGCATACAAACAATTTCAACTTGAGAGCCGACGCTCATAAGAGGACATAAAGGTATTGCTTTTTCTTGATCACGAGGTGCCATTAATTATCTCCTATATTATTTATCTGCCATTTTTAACAAGTTACAGTTTTCACTGCGTTTTTGTTCTTGTTCTTTATAAACTTTTGTTCGGTTAATAACTTCATCAAAATCGATTTCATGAGCATTAAAATCAGGACCGTCAACACACGCAAATTTTGTTTCGCCGCCGACTGTAATTCTGCAAGCTCCGCACATGCCCGTACCGTCAACCATAATAGGATTCATGCTTGCTTCGGTGTAAATCTCTTTGTCTCTGGTCATGTCCGCAACAGCCCGCATCATCGGCATAGGCCCTACTGCTATTGCATAATCAATTTTTTCACTGTTTATAAGTCTCTCGAGAACCTGTGTTACAAATCCCTTTTCTCCTAGCGTACCGTCATCCGTAGTGATAAAGAGTTCTGTACAAGCATCTTTCATCTTATCTTGCCAGAATATAAGGTCTTTAGTTTTTGCGCCCATAATCATATAAACCTTATTTCCGGCATTCTTAAATGCTTTTGCTATAAGGTAGCATGGAGCTGCACCGTAACCTCCGGCAAGACAAACTACCGTTCCGTATTTCTTTATATGTGTAGGCTGCCCGAGAGGGCCTACAATATCAGGAATTTCATCCCCGACATCCAGGCATGCTAATTTTTTGGTAGAGTAACCAACTGCCATAAATACAAGTGTCAGGGCTCCTGTAGACTTGTCAACGTCAGCTATTGTAAGCGGAACTCTTTCTCCTTGTTCTTCTGCCCGAAAAATGATAAACTGCCCTGCCTGAGCATTACGGACAACAAAAGGTGCATCAATAGTTATTTCGTATTGATTTGGACAAAGCTCTCTTTTTGATAATATTTTATAGCCCATCTAACTAAGCTCCTCTTACATATAGTATATTACCACAAATATCAAGCACACTCAATAGAAAACAAAAAAAAACCTTTCTAAATTTGAAAGGTTTTGGAATTTTTTTTAATTAATTCCTCATGTGTAGAAGGTTAGTATGTAGGTTGTATGAAAGGTTTGTATTATGATTGACGTTATATATATATAAAGAATAATAAGTATGCAAAATTGCAAAAATTTCCGGAAGTTTTACAATTCTTTACATATATAGCATACTTTATGAATTTTTAAATATTTAATTTATATCCGCCGCCATAAATTGTTTCAATGTATTTTTTTCCGTCAGAAATTTTATCAATCTTGCTTCTAAGATGTCTTATATGAACTCTTATTGTTTCAACGTTGTCGTCAGGTTCATATCCCCAAATTTCTTTTAATAACCTTGCTCCGGATACCATATTTCCATGATTTTGGAATAAAAGATTAAAAATATCATATTCTATAGGAGTTAATTTTTGAACTTTGTCATTAATTTTGACACTGTAACTTTCAGGTATGAGTGTAATTTCCTTGTAAGTTAAAAGTTCTCTGACTGCTAAAGATTTTGGTATCTGATTTGTCCGTTTCAAAAGTGCTCTTACACGTACAATAAGTTCATCAATTTCAAAAGGCTTTGTTAAATAATCATCTACTCCGATATTAAAACCTTCAACTTTGTTATTTAATTCTGATAATGCAGTCAGCATGATAATCGGTGTTTCTGCAATTGGCGGATATTGTCTGACTCTTTGAGCCATGGTATAACCGTCAACATCAGGCATCATGATATCTAATATAATTAGTGAAGGCTCTTCCTGTTTAGCCTTTGCAAAGCCTTCAACCCCGTTGAAGGCTTGAATTACATTATACCCCTGCAATTCCAGGTTTACTTTTATAAGCTCATTTATTGCTATATCATCATCAACAACAAGAATTTTAGTCATTTGCAAGCACACTTTCCGGATTTTCTTCTTCTGTTTCTATTAGTAATTTTTCAGGGATTTTTTTATTTGTGCTTATCCCAAAATCTTTTAGGGCTTCTACTTGTGAGAAAAGACTCGGTTTATTTTTATTTCCGCGCCTGAAACGGTTAATTGTAGTGTTTAGTTTTTTGTTAACATCATCAAAGCGTTTTTGAACATCTACTAAATCTTCGCAAAATTGTACAAAAGTTTCGTATAAATTTGTACCTGCACTGACTATTTGCGTTATACTTTCTTTTTGTTTCTGTTGTGCCATGAGTTGATTTACGAGTCTTATGGTTGCTAAGAGTGAGGATGTTCCGACAATAATAATGTTAGCCTTATAGGCACTGTTTATAAGATCAGAATCTTCGTATAATAAATTTACGGATGTTTCTACCGGCATGTACATAAGAACAAAATCCGGCTGAGACAAGTCTCCGGCATTTTGATAATTTTTATTTGCCAAATCTGAAATTCGTTTTTTAACTTCTGTTTTAAAATCTTTGAGTTTAGTTTCATCTTTAATATAATCTAAATAACTTGTAAGAGTTACTTTAGAGTCGATAATTAAATGGTGGTTATTCGGAAGATTGATAACAATATCAGGTCTTACAATATGTTCCTCGTTATCTTTCAGATTAGCTGATGTCATTACCATTTGTTTTGAATAGTGTATACCTTCAACCATGCCGCAAGATTGCAAAATTGTATCCAGCAGATTTTCGCCGTAAGAACCTTTTACATTTTGATTTTTTGTCAATGCTTCTATAAGATTTTTCGCTTCTTGTTCTATAATTTTGTTATTCTTTTCCAAATTTCCGATTTGTTCGACAATTTTTGTAGTATTTTCTACTCCGGAAAGGTTAAATTTTTCAACTTTTGCTTTAAATTCACCTAATTCTTTTGTAAGCGGAAGAATTTTTTCTTCAAGAGTTTCTCTGTTTTGTTTTCTGAGATCCTCCTGTTCATTCTTAATAGTTTCATTTGCAAGTTGTACAAAATCACGCTTAATAATTTCCTGCAATTCTTCAGTTGACTTTGATCTTGCATTTAGTGTTATTAATTCTTCTTTCAGAGAGATTATTTTTTTTGAATAAATAAAATAAGTCGCTATAAATGTAATTACCGCGCCAAGAACAAATGATAAAACTTCAGTCACCTTATCCTCCTAAAAAATAAGCTTCTTTTATTATAAAAGAAGCTTATCAAAAAATCTATCTTCTGTCCTGCAGTTTAGCAAGCAGTCTTAATATTTCCATATACAGCCATACTATTGTGACCATAAGTCCGAATGCGCCGTACCATTCCATATCTTTAGGCAGGTAATTTTGTGCACCCCGTTCAATAAAGTCAAAGTCTATTATAAGGTTCAGTGCGGCTATTATTACTACAAGTACACTAAATCCTATACCCATCAAAGATGACGAGTTAATTACAGGTACCGCAAAATGGAAAAAGCTTCCGATAAAATTAACCAAATATATAACCGCAACAGATGCGGTTGCTATAAAAATTACACTTCTGAATTTATCAGTGCATCTGATTAAATTCATTTTATACAAAATAAGCATAGAAAATAATGCTGCAAAAGTTCCTGCAACGGCCTGAGAAACGATACCCGGGTAAGAAGCTTCAAAAATTGCGGAAATTCCTCCCAGCAGCATGCCTTCACAAGCGGCATAAACCGGAATTAAGTATTTTATTCTTGTAAAAGCAATTACCAGTGCAAGTATAAAACCGACAATAGCGCCGGCACCTGTAAGCATCATTGCCAAATCTGTATAACCTAAAGTAAAACGGGACCAGACAAAAGCTGCTGCTGCAACCAATAAAATTCCTAAAAATGCTGTAATTTGAATCGTACCGTTTATGGTCATCGGTTCCCCTTGCAAAACTCTTTCTTGTTCCGCAAATTTTTCATTTAATATCGGATTAGCCATATTCCCTCCTTCTAACCTCTAATAGAATTATATCATATAAAATTGTTCTATTCGGTGAAATTAATTTTTTTTTAATGTAATATTTTAATGTGAAAAGATTGAGAACTTTTTTTAAATATTTCAAAAATAATAAAAGTGCTTTTTACAAGTACTCTTGTTTATCTTTTCTTGTAGGAATTTTGGAACTTTTCGGAGTCGCGCTTACTTATCCTTTTATAATGAAGCTGCTGGATAAAGAACCTGCGGAAGGGTGGATGAATTCTCCTTTAATTATCGGCGTCGGAATTATAGTACTGTTTTTGCTGAAAAATGCGGTAATGATTCTTTATTCTTATCTTCAGGCAAGGTTTACAAAAAATGTCGAAGCGGAGATAAATTTGAGTTTTATGAGATACTTTTTATCTTCACCTTATCAAATAAGTGCAAAAATTCCCCTTGCAAAGAAAGAAAATATCCTTGGTTTTATTATTCCTAATATTATAAGCAACTACATTTTAAGGCTGCTTAATTTGAATGTAAACTTCTTTATCTTTTTTCTGATATCACTTTTTCTGGTGATTAAATTCCCGATTGCGACAATAATTACCTTGCTTTTTGCAGCTTTTCTTATAGCGGTTCAAAATTATATATTTAAACCGCGCTTGCTTAAAATATCCGAAAAATTGAGTCGTACATCTGCCCTGTATACCCAGCGGGGAAATGAAGCCATTCTTAATATTAAAAGTGTAAAAGTTTCGCATAATGAAAAATTCTTTTTTGATAATTATCAATCCGCAATTTATAATTTTTTCAAGATAGGACAGGAAACTTTATTTTTAAGCACAATACCGCCGTATATAACGGAACCTTTTATAATAATTTTATTATTTGTACTTCTTTCCGTAATCTCAATAGAAAATTTTTCCCAGCCTGAAAAATTGGTGGCGTCATTTGCGGTAATTGTTTCTGCAATATTCCGCCTTTCACCGACAATTGCAAGAATTCAGGTGAATTTAAACGGGATAAATTCGATATTGCCGCTTGTAGATGAGTTTCTTGATTTATGTAAAAATTTTAATATTACTCAGGTAAAAGAATTGGAGCCTGTTGATTATTATCATATGCAAAGTAAAATCGAGTTAAAAAACATAAATTTCGGATACGAAAAAGATAAATTAACGCTAAAAAATATTAACCTTACTATTAATAAGGGTGATTTTATCGGAATAGCAGGACTCTCAGGTGCGGGTAAAACAACATTGGCGGATGTAATTTCAGGCCTGCTTATTCCGTCAGACGGAGAGTTTCTTGTAGACGGAAAAATTTTGACAAAACCGCTTCATATCGGATATATTCCTCAAGAATTTAGTGTTATAAATGCAACAATTAAGGAAAATGTTATTTTTGGCTCCGCAAAATGTAATGATGAAGATGTTATAAATGCCCTTAAAAAAGCGCAGCTTTATGATTTCATTGAGCAGAACTTGAAAGACGGTATTAATTCAAATCCTTTTGTTGATTCGGCGGGATTGTCGCAGGGCCAGAAACAAAGATTAGCTCTGGCAAGAGCGTTGTATTCAAATCCGGATATTTTAATTTTGGATGAAGCGACTTCGTCTCTGGATCTTAAGACGGAAGATGAAATCTGCCATATATTAAATGCCTTGAAAGGCGATAAAACAATAATTGCAATCGCTCACAGACTTTCTACCATTAAATCCGCAGATAAGATAGTTTTTATGAAAAACGCTGAGATATCTGATATCGCAGCGTTTGATGAACTTATAATTAAGAATAATGATTTTAAAGAACTTGTTGATTTATCTAATATAAAATCGGAGTATTAAAGGACTCTTACTTTGTCCATAATTTGTGTAATTTTTTCTCTAAAAGCATTATCTACAGGCGAAGAAGTGTAGCCTTCTAATCTGGCAGCTTCTTCTCTTTGAATTAAATCTTTTTCTAATAAAGCCAACTTTCTCAATGCGATATTCATGGTAACCTCCTGTCTGTTTACCTTGTTTATTAATCTTACATATATATAAAGTCAAGAAAAAATGTAAAATTGCCTGTTTTGTAAAGAAATATTGCAAAATAAAAAAGACTGTAACAGTTACATACAGCCTTTTTTAAGCCAAAACGGTTTAAATTCCCTTCACGTTTCACCCTTCACTTCTATTTACTATTCACTGCTCACTATTCACTAACCCAATGCATTTACCCCTACCATTTAACTTGTTCTATCAATTCAATTTCATATCCGTCAGGATCTTTTATGAAAGCAATTTTTGAACCCTTGCCCGTTAAATCAAACGGGGGGTAAAGATAGGAATAGCCCAGCTTATCTATTTTTGTGGTAAAATCATCCAGAGACTCTACCCCAAAAGCAAAATGCCCGAAACCGCTCCCGATATCATAACCGCTTTCCGGAGTTTCGTCATTATAAGTTAATTCAATCTGGCAGCAGCCGGATTCGTCTGTTAAGAAGTATAACCAGCAATCATCAAGTCTTTTTTTGTGGTCAAGTTTCATATTTAAAACTTCCGTGTAAAATTTTAAAGACTCTTCAATATTTTTAACTCTAATCATTGTATGCAAAAATTTCATATTGCCCTCCTTACATTATTGATTATATCATGGTAGAATAATCATATGAAACATACATTTGAACAAAAAGTTTATTACTCTGATACGGATTCATTCGGAATTGTCTGGCATGGTTCATATTTAAGGTGGCTTGAAATGGGAAGAGTTGACCTTTGTGAATCGGTAGGACTTAATATGCTTGATTTAGAAAAACAGGACATTGTACTTCCGGTTACCAATATGAATATCAGATATAAAGCTTCAGGCAAACTTAATGACATAGTAATAGTTGAGACAGAGGTTAAAAAAATCACTCCTGTTACAATTATTTTTGAGCAGACAATAAGAAACAAAGAAAGCGGCAAGTTATTTTTGCAGGCTGAATTTGAAGTTGTAGCGGTTCATAATGACGGCAGATTGCACAGAAGAATGCCTGAAGTTTTGAAAAATGCGTTTGAAAAGGTACTGTCATGCCCCGTTTAAACAAATATATAGCATCAACAGGAATTTGTTCCAGAAGAAAAGCTGATGAACTTATTCTGGAAGGAAGAGTTCGCGTTAATGACAGGATTATTGAAGAACTCGGATTTCATGTAAGAGAAAAGGATAAAGTCTATGTGGATAATAAACTTGTAAGACCTCAAAACTTGGAGTATTATAAGTTTTTTAAACCCGCAGGATACATAACAACTTCCGAAGATGAAAAAAACAGAAAAACGATTTATGATATAATTCCGCCGGAATTAAAATATCTTAAACCTGTAGGACGTCTCGATAAAGACTCAACAGGACTTATTATACTTACAAATGACGGAGAACTTATTAATGATATGACGCACCCGTCTGTAAAAGTTCCCAAGGTTTATCTGGTTCATATTAACGGCAAATTTACACCGGAAGATGCAAAAAAGATGTTTGAAGGTATTGAGATAGAAACTGATACCGGCGAGAAGAAAACCGCTTATGCAGAAACTTTTCCGGTAGAAATAGATACAAATTCTTCTGCGGTTCAGGTAACTCTTTATCAGGGAATCAACCGTCAGATAAGAAAAATGTTTGCAAAATTAGGTTTTGAAGTCGAAAGTTTAAAACGTGTTCAACATGCAACTATTACATTGGAAGGTATGAAACGCGGACAGGTTAAAGCTTTAAAACCTAAACAGGTTAAGGAACTTAAAAATTATATTGCAAAAATAAAGAGGGAATATGCTCAAAGCAGCAATAACGGGTAATATAGCTTCCGGGAAATCTCAGATTGAAAGACTTATTTCCGAAAAATATCCTGTTTATGATACTGACAAAATAGCGCATAAAATTCTTGATAATTTAAAGGAGTTTTACGGCTATGATGTTTTTATCAACGGAAAGATTGACAGAAAAAAGCTTGGTGAATTGGTTTTTTCTAATCCTGATTTAAAAAAGAAGTTGGAAGAGATTATTCATCCGCAAGTAAAGCGAGAAATTTTAAAAATTTTTGAACAGAATTTACCTTATGTGTTTATATCGGTGCCGCTCCTGTTTGAAACAGGGTTTGACAGGCTTTTTGATAAAATAATATTCGTATCGGCCGATTCAAGTATAAGGCTTGAACGCCTGATGAAAAGAAATAATTTTTCAGAAAGCGAAGCCTTGCTAAGAATAAATTCACAGGCCGGTGAAGAAGAAAAGATACAAAAATCAGATTTTGTTATTTATAACAACTCCTCTTTAAATGAACTGGAAAGACAAGTTGCTATTGTAATTAACAAAATAGAAAATCTTTAAAAAGAAATAAATTTATCCCTTTTTGGCATATTTCAGAAATATTTGTTCTTTTGTCTGCATCAGTTCTTCAACAATAAGCCATTTACCTGTAGACTGTTGTTCAACAATCATATAGGTTTTTAGTTTGTATGTTTCGCCTGAAGGCTGTCTTAATGATGAAACTTTATATTTATTATCTGAAATCTTTGAAACTTCAATATTAGTGTAGCTGTTTGTATAGTGTCTTAATTTAGCACCGGCCTGGCCGATTTTCATTTGAGTAATATAAGTTGATGTATTTGTTTCAACATCTACCGTAGACCCGTCAGGTTTTACGACCTGTCTTATGATTCTTGCTTTAGGGGAGTACATATCAGCAACAGTAGGGCTGTACGAATTTGCCGCTTTAACATAATTGTTAAAAAATTCAGCGGCTTTTTCCTTATTGTCCGCAAAAACAGACAACGATACCCCTGCAAATACTATTATTAATGATAATATTTTTTTCATTTTAACCTCTTCTGGTGTAACGAATTTTATAAAAAAATGTTCAGTTAGTCTAAATCCGGCAAATCGCCTTTAACTTCGGCAATTTCATCACAGTCAAGATGGAAAACTTTGTGCAGCCCCTCAACAGCTTTTTTTGCCTGATCTTCTGCTACAATGCAGCTTATTTTGATTTCACTTGTGGAAATCATCTTTATATTTATACCCAAATCTGCCAGAGTTTTAAACATCTTTGCGGCTATACCCGGTCTGTCAATCATACCGGCACCAACTATTGAAATTTTTGCAATTTTGTCATCAACAAAAACGTTACTGAACTCCAACTCTTCTTTAACTTTTTCCATAATTTCAAGAGTTTTTTCTTTATCGCCTTTGTCAATAGTGAAAGCGATATCATTAGTGTTTAACGCTTTTCTTGCATAAGACTGGATAATCATATCAACAGAGATATTTTCTTTTGCCAGTCCGTTGAACAGTACTGCGGCAGTTCCCGGATTATCTTTCACATCGCATACAACGACTCTTAACTGTGATAAATCCGATGCAACACCGGTTACCGGTTTATGTAATTCCATTTCGTCAACTCCTACTATTAAAGTTCCTAAATTATCCAGTTTAAAAGTGCTTCTTACTCTAATCGGCACATTGTATTGTTTGGCGGTTTCAACTGCTCTCGGGTGAAGAACATTTGCTCCTACTCTTGCAAGTTCCAGCATTTCTTCATAAGAAATTATGTCTAACCTGGAAGCGTTAGGTACAATTCTCGGATCTGTAGTATAAACTCCTTCAACATCCGTATAAATATCGCACCTTTCGGCATTAAGAGCTCCTGCAAGCGCAACCGCGGATGTATCAGAACCGCCCCTTCCCAGTGTTGTAATTTCCAAATCATCAGTAACACCCTGAAATCCGGCGACAACAACAACTTCACCTTTATCAAGATGGCTTCTGATTTTATCTGTTTTAATATTAATAATTCTTGCTTTGGAATGTACTTTTTCAGTCATAATTCCGACTTGAATGGCATTCATGCTGACAGCCGGACAATTTTGAGCTTGAAGAGCCATTGCAAGCAGGGCAATAGAAACACCTTCTCCCGTAGAAAGAAGCATATCCATTTCTCTGGAGGAAGGAGTTTCGGAAATCTCTTTGGCCATTTTAACCAGATAATCTGTAGTATGTCCCATTGCAGAAACAACTACAACTACGTCATGCCCTAAGTTACGCTCTTTTATAACGGCTTTTGCAACATTTTTTATTTTATCAGTATCAGCAACGGACGTTCCTCCGAACTTCTGAACTATTAGTTTTTTCATTATTTTTTACCTGCTACATTCCCTACTATTATATAAACAAATAAAATGTTTGACAACAACGGAGAAAAATTTTTTTAATATTAAGTTTTGTAAAAAATATTATACTACGCTAGCAAAAATAGTTTTTATTGGTTTTTGAGCTATTACAACTATCAAAAAATGTATTTGAAAAGGAGCATAGATTTTATGAACATTAACTCAAATGAACTTTTGTTACTTAACAAGAAAATTAAGTTTGCAGGTGAAGCGGGCAAACCTGCAGCAGACGTAACTATTCCTGCACCTGAAAATAATAACCCGCAAACAGGTTTAAATGTACTTATGTTTCAGGGTTTAAACAATGTTGTCAGTGATCCGCAGCTTGCAGGCGAATTAAAAATTATGAGAGAAACAAGCCCGGAAAAGACTGAAGAAAAGGCTGCAAATGAGTATGTTGCTCCTTACAAATCAAATTTAGCTTTCCAGGGCAAAGCATCAAAAGTTAAAAGTATTGCTCTTGCTGCTTTAATGGGGTTAGCAACACTTGGCGCAGCATCTACTCTGACTTCTTGTACCGATAAAGAATATATTGGAATCCCCGGTTCAAGTAATAATAGTGTTGTCGTCAACGTTGATTTAAGCGCTATTACCGCAATGTTTGCACAAATGCAGTTAATGTGGCAGCAAATGCTTGAACAACAGCAAATTACTAATGAACAGCTGCAACAAAATAATCAGTTTATGCAGCAATTAATTGCATTGTTCCAACAGGGGCAATTGGATGCAAATGAATTTTATGCCAAGATGTATGAGTTTATGATGTCATCAACCGCAAATCAGGAAATCATTATTGATATGTTGACCCAAAACGGAATGAGTCAGGAAGAAGCAAATGATTTGCTCAGAGAATTAATTGAAGAAGTAAAAGCAGGTAATTTAAGCGCAGCAGAAGCCTGGGAAAAAATTGTAGATCTTCTTGGTGATATCAAAGGTTTACTTTCTCAAGCAATTTCTGACTTTAATAAATTCTATGAAGAAATGCTTGCTAAGCAGGATGAGTTAATAGCGACAAATAAACAGGGCTTTGAACAACTTATTGCCCAGGGTGAAATTACAAATTCAACTCTTGAAGAAATGAAAGCTCAAAATAAAGTGTTGATAGATTTGAGCAATAAACAAATTGAAGCCCAGACTGAAATTAAACAAGCAATTGTAAATGCAAATATTGACAGCAATGCAAACTTTGATAAAGTTGTAGAGACATTAAACATTAGTAAGAATGAATTAATAGCAGTATTAGAAAAAATGGGTTACAGCCATGAAGAAATTATCAAAATGACTGCATCTCAAATTATTAATGCTATTGATAACAATACAGCAGTAACAGAAGGTACAAATGCCTTATTGGCAGTTATTACCGAACAGTTAACATCAGTTTTACCTGAACTTGTAGAACAGGGTAAGATAACAAATGAACAATTGAATGATATGAAACAACAAATGCAAGATTTGATGGACGCAGTTCAGGACGGTAATATTACCGCAGAAGAATTCTATAATAAAGCATTTGATTATATGGTAGGTTCAAGTGCTAACCAGCAGGTAATCATTGCACAGCTTGTTGCAAACGGCAAGACCCAGCAGGAAGCAAATAATTTGATTAAACAGCTTATTTCTGATGTTCAATCTGGAAATAAAACTGCAGAAGAAGCATTTAATGAAATTAAAGAACTTCTAGGTAATATTGATGAAACATTAGGTGAAATAAGCCAGATTCTCAAAGATTTATATAGCGCCTTTATGTCTTACTATAATGATTATAAGAATGATAAAGATACTGAATTCAAATTGCTTGGTCAATTGTATAAAAATGGAAAGGTTCAGACTGCAATTTTAGCTTCTATGAACGAAACAACGAAGAACATGGCGGAAAATATAACCGGTATTAAAACAAATACTGAACAATTGCTCGAAATTGCCCAGGATGATACAAAACATCAGGAACTTATTGAGGCAATCAAGAATATTCAGGCTGGCGGAGTTGTAAATATTGATTATCAGAAATTAGAAGATATGTTCAAATTAATGGGGCTCACAATTTCTGATGCAATCAATATGTCGTCATCAGAACTGGAACAGGCCATCAAGGACTTCCAAAATACATACATAGTTACTGAGGAAGAACAATTACAAGATTTACAGGACTTGATTAATGAAGTTAAATCCGGCAATATAAGTGCAAAAGACTTTTATAGAAAAGCCTTCCATTATATGATAGGCTCGACAGAAAATCAGCATATGATAATCGCCCAGCTGATTAAAAACGGTAAAACAGAGCAGGAAGCTAATAGACTTCTTAACCAGCTTATTTCAGATGTTCAGTCAGGAAATATAACTGCGGAAGAAGCATTTAAAGAAATACAGGAATTACTGGGTAATATAGATGCAACTCTGGATGAAATTAATGCTACTCTCAAAGAATTATTAAGCGGCTTTATGTCTTTCTATAATGATTATAAGAGTGATAAAGATGAGGAATTTAAATTACTTGGAAAATTATATCAAAACGGCAGACTGCAGACAGCAATACTGGCTTCTATGAAAGAAACCACAAAGAGTATGTCAAAGAACATACAAGGTATCAAAGATAATACCGATGAGTTGTTAAATATAGCAAAAGACGATTCAAAGCATAAGGAATTAATTGAAGCTATAAAGAACATTCAGGCTGGCGGAGTTGCGGAAATTGACTATCAGAGACTGGAAGAAATGTTCAAATTGATGGGGCTTACAATTTCTGATGTTATAAAGATGTCATCTTCACAACTCGAACAGGCTATCAAAGATTTCCAAAATACATATATAAATGTAGAACAAAAACAAACCGAAGAGTTACAGACAATTCAATCTAAGATAGATGATTTACAAATCTTCTTATCAAATAACGAAAATAATCAGGAAATTATTGATGCAATCAATAATATAACAATTGCAATCGGAAATGGTAATGAAGATGTAACAAATGAATTGAAGAATCTAACAGAACAATTGAACAAATTACAGCAGGCAATAGATGCAATTTATAAAGCAATAGGCGAACAGGCAGCTATTACAAACACATACCTTGAAAAATATGATACAAAATTCGATGCAGTTTTAGAAATGTTAGATAGTATTGATTCTAAATTGAATACAATTATTGCAAACCAGAAAACTGCAGAAATTTATTTAAACAATCTTCTCAAGGCTGTTGCTGAATTAAAAGAAGAAATCAAGAAATTACAGAACGAAGCAGGTGAAGGCGGTTCTTCAATTACTCTTGAACAGTTAGAAGAATTGTGGAAACAGCATGATGAAACTAACTATAACAGATACAAAGAATTGCTTGAAAACTTAGATATTAATGTGGATGTTAACACTACTACAATAGAAGAACTGTTGAAATCAATTGATGCTAAGATGGAATACATCAATGACAATTCAGAAATCCTGAATCAGATTTTAAATCTGTTAAAAGGTATTGACTGGTCAGATCCAAATTACAGCTCTAAGTTAGACAGAATCATTGAAATTTTGGAAAACTTCAAGTGTAACTGCGAATGCGGCGGCAATAACGAAGGTATTCTGGGCGATTTAGAAGAGGTATTGGGATAATAATCTAATATCAATATAAAGGAAAGGGACGGTATTTAATCCGTCCCTTTTTATATTTTAAACAACCATGGGTATCTTATTCTTCATCTGTCCATTTTTCAACTTTAGCATTTGGATATTGCTTTTTGAAAGCTGCAACAGCGTCATCTCTATCCTTCATTGAATCAAATTCCTGAACAGGACCGTCGTCAAATTTTGCATAGAATTTAGCAGGCTGTCCGTCTTTTACTTTGATTCTGTCAGCTGCGTGACCTGTCGGAGCAACTACAGTTCCGTCATTTGAACTTGCTTCTGCCTTTAAAGATTTTGAAGCGTCTCTTGTACATTCTGCCAAATCGACCGGAACTTTTACACCTGTACCCGGAATATTGTTTCCTTCGTTGTCTTTTTGGAGTGCAGGTAAGTAAGTTGCCTGAAGAGCACTCTTGTATGCTTCGTAGTCAACACCTTCAATGCCTTTCATATGGCTTAGGCCCTTTTTGGATGTTGCAAGTAATTTTTCCATATTTTCTTTGCTGTAATCGCCGTTATTGATAGCTTGTGCAATTTTTATCATTCTGATTGCATCTTCAAGGCCGTATCTTTCAATTAAGCAATCATATTGTCCTGCAATTTTAGTCCAAGATGTTGTGCGTCCGTCAATAACCGGTACATCCTGATATTCTGCCTTAACAGCATCTTTATCTTTTGTAGAATAGTTGTGTTCATCTTCTACCGGCGGATTTTCTCCCCCATCAACAGGGTTAGTGCTTTCATCAATTTCTTTTTTCCATTTTTCAAGTGCGCCGATGAGTTCTTCTCTGTTCAGTACGCCTCCATCGCCGGCTGCTTTATTAAGTTTTGCTTTATATTCTTCGCAATTCCAGAATTTATTGCCATTGTCATCCTCATCTATACAAGTTGCAGCTATAAGCATTAATGCTTCTTTGTACTGAGGTTTAAGTACTCCTTGACTTACTTCATTATCAAGTATTTTTTCATATTCATCAAGTGTTTTACATTCAAATTGAGTTGAAGTAATAGGTTTTTCTGAATCATCAGAGTTAAACCCGGCAAGCAATCCTATTGCAGCTCCGAAAGCAGCGCTCTTCAAAGCGGTTTTTACAATATGTTTTGAGCCTTCCCAGAATAACGGGATGATATTTTCCTGATGAATAACAATTTGTATTCCGCCTTCAATTAACTGCAGTTGAGCATCTTTATTAGTCCAGCCGTTTACAATTTCGTCACGTACTGAATCAGAACAATTAATATTAACTATTACATCATTCGTATTTGTCAGAGTAGAGTCATAATAGTATTTCGGATTTGTTGAAGCTGCAATTCCGCCGCCAATACCATTGACTAAGCCGCCTATTACACCACCGAGAATTGCTTTTGCGCCATTAAAGCCTTTTCCTTCAATATCGTATCCGCACATCTCAACAAGCATTTTTGCTTCTTTAGGTGTCAATTTCTCCAATTTTGCAGCCAGAGCCAGTGCGCTGGTTGTTTTAGTTTTTTCTGCCAATGCTTTAAAGTCTGCGGATTGTCTGTCAAGTTGATAGTTTGAACCGACATAAAGGCCTATCAGTTCTGATAACTGTTTAATATCATACTTGCCGTTTCCTAAGTCGGTTATTAGGCCGCTGTTTACAAGTGCTTCAAATAAATCGGTTTTCTTTTTGAAAAATAAGAATGTTGTTTTCTTATCTACTTTGTCAAGAATTTCTTCTTCACTCAGACCATTTTCTCGGACGTCTATTACTGTATTTTTTCTTGCTTGATTTTTACGGGCGATTTTCATATCTGAGTCTTGCCCGCTAATCCATTGTTTAAAATTATTTTCTCCGCCAAGAGCTTTTTGGGTATATTTATTATAATTTTTATCATTTTTTAATTTATCTTCAGCGTCATTTTTAACATCTTTAGAAGAAGTACTATCGGATTCATAAATAGCTTCTCTTACTGTATTTCTTGCTTCCGGCATAATGTATGTAGATTCAAATCTGCTGAGTTTGCTCTTAAAGTGAGTCATTTTATAGAAGAATGAACCTCTTTTCCTTAAGAAATCGTGGTAATATGAACCTTTGCCGTCAAATTTTTCTTTAACTGCTTTGAAAGCTTCTTCTTCATCTTTGCCTTCTTTTACAAGTTTATCATATTCAGCTTTAATTTCACCGAATTCTTTAGTTGATTGTACGTATTCTGCATTCTTAATTAAAGCTTTTAAAACTTTCTTGGAGAAATCGTCTTTTCTCTTAATATTTAAATTTTCTTTTACTTTATCGTATAAATCTTCAACATCATCTTTTGAGTTATAACCAACAGAATTAATTGCATTTAAAATTGTTTGAACTTTGTTTTGCAGCTCTACATAAACAGGGTCGTTTACACCTTTGCCAAGTTTTTCTCTCAGTGCAGGAAGAACATTTTCTGTTTCTGTATTAACAACCTCTTCTAATCTGTTAACAAGGTTTCTTTCTTTTCTTTCAACCGCTTCTTTTTCTTTTTTAGAAAGAGGTTTTGTTACTGTTTGATTATTAATTTCAGAACCAAAAATCTTTTTATAATCATCTTTGCTTACCTGATTATTATCAACTGCTGTTTCTGCATAGTTTTTAAAAACGGTAAGTTCAATACCTTCTTCGATGATTTTGTTATCATTGCCATCTGCAAGTTCTGCCAGCTTTTTTAAAGTTCCGGTTAAATTAGCAATTTCAATTCCCATAGTTATGCTCCTTTTTCCTCGTGTTTCTTTCTTTAAATATATAAAGTATTTTTCTTTTCGAGAATTGCGTGCGAGTTTTAAATTGCTTAATATTTCTTAATAAAATCTTTAAGTGTCTCAATTGAACGTTTTGCCAGAAGCTCTGCTTTAAGCTTTTTATTTTTCCTGTCTTTTGGGGGTAAATCTTTTGGGGGTAAATCTTTTTGGGGTAAATCTATCGGTGCTACAATTGCCCAGTTTGAATTTGTCGGCTGGAGAGGTAAATATCTGATAGAATTATCACGCGATGAAATATGCTTCAGGTGTGCGATATCAGTAATATAAAATGTTAAAGCACCGAGCATTGTTTCTCTCGGAAGGGTGAACAGGCAATCTTCATTTTGCTCCTGCTCTCCTCTCCGGGATGCGGAGCGGAAGGCGGAGAGGGTAGAATTTCTTTGTGAGCTTTGCGAACTTAGAAATTCGGGAGAGGTTTGAACTCTCTTTGCCATATTTATCCCCGCAAGCATACCTGTTGCAATCGATTCGGTGTATCCTTCCGTACCTGTTATTTGGCCGGCAAAGAATAGACCTTTTCTTTTTTTGGTCTCTAAAGTCGGGTTGAGTATTTGCGGGCTGTTGATGAATGTATTTCTGTGCATAACCCCGTACCGTACGATATTTGCATCTTCTAGTCCGGGAATTGAATGAATTAACTCTTTTTGCGCTCCCCATTTAAGATTTGTTTGGAATCCGACAAGGTTAAACAGGGTTTTTGCGGAATTATCCTGTCTCAACTGTACTACTGCGTAGTTTTCTGTTCCGACTCTTTTATCAATAAGTCCTACAGGCTTCAGCGGACCGAATCGTAAGGTGTCAACACCTCTTGAAGCGAGGACTTCTACAGGAAGACAGGATTCAAAGTATTTTGAATTTTTATCAACATCATGCTGCTCAATTCTTGGCGCGTTTATTAATATATTATAGAAATTTTCATATTCTTCTTTGTTCATAGGGCAATTAATGTATGAAGCTTCGCCTTTATCATATCTTGATGCCCAGAAAGCTTTATCAAAGTTGATAGAATCAATTTCTACAATAGGAGCAATTGCGTCAAAGAAGTGAAGATGTTCACTCTGCGTAAATTCTTTTATAGCTTCCGCAAACCGGTCGCTTGTTAACGGGCCGGAAGCTATGATTACGTTACCGTCCGGAATTTCGGTTACTTCTTCCCTTATTAATTCAATATTGGGTTCGGATTCAATCTTTTCTGTAACCGCCTTGGAAAAATCCTCTCTTGCTATTGCGAGCGCATTTCCTGCCGGGACAGAGTTTTCATAAGCGATTTTAATTAATTCTCCGCCCAATATTTCCATCTCTTTCTTTAAAAGCCCGCTGGCATTCGTTATGTCGGAAGAACCCAGACTGTTTGAACATACAAACTCCCCGCAATCTCCCGTTACGTGAGCACCCGTGGTCTTATTCGGGCGCATTTCATATAGTTTAACTTTTATCCCTCTTTTAGCAAGCTGCAAGGCTGCTTCCGAACCTGCCAATCCTGCTCCGATTATTTTTACTTCTTCCATAAAATTCCTTTTTGCGGAGATATCTATTCAAACCTCTATAAAAATATTATATAGAGAATAAAATAATAAGTGAAGAGCAGGAACAGTCAAGCAGTGTCCTGCAGGCGGCTGGCAATGCGCAAGCGTGTACATTCTGCTGACGGAGTACGTTTTAGCTATGTAAATAATTAAGAGGGTTTAAAAAATCCTTTAATCTTATTAATTCCTGCAATTCCGGCTGTTACAAGTGCTACGCCGCCGAAAATTTTGAAGTACAAAGAACGGTTAAATTCTTTTTTCTTTTTTTCTTTTTCGGCTCCTGCATAAATATCATTATTTATTGCGTTAATTTTTTGCTCAGCTTCTTTTTCGGAGAATAAGTTGTGTTTAGGCAGAACCTCAGGAGCCTGCGCAACCGAAGTTTTAGGGCGTTTAACTTTTACCTGTGTTGAATAATGTCCT